>JAGQPX010000039.1 GCA_020426505.1 Planctomycetaceae bacterium | reverse complement strand
TTCGTCGAACTCGACACCAGCATGCACTTCGACAAGGCATTGGTGGAGTACCTCTCTCAGCGCAAAGCGAGATTCTGAAACTTGCACGGGCCCTTAACGCGGTAAGACCCATCCAATGGTCGATCACTCGGGGAGACAACATGGAGAATACATGGCCGTTCGATCAACCTCCCAATTGTGCGGTAATCACGCTTCGCCAAATTGTTTTCGAGGGAGAGCCGATCCTTCATGTCGTGCATGATGCCGATGATCACGGATGGCAGTTTCTCACACTTGAAGATGCACAAGAAGAAGATGCCTCAATTGTCGGACTTGGAGAGATCGCAGAACTTGATCCGACGGTCCTCCAAGTCGCACATTTCCCGCCCGGCTGGAGGGCATTTCGACAATCTCCCGGCGACCCATGGATCATCGAGGAAGACAACTGAATCACTCGATTCAACGAGATGGTCACAAATCGAAAACGGTCGTTGACCGAAAGCAATCGTCTGACCTCTTACGCTGCCTCGGCGATTGGTTGCTCGCCCGATCGCTCTGCGGCGATGACTTCGTCGACGAGCATGCCGTAGTCATGAGCACCGGCTGAGGAGGAGGCGTAGTCGAAGATCGATTGTCCGAAGCTGGGAGCTTCTGCCAGTTTGATGTTCCTGCGAATGCGACTGTCGAACACCTTGGCACCTGCCCAGGGGGCGTCCTCATCGCTTGAGTGCAGGAAGTGAAGCAGGTCATCCGTGCACTCCGCGGCGAGACGCGTGCCGGTCTCATACAGGCAGAGCAGGATACCCGAGACTCGCAAGTCACGGTTGAGGCGACGACGAACGAGGGCCGTTGTTGAGAACAGTTTGGAGAGTCCCTGCAGAGCCAGGAAGTGCGGCTGAAGGGGGATGAACACCTCATTCGCAGCGGTGAGAGCATTGATTGTCAACACGCCCAGCGAGGGTGGGCAGTCCATGATGATGTAGTCGAACGGCTCCTGTTCGCAGTGAGCTGCAATCGCGCGACGCAGCACATGCTCGCGCCCCTGTGCATCGACCAGTTCGATCTCGGTCGCTGCGAGATCAAGGTCGGCAGCGGCCAACCAGAGGTTGTTGGTCGTGAGTTGGCGAATCTCCTGGAGCGTCTTCGCACCGGCAAAGACCTGATAGATCGTGTCTGTGCCGCCCGCCTCCTCGACCCCCAGGTGAAGGGATGCATGTGCCTGTGGATCGAGGTCGATCAGCAGCACTCGCTTTCCGCGTCGGGCGAGACCGGCGGCAATATTCACGCTGCTGGTGGTCTTGCCGACACCGCCCTTCTGATTCATCACGGCAATCGTTCGCATGGTCTGCTCCGAGGGAGAAGAAGTCTTGAGTTCGTCGTTGGTGGAGTTGAGATGAGTGGTCGTCAGCGAGTGATCGTTTGGTCTTCCTCCGACTCCTGATCGGCGATTCTCTTGAGTTGTGCTTCGATCGTCGCGAGACGCTGGGCCTGTCGCGAGTGATAGGTCCACATCGGCCGCACGAGCAGACGATCGAGGATCGTCCTGCGATGCTCCCAGTCACTGGCGGAGACACCCGCTTCGATGTGAAGTTCGTCCATTGCCTCCATTGCTCGTTCGGCAACCTTGATACTGTTTTCTGCATCGAGCAGTTCAAAGGACGAAGCCGTCTTGTCGGTTTGCACGCGCAAGGCGGAGCGTTGTCGCAACACATCGAGGAGTGCGTTCATCTCATCCCAGCGTTGCTGAGGATCTGTGACGAGTTCCGGTTCGTCGAGCAGCAGTTGCAGTGCGGCGACGACGTTTCGCACCGATTGATCCTGTCCCGGACTGAAATGGACCGAGTGACGCAGGTGTGCCAATTGTGCGCGACGGTCGGGCGACTCGGAACGTTCATAGAGATGGGCCGCTTCTTCGTGAAGGAAGTAGCTGACCAATGGGTCGTAAGGCTCGATGAATTCGGCGAGCTCCGCGATTTCAGCGGAGGTCGGAGCTTCGCGTGTTGCTGCCTGTCCGAGGGCCTTGAGGTAATCCTTGCGACGTTGATCCTCAGGATGCAGGACGCGTTCGAGTTCATGGTTGACCTGCATAATGGCCGAGCGTGGTCGCTCCTGAAGCCGGCTCTTAAGCGTCGCCCGGTAGGCATGCCAGCGGTCGGGATGTTCTACGATCAGACGATGTTGCTCTTCCATGTCCTTGAGACGCTTGCCGATCTCCGGAATCTCGTCAGATTCACCAACCCAGGCGAGCATGCGACTGCCATGTTCGGCAAACAATCCGGCGATCTCACGCCACTTGAGGCCCCACCGCATGACCTCCTGCGGAAGTCGATAGGTGAAGTAACCGTTGCCGTTCGTGTTGATGGCCACGTCACCCTTCGTGATTTCGGAGATCTCCTCCGGACTGATTGCAGAAAGGTTGAATAGGACGGACCAGTCCCAGCCTTGCTCGGCGAGCAGCCGGCGGAAGTGATCGGCCTCGCATCGCTCGAACATTGATTCGTCGAACATCGTTTCTTCAGTGTTCGATGCGAGGAGTACGATCTCGCCCGGTGCGGACTCGATGCAGGCCACCTGAGGGAACACGCTCCGCATCGTGGCGAGAGCCGTCTCGATCGGCGTCCGGCCGAAGTCGGCATACTGGAATCGCTGTGAAACAATGCCACCCGGATTGAGATGACGGGCCGCGTTCTCGTAGTACTCTCGTGTGAATCGGGATGACTGCCTCATGAGAGACGGATGGGAGTCGGTCAACAGGACGACGTCGTACGTTTCCCCGGCGGACATCAATCCGAGCGTCGGATCGATGTGACGAAGTACGAGCCGGTCGTCATCGAGTGGATTGAACCCCGAGGCAGTGGCGATGATTTCGTCGTTGATGCGAATAAGTTCGGCGTCCCCTTCAACGCAGGTCACTTGTCGCACGGGACAAGCGAGACAGGATGTCACGGCTGCCGTGCTCCCCAATCCCACGACTAACACGCGGTCCGGTTGCGGATGAACGACGAGCGGGACGACTGCCTGCATCATGTCGCCAGGGAACTGCGGGCACGTCAGCGGTTCTGTGCTCACGATGCCTGCGGGGATGCCGTTTTGTCGAAGGTGGATTTGCGATCCCCGGTGTTTCCAAACGGTCCACACGGCATCGCGACCATCGCTGACTGTCATGAGGCGACCGTCGTCGATGTGCGGCAACAGGTCACGCTCCATCCCAGAGTTGTAAGCGCCGAATGACTGCCCGGAGAACAACAGTTTCGCACACAAGTCGGGGCGATGGTGATCGAGCGATACCGGTAACAGTCCCAACGCCGCCACGCAGAGCGACCCTGTGATCCAAAGCGTACGTCGCGGGACGACCCGTTCGGACTTCCACAGCCGGGCTGTCGACAACGCAACGGCGGCGATGGTCGTGAGCAGAACGGTCGACGCCAGCGAGACCCACAGCGACTTCACCAAGACAATCCCGGCTGCGAAGCAAACGGTGGTCGCCACCACGCTCACAGGATCGGGGCGCGTGCTTGATGCGGCGCGATGGGAGCATAAACGACCAATGGCAATCCCCAACGGGAACAGGACGAAGAACCCGAAACTCCACCGAGCTGCGATGAGCAGGGGGACTGTGTCGACAGTTGCGTTGAGTGAGAGCGTCCATCCCAGGAGCAATGGTGAGAGCAGCAGAAGCACGGTCGGCCAGACAGCCGAGATGATACCCGACGTCAATACCGCGTCACGACCGAGCGAATCATTCTTTCGACGATGAAGACGATTTGCCCCGGCGAAGCCGCAAGCGGTTCCGCACACGAATCCACCGCAGAGCGCGTAGGACTCGTACCCGCTTCCCGGAAGGAATTGAAGGACCAACCGGCTTGCCAGGGGCACAGCAGCTCCCGTCAACAGGGCGGTGCCGACTGTGAAGGCGAGTTGCTGTCGGCTCAGAGAGGACTCATCGGAGATGGTCGATGTCGCAGACGAGTGCAACGGGGCCTTGATTGCTTCTCGGGTCAAGGTGATCCAAAAGCCGACGCTGGCCAGACCCGTGATGAGGTAACCGATCGATTCAATACTGGTCCACGACGCAAGCGCGAGCGGAGCAGCTCCGAGCGCGAGACCACAGCCGACCAGGGATCGTGTGGAGATTGCGAATCGATGTCGTCGACATCGTGGTTGATGGAGCGCACGGCCTTGCCCGATCCAGGTCAACACCATCGTCGGCATGCCGAACAGCGTGAGTGACGCGAGTAGCATCAGGACGAACGTGGTCGCTTCAAACGTCAGCCAGGATGTCGGCACGTGAGCGAACAGATTCCGGGCGGCTGACAGCATCCACGGGTAAGCGACACTCCAGACCGCGATCGTCAACCAGGAGACGGAAATGGCGTATCTGCCAAACGGCGAACGGACCAAACGCTCCCGCAGCGTCCATGCGGCGACCACGCCGGCGGCGATGGCAAGCGTCAGTCCGGCAGTCACAGGCAGCGACATACCGAATGTTGCGAAGAACTGATGGGTCCAAACGAACAGGCACGAACCAGCAATCAAACCGGCACCCCACGGGCGGAGTCGGGAAGCCCATCGAGAGTTCAGAAGTCGTGTGTGAACAGACGATGTGACCGATGATGTCATGGCGTCCTTGCCCTGATCATACTGCGTGGGAACCGACGACCTCCCATTTGGGGAAGATCCGGGCGGATATTTTAGCTCAATTCGGAGATTGCCGGAACATCACTTGGAGCAATCGTTCGATCATCGGTTGACGTTGAAGGAGGTCTGTCAACCTGGTCGGGATTGGCATGGCGGGTTGACCCACTTTCTGCAACGATAGCTGTCGAAAGGACATAATGTTGATGTCGCGACGCTGCCCCAAACTACTGCCGTGTTTCGCCTTGCTCGTTCTGAGTACCGGCGGAGCAGTCGTGGCGGATTCGCCCGCGTCGGCCACAAGCTCGGAGACTGAGTCGACAACCGCGGACCTGATTCAAGGTCTCGAACACCCGGATTTTGACCGACGTGAGGCGGCCAATCGCCAGCTTCAACTCAAAGGGCCGGACGTCATTCCGGACTTGCTGGCCGCGATGGCGGTTCAATCACCCGAGGCGGCAACGCGTTCTCTACATGTGCTGGAGAGTTTTCTTCTCTCCGAAGACAAGCAGGTGTATGAGTTGGCGGACGATGGACTCAGCGAGCTTTCTGTCGGCGATCAAAACAAGGTCGTCTTGGCAGCGACGGAGATTCTGTCACGGCATCGCTACCTGCGCGAAAAACGAGCGGTCGCTGCCATTCAGGAGTTGGGCGGTTCAATCCAATTCGACGTGCCGGACGATGGCTTTTCTGGGAGAGCCGGATTTTTTCCGGATCCGGAGGCTCAGCAAACTGGACCGGTCGAACTTGTCCCGCACATGATCGCACTCGGCGGGGACTGGAAAGGTGGCGTCGACGGGTTGAAGTACCTGCGATGGTTGGGCCACCGAAAGGAACTTGCCCTGTACGTGACCCGTGAGAGCAAAGTTCCGTTCGAGGACGCCCAGGCAGTCGCATCATCCGTACCGAACCTGGAGGTACATAAGCGCGGTCCTTTCCTGGGACTGAGTGCACCGTCCCAAGTGGGACATTGCATCGTGGAACATGTCACCCTGGATGGACCTGCCGACAAAGGAGGTGTTCAAGCGGGGGACGTGATCACTCAACTGGCCGGTGAGCCGATTGGCGATTTTCAGTCTCTGATCGAAAAACTGCAAGAACGCAGCATGGGCGAGAAGGTGCCATTAACCCTGTATCGTCGGGGCCAGCAAGAAGAAATCACGCTCAACGTGACGCTGGGGAAATGGGAATTGGAAGAACTCTCTCCTCGCGCAAAGCAGGTCATGCAGGATCGCGAAACCGACAAACGCCACCTGGAATACCCCGCAACGCAGCCAGGCCCGTTGTTCGAGCGATAGGCTGACATATAGTCACTACCTGCGGCTCATAGCAGGTCGAGAAAGCTGTCTGTGTCCGAGAAGTCGTTGAACAGATGATCGGGCTGGGACTCGCTGAGTTCGTCGGTCTCGAATGAACCGGTGGCCACGGCGACGGTGCGAGCGCCGATTGCCCGACCACAGCGGACGTCAAAGGGAGTGTCTCCGATGACCCAGACATTTGCAGGGTCGACGTTCGCCTGCTGGTTCTCAATGACGGCCTGCATCGCTGCACGAGCCACATCGTCACGGTTGTGGTGATGGTCGCCAAATCCCCCGAAGCCGAAGTAGTGGTCGAGTTGGAAGTGTCCCAGCTTTAGTTGGGCTCCGCGTTGAAAGTTCCCGGTCAACAACCCCAAGGCGACATCGTCCCGTTCGTTCAGCGTCGCCAGCAGACGATCGACCCCTGACAACGTCTGTCCAGGAAGAGTGGGAAGTACCTCAATGAGATGTCCAAAATAGGTCTCCTGAAACATCTCCCACACTTCGGGTGTTTCTTCAATGTCGTGATAGGCGAACAGGTCACTCACGATCGCCCGATCTGTCCGGCCGGCTGCGGGGACACCTTTCGTCTCTCTGGTCACCGCGAACATGGTCTGTAACGCAAGCTCCATTGACCGCTGACCCGCACCGCCCGTGTTGAGGAGTGTTCCATCAATGTCGAATAACAGAATCTGCATCAGCCTGTCGGCTCCTTCTGTTGGGCGGCTGCGGTTTCCGGCCGAAGATAGACGAAGTTTTTCCCCAACCTTCCGCCGTAGTTGCCTGCTGAGATGCGAACGAGGCCCGGCATGTCGACCGCTGCCGCGATGCCTGCATGCGTGGCCCGGGTGACTGTTTCGAGGTCATGACCATTGATAATGATCTCCATCACGCTGGTCACGCCGTCGGGCAACTGGCATTCATCGCCCAGCTTCTCGCGCAGCGTCGGGCAGAAGGGATGATTGGTGCTGGCGATCAGAAACGAGTACCGACTGCCCGCCTTCGACCCGCTGGCGGCGATGCCTCCGGGGAATGGAGTGATCACACCGGGAATCTCCTGAATGGCTGCGAGCGCCTGCTGCGTGGCGTCGATGGCAGCGTCCTCACTTTCGCCCATGAACCACAGGTTGCCCCCCATCAGACTGTCGCGAAAGCCGAACCGGCGGTCGAGCACGAACTCGCCCCCCATGATGGGGATGACCCAGACCTTGCGTCCGTAACGTTCGTCCCGAAACTGATGTCCATCGCCGAACAAGGCGATCTTGCGGCCCAGTTTGAAGTTCCCGTCGGTCTCCAGCACGTTGAAGCAGCGAGTTGTCGGGCAGGTGAGAATGTTCTGGCTCAGTCGATACAGGAGTGTCTTCTCCAGATGTTTCTCTCGATTCTTCACGAACCGGGGCACGTGGAACTGGAGAATCACGCCCGGTCGCCCATCCGGTGTCTCGAAGGACTCGTCGCCTCCCGGACCCACGAATCGGTCGATTCCGGCTTCGCAGTCACAGAAGATTGTGCTGGAGGCGTGTCCGGTCGCTGCTGCGGCAGCTTGATCCAGCCAGTAGCGGTCGCGGGCCGTCACGAGAACCTCAGCCGAGATACTGCGAAACGCTTCCGCGTAGGTGTCGTCTACGATACAGGCCATCTCTGTGCGTCTTCATCCGGTGATGTCATTCGCACAGATCGTAGAGGGTCCGCCGGAGGACTGCCATTGCCCGAGTCAGAGATGTCGGCAAGTTTGCCCGGAGCCGCTCGACAGCAGAGATGTCGGCTTGGGAGTATTTCGAGCTATTGGGCCACTTGGGATTGCGTGCGGATGCCGCCGGCACGTTCGAGCAATTCGTCCTCGCTCACGTAGGCCTGGGGCCTCAGGCGGTACGTGAAGTCGTGACGATTCGTCAGGTGGAAGAAGAGGATGTTGTCCGAAAAAAAGTCGAACGGTGGCCATTGATACCACGGCGCCGGGACAGGCTGCTGGATCGTCTGCGTTTCGAATCCGGGCTTCGAGAGTGTGATTTCACGTGTCGCGTAGTACGTGAAGTCGATCGAGGTGGGTGTGTACCCGATTCTTTCTCCATCCAATTGCACGAGTGCCCCCGGAGGGTCCGAACGGATCGTCATCCGACGGCTGACACATCCGCTCATCGAGCAGACAGCGATCAGCAGCACACAGACTGCGTGTGGGTGACGGACGTTGATCATGAATGGGAGAAGCAGCCGAGTTGACGACAGCTCCGAAGGCGGAGAGAAGAGAGGCGGAATTCTACGGCGATAGTCCAAATGTGCCAAGATCAGATCGTGCCCTCCGAAGTCCTTTGCTCGACGAACTTTCTGCAACTTCCGGGTGAGGCGAAAGGAAAGGACGGAGTCGGTTGGCCTCGGGGGGATTCTCTGTGTAGGATAGCGGAAACCGGTCGGGTCGCTCATTTTCTCCAACGGAATCCTCTATGCGGTGGGAGCAGGTCGTTGAGTTTGCTGCCAAGACCGACGTCGGCATGCGCCGGCAGAACAATGAGGATACGTGTGGGGCGCATCTGGCTCGCGAAGAGAAAGTCTTTCGGGATCGCGGACATCTGTTCGTTGTGGCTGACGGGATGGGGGGACATGCCGTCGGCGAGTTAGCCAGCAAACTTGCCGCGGACACGCTTCCTCACACCTTCCTCAAGTCGACCGGCGAGAGTGTCCAGAAGGCCATGCAATGTGCGGTGGAGGCTGCAAACGCCGCCATCAATTCCCGAGGGAGTCAAAACCGGGACTTCCAACGCATGGGGACCACATGCTCGGCGCTTGCCCTGTGTGGGAAAGGTGCGGTCATTGGCCATGTTGGCGACAGTCGTGTCTATCGCGTGCGGCGGGATCGGATCGATCAACTCACGTTCGACCATAGTCTGCAATGGGAACTTGAGCGTCGCGGACGACTCAAACCTGAAGACATCTCCCTGCAGGAACACCGAAACGTCATCACGCGTTCGCTGGGCCCCGAACCAGACGTCGACGTCGACATCGAAGGTCCTCTCCCGGTTTATCCGGACGACATCTACGTGCTTTGCTCGGACGGTTTGACTGGTCATGTCACCGACGGGGAGATAGGCACGATCGTGCGCGACCTTCCACCCAAGGCCGCCTGTCGCATGCTCGTCAACCTCGCCAACCTCCGAGGCGGCTCGGACAACTGCACCGTGATCGTCATTCGTATCGGCTCGTTGCCGAGTAACGTCACGCCGCCATCGGTGGAGTTTCCCGCGGCGCAGCGACACACGCTCAGTTGGAAGTGGTTGTTATGGTTTTGGCTATGTGGAGTCGGGCTTGTTTGCGGCACCACGCTGACAATCGCCAGGTACCTCGTTCCGGGTCTCAGCATCTTCGGCGTATCGGCGCTCGTAGGCATCGTGATGTCACTGTTCGCGTGGCGTGAGAGTTATCAGATTCGCACAGCCCCACCTGAGGATGCCCTGGAGCCGGGGAACGCGGTGCCGTATCGCTCGCACGTTGCCCGGCCCGTTAAGGAGCTGTTGAGCGATCTCGCCGAACTTGCAGTCGATCTCCAACGAACGGCCAAGGAAGACGGCTGGCATGTCGACTGGAAGCAGTACGAACAGGCCGTCACACGATCCCGGAAAGCTCTCAGCGAAAAGCGGCGATCACAGGCGCTGCGAGAGTACGGCAAGGCGCTCGACGCACTGATGGCCGGACTGCAAACAGAACGTCGGATGCCGGCAGGCAATCCCATGCCTGAACCCTCTTGAATAACAAAGTTTGCAGTGATATTCGTTCCCTATTCCGGTTGATCTGATCACCTGATATCCTGCTGCCCTGCACGCTACTCGTGGGGGACAAGGAGGGAACCCGTGCTGTTGACTCGTTCGATTCGCCGCAAGATGGTCGCCGGTCTGGGCGTCCTGTTGCTGATGCTCGGCCTGCTCGCCATTGGCAGCATCTCCGGACTGTCCAACTACAAACGGACTGTCAAGGATTTGGAGCTCATTGAGGCAGCGCCCCGCAACTCGCGCCTCATCGGTGCGGTTGTTAAACTGATCGATCCGCTGCATCTCGAAAAGTTCATCAACGATCGACCCGAGAGCACTCACGAGGAACTCTACAAATGGCAACGTAAGGAGGCGGAACAGGCTCTCCACGAGACGCGGGAGGTGATCGAGGAACATAAGCAGCAGCTCGACCTTCACTTTGAAGGCCTCTCCGGTCAACGTTTTGCTCCCGACAATCTCAACGCACAACGGGAGTCCTACTCCCGATTGCGGGCACACATTAATGACATTCTTGCGAAATACGAATGGAGTCTGGACGCCCTTGAGGACCCCGACAAGCATGACGCCACATCGGACTACATCCTGAGTCTGGTGACCGAGCTTCCGGCGGCGATTGAGGAGCTGGAAGAACTCGAGCCGCTGGAGAACATGCATCCGCGCCTCAAGGCGGCTCAACGCGACTACCGGGCTCACCTCGTCCTCGTCTGGAGCACAAGTCTGCTCGTCCTTTCGATGTTCCTCTTCCTGTCCATCAGCGCCTATCGGGGAATCGTCAAACCGATCCGCGCTCTCCACCGCGGTGCCAGCCGTGTTGCTTCCGGTGACTACGACTATCGGGTGAAGCTCAACACGCACGACGAAATCTCTCATCTGGCAGTGGCGTTCAATCACATGACGGAACGCTTCCAGTCGGTGACCGCTGACCTCGACAAGGAGGTGAAACAGCAATCGCAGCAACTCGTGCATTCCGCCAAGCTCGCAGGTGTCGGATTCCTGGCAGCCGGTGTGGCCCACGAGATCAACAATCCCCTGCACGCCATTTCGACGGCCGCCGAAGGAGTACAGATGCGGCTGGCGGGACTGCTCAAGGATGCGAATGAGTCAGATGCCGAGATCGTTCGCGAGTATCTCAAGATGATGCAAAGCGAAGCCTCGCGCTGCCGCAAGATCACGGAAAAGCTGCTCGACTTCGCGCGGAGCAAGGAAACCGAACGGAATCAGTACGACGTGACCGCCATTGTCCGCGAAGTCGTCGCCATGCTGAACCACGTTGGCAAGTTCCGGGATCGAACAATCACCTTCGACGAAAACGCCCCTCATTATGCGTACGTCAATGGATCAGAGATTAAACAGGTGGCACTCAACATCATCGCCAATGCTCTGGATGCGACGAAATCGGGCGGCGAGGTCACGATTGACATTCATGAACTCCCGGATGCGGTCGAACTCACCTGCAAGGACAACGGATGCGGCATGACCCCGGAGGTGCTCGAACATTTGTTCGAGCCGTTCTACACAACGAAGGACACGGGCAAAGGAACCGGACTCGGCCTTTCGATTAGTCACCGCATCGTGCGAGACCACAACGGCGTGCTCGAAGCCTCCAGCGATGGACCCGGGCAAGGCAGTAAGTTCCTTATTCGTCTACCCAAGTCGCCCCGGCAGGCGAAAGCCGCATAAGCGGTCGGACGCTCAATCGACGGACGCATAGATGCCGTCGTCTCGCACATCGACAGCAAAGGTCCGAATCGGCTCGGTCGCCGGCATGCACTTCGGTAATCCTGTCGAGACTTCAAAACGGGCTCCATGTCGTGGACATTCGATCTGCCCATCCGCGATCGGTCCGTCCGTTAACGGCTGACCATCGTGCGTGCAAACGTCCTCGATGCAATACAGCGTACCGCCTAAGCAGACCAGCAGCGCGGGCGTCTCATCCACGATGACCGACTGGCGCTCTCCCTCTCCAAGATCTGTCGCGTCAGCAATCCGCTCCCATGCCGCCATGTTGTGTCTCCCTGATGTCTCGCCGATGAAGGATGGCCGTTTACTGAGAGTCAGATTGATTAATGCATTCCGCATGGTGGCCGGGTCTGACCAACGGGAAGGCCCGGATCGGTGATCGCAGGGCCATCCGCTTCGCTCCTGACCCTGCCATCCTTTCTGACTCCGCATAGGTCAATCTGTCTCTCAGTCGCTCACTCGCCCGACTCTTCGGATTGTACCACGTCGTCAGTCGTGCCATCGTCCTGCGGGTACACAAGCACACGGTCATGGACGAGCAGGATCAGGTCATCACGGCCGTCCCCTGTTACATCCGCGACGACACCTTCACGGGGCTGCGCTCCTCCTCCTCCTCGCCGACCGAAATTCTTCTCGTCGAAGACCTTGAAATTGATCGCGTGCACCAGTTTTTCGTCACGCGGGGTGATGATCTCGACATTGTGTTTGGTGAGATCGAATGCCGCGACATCCGGGTGCCCGTCACCATTGAGGTCACCGGCCGCCAGGTCGTTGAAAAAGATGTCGTCCAGCCGGGACTCGAACGTGAGCACGTCCTTCAGCTCGGGCGGTCGTTGACCCGCATAGAGGGTGAGAAACCGTTGTCCCCCGAATAACAACAGGTCATCGCGTCCGTCGCTGTTGAGGTCGGCGACTTCTGCTGCAATATAGGGAAACGATCCGAGATCGACCTGTTCCCACGGCTGATACTGCTCACCTTCCTTGCGAAGGATGCGGAGCTTGTTGACCCCCGTATCGATCAGGACCAGTTCGTTCCCCGGCTTTCCGTCAAGGTCGAGAGTCGCCACGCCTTTGATCCGTGCATTGGACTCGATCGGGTTGTACTGATCCAGCACCTGCCAGCGATTCTCATCGTCCAGCAGAATATTGCGGGCAAAGTTGTCCTGTGCGACGAGCGTGACCGGCTGTTCAAGTTGGCCGGATGTGATGGCGCCCCGTTCGACGTCGCCAAGTTGCAGTCCTCCGGTTGCTTCGACGATTTCGGGGACGCCATCCTCATTCGTCACCAGAAGAGTCGGTGACTTTCCGTTGTCGGACATCAGCAGAAAGTCGGTCCTGCCGTCCTGATTCGCGTCCAGGGCCCGCATGAACACCGGCTCATTCGACAGATTCAACTCGCGTTCCTTGCCACCGATCGCGTCCGTTTCCCAGTCGTTCCCTTCCGATTTGGTGAGCCGATGCAGTGCGTACTTCCCGCGTTTGACCTTTTCCAGATAAACCAACTCCATGTTCCCGTCACGGTTCAGATCCGCAAGTTCGAATGCAACCGGTTCACCTGTGATGGGAAGTGAGATCGGGAACGACAGCCGTCCCTTCTCAAGACGACACAGGCCGATCGACTGCTCCTTGTTGCTGAGCACGAACACCTCCGCCGTATTGTCACGGTCAATGTCTGAGACGCGAACCTGTTCCACTCCGAGGAAGCTGGGATACGCCGTGCCGAGATCCAGACCAAAGTTCGCGTGTTGCAGAAAGACGATCATCTGAGCCGCCTCCGGATCGGTCACGACGACGTCGGTCAGGTCGTCCCCGTCCAAATCACCGATGGCCAGATCGCGGCCCTTGGAACTGCCGGACTCACCAAACCCGTATTGAACGAGCCTCACCGCCAACTCACCCTCGGGGTCGCTCTCACGAGTGAACTGAGCGACACGCACACGACCGGTCGTGCCGTCAATCGTGACGACCTCTTTGCCAGCCCCTTCAACGAGGTCGTAAAGAATCAGCCCACGGATGTCTTCCAGCTCAAACCGGATCTCCGGTCCAAGTTGACCGGTTTCGTTTTGCAGTCGTGTCGAAGCACTGCGTTCGTCTCCATCGCCTGCCATGTAGAACAGATCGTTTCGGCCATCGCCGTCGAGGTCGCCGATCATGGCGAGTCCGACACGCTCGGCCGTATTGCGGATCACCTCAGGTGCATCGAACTTGCCCGGTTCGCTCTGATGCAGGACATAGGTCACCCGTTTGCCGAGGACTGCGATGTCCGTTTTGCCATCATGGTTGAGGTCGCCCGCCGCGATTCCCCACGACTGACCTTCGACGTCGGCGAGTCGCACCTCGTGTTTTTGATCCCAACTCCCCGACTCCGATTGAAACCGGACGATCAATCGATCCGGCTCGCCGAAGTAGGCAAGGTCCTTTCGCTTGTCGCCGTTGAAGTCACCGACTGCCAACGCCGAGACTTCGCGATCGACCGGCACTTTTTCATGCTTGAACCGCCAGTGACTTTCGATCTTGTTGACGTCCGGGTCTGTGACTGGCTCATCCGTCTCATCCATCGATGCACGCTGGATCAACAGGTCGATGCGACTGTGACTATTGTCGACGAGTGCCAGATCGGTCAGGCCGTCATGATTGAAGTCGCCCGGCAGCATGGAATGCGACCGTTGCTCCAGTTTGAAGATCTCCAGGTCGCGGAAACCGTAGTACACCGAGAGGTCGATCTCCTCCGCATCATCGGCCATGCCCGATGTGCCGAGGTGCGACAGGCCAATCATCATGATTGTGACAAACGTCACTGCACTCACGACCGGGTGAACGGGCAAGCATGAACGCATCAATCTTCTCCAACAACTCAAGGACAGTTCTGACCCAAGTCTAGGAATCCGGAAAGAGGGACGAAAGCGGCGGAGCGGTCTGTTGGACGAAAATCCTTCGCTTCCCGTGTTCCGGACGAGTGGTGTTCGGGGGACCAAGAGGGTCTTGTCAGTCCTCACTCGCTGTGAGAGACTGAACCTCAGAGGATCGACTGTTCTCAGCAAGGTCGAAGTCGACCGCCAGCCGATAGATACAGAGACTTGTGTCGATTCAAGTTCGGGAGAGCCCCATGCGATTCAGCGTTTTGTCCGTTACAGTTGTCCTGATCAGCATTGTCGCCGTCGATCATGTACAGGCACAGGGTCTGATCTGGAATCTCCCCCCCGATGGCTCGTGGGTTCGATACGAAGGGACGTACTCCCAGCTTGTCAGGCGACCCAATTCGACGGAAGGCGATCTCACGCTCGAATGGACACGGCACCTCACAATCAAATCCGTTGGAACGTCCGACGAGCAGATTGGCGATGAGACCGTTCCCTGTCGCTGGCTGGAGTTCAAGGTTGTCACGGCTCAACCCGCTGCGATTCTCGAACCCGGTCCCGGCGGCGATCGGATCTATAAAATCCTCGTCCCCGAACGATCGATCCTCGGTCGGGTGAATGACGATGCGAACATCATCGTGTCGTTCATCCCGGTTGTCCGCGGGTATCGCAAGATTGGCGACGAAGATCCGCAGCCAATCGAGTCAGGCGTGTTTCAGATCTATCCCATGGTCTCGTACCTCCGACATTACCGTCAACTCGAAGCCGAGTCCGACACTCCCCAGCAAACGGACATCCCGTTGGGCGTCGTCCCGGCTGTTGCCTTGCGTGGAAGAATGATCACCGAGAGTACAGAGACTCGCTCCACGAACGAGGGCAACTTGTGGCGGAGTGAGGACGTGCCCTTCGGACTGGCCAAGTGGGCCGTCCGCGATACACGTGAGGAGAAGCACGCCACCCAGTCGCGCGATCTGTTCCGTGAGACGATGGAAGTCTCGATCGAGATGTCCGCTCACGAGTCCGGCAAGGACGCGGTCACTGAACTCGACGTGCAATAGTCGATGATCCCCTATTGAGGAAATGTCGGACCATTGATCGCTGGAGATGGTTCTGACGACTCCTTGGTAGCCTGTGGTTCAGTCGCCGGCGGTTCCATCACCGGTGGGAGTACGGGAAGAGCTGGTAGTTCGGGCTGAACGACGGGTTCCTGTGGCAAGGGTGGGACTTCGTCCGGCGCGGGAGGGATGGTTGTCACTTCGTCAGTTGCGGCGTTAGGGATCTGCGCGGGAACGGGCGAAGGATTGGGGGCAACTCCGTTTTCACTACGGAGGAACACGGCGAAATAATCCTGCATCCCACTCAGCCGTGCTGCGGTCTCCAGAATCTCGCGGGCCTTCACGGCGTCGTTGTCCAGATACAGCACGACTCCCAACAAAAACAATCGGTCCGGGTTGCGGACGTCTATGAGTGTCCATTCAGCGATCGCCTGCTTGAGGTGTGATTTGGCGATCACGTTGTCCGGATGCAGGAGCTTGTCGAGGGTGGTGCCACTCTCCGACCAGGTTGGGTCAAGCGACAGACCGACCTTGAGCTCGTGGACCGCCTCGTCGAATCTTCTCATCCCGGCAAAGGCGATCGCGAGATGGAGATGGGGCTCCGCGCGATCGGCCGCAGCGGCAATGGCATCTCGATACTTCCGCGCGGCATCCGGATACTTCAACTCCTTAAGCAACAGGTCTCCCTCATGTTGGAAGTGAACGCTGCGAGCTTGTGCTTCCGGAGAAGATGGCGGCAACTTTGGTCGATTGTTCGAGATGACCGGCAGCACGTCAATGGGTTGTTCCCACTGCTGAAGGTTCTCTTGCCAGGCATCATTGAGGACCGGATTCCCCGGAGCCAACGGCGAGAGAAACTGTGGAGGCGTGGGCGAGGTGAGACTGCTCACAACCGGAGGCGGCGACGGATAGATTCCGTTCCATCCTCCCGGATAGGGATAGCCTGAGTGATAACCATACGTGAATGGGTATCCCCCGTAAGACGTCACTCCCAATCCAAACGGACTTGAGAAGCCGTACGCACCAAACGATGGTGTCGCCCAGCCGCCGAGGACCGCTCCATATCCGAAACCGGGTCCAACCGGGTACGCCTGGTGGTGCCCGTAACCGTGATGATGTCCATGGCCCGTGTGGAGGCCGTGCTGCCCGTGCCACGGATGTCCGTATCGTCGTTCGTACTGGTAGTGCGCCTGTGTCGGACCGTAGTACCCGCCGGAGAACGTTCGCACTTTCGGGTAGGAGTGTCCGTGCGGGTCAGCCTGAACGGGGGCCGTGACCCCGAAAAGAACAATCGTCAGCAGCACGACAGAAAGGGAGCGGCACATCATCGCCTCCATTGGGGGGAATGGCCGGCTCGTCAATGAGTGACCATAGTATCGGTGACACAAACGTTGCGGTCAAGCAGACATTTCCGCACGATCCCTCGTCCGTCTCAGCGACTCGATCAACGTCGATTTCAGATCGAGGCCGACACGTCGCGTATCAAGCGACAGCCGTTCGGAACGTCGGGTGGCGGGGTCAGTAGCGAAGCGGATGGCCCCGGTGATTGGACGCACAATGTCAGAGCCATCCCGTTGGTCTGCCCCTGCCACCCGACCCGAATTCTTAGCCCTGACGGAACTCTAACGGTGCCGCTCAGTCATTCGGTCGTGACGTCCGGGCAAGCTAATCGGCATGCGGCGCACAGACTTGTGGTCGTTCCCGGACAGAGGATTCGTCCACCTCAAGGCGATCCGTGATTTGAGGCGATAGACTCGATACGGGCCGTTCCGTCGGTCAACCGGTTGTGCTGCGCGTTCTATGCGTCGGGCAAACTTTGCGGTTGACGGTAAGATTGCAGTATGAGCGGTTTGCCGGTCGGCGAACGTCGCTCTCCGCCTCGCATCCCACAGGTGCATTAATGAGTCGAGATTCATTTGTTGTCCTCACTCTCTTGTGTGCTTTGACCCACGGACAGTCTGTCGTGGCGCAAGTTGATTCGGGGCTGATCGAGCCGGAGGCGCCGTCGGTTCTCGCAAAAGAGCCGGAGACGCCGGACGAGTACTTTGAAGCCGTCTTGTTGATGGTGCGCGTCGACCGCATCGACCTTGCACGGCGATACCTGCGAACTTTCCTGGATCAGGAGCCAGACGAAGCGACACTCATGAGATTGCGGGACATTCATGGTTCCTCAACATTCCTGCAGTTGTCCAATCTTGAGGAGATGCGACCTCAGTCCCAGGAGTTGCTTCGTCGGTTGCAGGCCGCCGCGGGGCGTCAACTGAGTGATCCATCTCGATTGGACGACATCATTGCCGACTTGCAGGGAGACGATCGGCAGAGGGAACAGGCGATTCGAGACCTCAAGCTCATCGGTCCGGAAGCGATTCCCGTGCTTCTCGACCGTCTGTCCGGAGACGGACACACGAACACTCATGAGTTGCTCGTGTTCACGATGGTCAAATTCGGTGCCGTGGCCATCGAACCGCTGCTGGGGGCGATCGACGCTCAAGACCAACAAACTCGGATGATCGCCATCGAATCGCTCGGTTGGCTCGGCGATGAGTACGTCGTCCCTCACCTGTGGTATCCGGCCCTCGCAGCCGATCAGCCGGAAATCGTCCACACGACGGCATTGCAGGCGATCTCGCGCATCCGTTATGGAGCTCCGGAACAAACGAACCTGCTCGACACGAGCGCGGCCGTCGATGAGGTCTTTGATCGGGCCGTGCAGCACTTTCGTGGAGAGTTTCCGTGGAGTCCGGACCTCGACGGGATCCTCACGGTTTGGACATGGGATACTGACGAGGACCGACTCGTCGGCGTGGTCACCAGCCCCGCGAATGCGTCTGCCTTCATGGCCGAGAAGCTCGCGCGACAGGCGATGCTACTGATGCCGGAGAGTGAGGCCTCTCAAGCCCTGTTCCTCGCGGCGACGATGGCACATGAGCGCATACGGGCAGGATGGAATCAGCCGGCACCGTCAGGGCCGGGCACCGCTCACGATCTTGCCCTGTCGAGTGGTCCCGGTCTCACGGAATGGGCACTTGGAATGGCGGTCGAACATGGCAACCCCGCTGCGGCTCTCGTCGCTTTGACTGCACTCGCCGAGATGGCATCACCCGATCAACTGCAGAAGTCGGCCGGCATGTTACCGCCGATCGTGGCGGCTTTGGACTTCCCGAACGATCGCGTGCAGTTCGCCGCCGCCATGACCGTCCTGAACATCGAACCGATTGAGAGTTTCCCGCGCGCTCATCGAGTTGTGGAAATCTTCTCGCAGGCGCTGATCGACGACGGTGCTCCTCATGGAGTTGTCATTGATCCCAATGTTCAGCGGGCGGTCGACACGGCCAGCATGTTGGGCAAGCTGGGTTTCACGGCCTCTGTCGCACCGACGGCGCGTGAGGGCTTCAACCAAGCGGTTGCACATGGCGATCTTTCGCTCATCGTGCTTCATCCGAACACGATCCGTTGGGAGTTGACACAGACGGTTGCCAATTTCCGGTCTGACTCTCGCACAGCGGGCGTTCCATTGGTCATCGCAGCTCCTGAGCCGGCGCGGTTCGATATGCAACGGTTCCTTGAGCAGGTGCCAATCAGCGGGTTCGTCGCGACGGGAGGAGATGCCGCTCACTGGTTGCGTCAGATCGAACCGGTCCTTGCACAAACGAACTCGCCGCCCCTCACGTCCGAACAGAAGCGTGCCCGCATGGAAGCCGCCGCCTCGGCCTTGCGATACCTCTCCCGGAGTCCGCTCGCCTCGATCTTCGATCTCGCCCCCGCTGAGATCCCGTTGGCGGAGTCAATCAATCATCCCGCTGCTGGACCGGATGTTGTTCTGGCTCTTGCCGGCATCGGTCGCCCCAGCATTCAGCGTCGATTGCTGGATGTGATTCTTTCTCCTGTGAGCAATGACGAGTTACGTCAACTGGTCACACGAGAATTACTCTTGCACATGGAACGTCATGGACAATTGTTGAGCGAACATGAAGTCAACATCGTGCACGATGTGTGGAACGGCGAGACCGGGGCAACCGTGGAATCGTCACCGGTCGATGAGCCGGACGCCTCACCGACGTTCACCGAAGAGGGAGTTGAGGCGTTGCTGTCACATCCCGTGCCGACTTTGCCCTTGGCGGAGTGACCGTGTGTCTGCCCGTTCGGCGCCCCTCCGTGGGCGCGCAGAATCGGGCGAGTTGCGAGCACGTCCACCCGCGCTCGCACCCCCTCAACCTGGACGAGTTACTTGACGACTGCCTGATCTCGCATGTCTTCGGGAAGCAGGCTCAGCGGCTCCCAGTTCCCCTCCTCGACAGCCTCGGCGCTCTGTTCCGGCAGATTCTCGCCGGCATCCGATTGACGGGGGCGGTACTGCAGTTCCTCTGGGAATTGTCCGGGGCGGCCCAGGTCGACATCAGATCCAGACCCGAGGTCGATATCGTCCGGCGGCGGCAGCAACTCGACCTCTTTCGGCGTGATGCGTGCAGCAGGCATCACTTTCGTCTGCGACTCACTCTCCGTCAGGGTCGAACGATTGATGTCACGATTTGTTTCTTCGTCATCCCGATCATCAAAGCCGAACAGTTCAGCAAGCGGCAGAAAGCTCTTTCGTGCGGGCGTTTCCTCGGCGACCGCATCGGGTCGCGTATTGTCAGGAATCGGTGGGGGAACATCGAGGTTGTCAACTGGCTCCCAACCGTTCGATGCTTCTCCCAGTTGTTCACGATCCGGAGCGAAGGTGTTACGGAGTTTGTCGAGGACCCCGCGAGTTGATCCATTGGTGATCAGATCAGGCC
Organism: Planctomycetaceae bacterium; assembly: GCA_020426505.1. GTDB lineage: Bacteria > Planctomycetota > Planctomycetia > Planctomycetales > Planctomycetaceae > JAHBXU01. Next base: position 40,104 of record JAGQPX010000039.1, on the reverse strand, counting down.
GCCCGTATTCGGTGACGGCCAATGAGACTTGCGGTCGTGCTATCCATGTTTGTGCATCCCAATCGCGAACGTCTGCATAGGCATCCTGCAATCGCGCCTGCGGTGTCCGGGGGACCAATAGCATCCCCTCCGGTGCCATCAGGACGTGATACTGCATGCCGACGTACATCCCCCCGGCTCCCAACAGGGCTCCCGTCATCAGTGATTTGAATCTACCCATCGTGACTCTCCCGAAGTGTGTGCCCGTCGTGGTTGGCGAGACACCATCGCCTGCCTCTCCACACTAGCACCACGCGAGCAGAGGACTTTGCCCGAAATCGTCAGTCGAGACATTCTCCGGAAGAAAGACGAATGGCTGTCGCTAGGACGCTTGTCTGCGATGAGGTCGACGCAGCCGTGCAACTCGCACTAACCCCGAATGTCGCACGACTGCAAGGGTATGAAATCCGTCTTCCATCAAACGGGCGATTCGTGTTAAGAGGCGTCGCTTCTCACGACCCTTTTTTCGGAGCGGAATGACAGTGATTCACGGTTTGGCGCTCACGTACCTTCTTGCAAGTTTGATCGGTGCCGAGAGTTCCGGCTCGATGCCCGTGGAGACGTCGCCCGTTCATGTCGTGCTGATCGGCGGTTTCGTTTCTGATCCGTCTCCTGAGCAACTCGAGGGGACCGCCGGTCGCGGGGGGAACAGTGGTCTCTATCGCCTGTTGGGCGATCTGACGCAGTACGACCGGGTGTCCGCAGAGTACTTCAACTGGAACGGAACACGGGCCGGGAAGATCAAGTCCCCTGAGCCGCCCATGGCCGCCGGCCTTGCTGAATCTCTCCGCGACTATCACGAAGCAAACCCGGAACACCGGTTGATGATCGTGGGAAACAGCTGGGGAGGACACGCAGCCCGAGAGGTTTGCGAGCTTTTGGCGGACGAGCCGGTCGTGCAGGTTGAACATGTGATCTTTCTCGATCCCTCCTCGCTCGCAAGGGTCAAACATGGACAACGTGCGGGTGAGTTGCCTGCTAATGTCAAACGGGCGACCAATTACTACACGAGGCACCTGCTGAGTTGGAGAAAATGGGAAAACGAGTCACGCGTCGAGAACATCGACCTGGGAGATCCGTCTCATGGCTTTCAATTTGAAGGTGGACCTCCTTACGACTCGACCATCGATACCCGAGGGCACATCTACGCAGAGTGGGACGAGCGAATCCACTACGACATCCGTCGTCGGATCGCTCACGAGCGATTTGCGACAGTTCGGACAGCTCGGAGAGATTGAAGCAGTTGGCTCAAATCGGTCTTTTCCGTGAGGGCCATTCCTGCTATTACACGCGTCCCATCGTTGCATTTCCTCGCCAAGATCGTCATTGCCCGTTTTCGGGCACCTCAATCATGCGTCGACTCCGAACCCAACTCATTGGGGGCGTTGCCCTGCTCCTCCTCACTTGCGCGGTCGGATGTCAATCCAGCCCGGAGGGCGAGAAATCTTTCGCAGTCCCCAACTTCGCGGGTGTACCCGATCAATGGGAACCGGAAGTCCCGGAGACGTACGCGTCCGAGGATGAGGAACTCGACGTCGGCTTGTGAACTGTCTTGCCGACGAAGGATTCGTCGGTCAGAAAAAACGACTCCATCAAAATCTGCGTTCCTTCGGGAGATCACGGATGAGATCCCGCAATTGGCGAACCCGCTCCATCTGTCAGTTGACGTTTGTGTTCATCATCAGCACGAACTTGTCCGGCTGTCAGCTCGGTCGCACGTTCTTTCACATGGATAGCAACTCACCATCTCCTTTTATGGGGTTCGATCTGCTGCCAAAACCAAATCGAACGTCACCCACGGAAGGTGTCAGTCGTTTTCAGAATGAGATCGTGACGAATGAGAGATCGATTGCCGTCGCTGAGGAGCCGACAGAACAACCGACCGGGCGTCTGACACGTTTGCTTGGCCGTTCGACGCCCACGGAAACTCTCACATTGCCATCGACAGATGTCGCGGAGACAGAGTCCGCACCAATGGCCGCTCCCGTGGAGCAATTCCGCTGAAAGCCCCGACAGGGGCGAACGCTTATCGACGATCGCCTCTCCGTTCGTCGTGAAGCACGCATCGTTTCCACGGGCCGCCTCGACTGACTACGATGACCGCATCGCCGAGTTGTCCGCCTGTCGAAGGATGCGTTCATGCGAAATCGCTCTGCTCACTTACTGCTGTCCAGTGATTCTCTCGTCACGTTCGCTTGCCGCGTGACGTTGTTGATCCTTGTCGCCGTTTCCGCGATCTGTCTTTCGCATGCTCACGTCCAAGCCGGAGAGGTGAGGGTTGCGTTCTGGAACGTCGAGAATCTGTTCGATCAGTACATCGACAAGCGGACGCCGATTGCAGATGTGATTCTGCCGGAGAAGGTTCGTGAGAAACTTCAAAAGGACGCGACGATCATCCGCCAACTTGATGCCGACATCGTCGGTCTGATGGAAGTCGAGAACCGGGGACTCTTGCGTGAATTGTGTCACTCATATCTGGCTGACTCGGGCTACCAGTATTTCGAGCTCAGCGATGAGACGGACGAACGGGGTATCGACGTAGCGATCATCGCCAGGCGAACGTTTCTCTCACACAGCTTTGAGGTCCCGGCGTTCTATCGGGGGATTCTCGTGGCTCGTTTCACATTTGATGGTCAGCCGCTGTATGTGATCGTCAATCACTGGAAGAGTCGGTTCGGCGGCGGCGAGGACTTGCGGATGAACTGTGCACGTGTGGTGACCGACCTTGTCAACCATCAGATCCCCACTTACGAGGGACGAGCCGTGCCGATCATCATCGGAGGGGACTTCAATGACGACGACACGGATGCGTCGCCCGTCCATCTCGAGCAGCACGACATGATGAACACGCTGAAAGACCTGCCATTCAAGGAACGCTGGACGCTTCCCTACAACAATCTTGACGAGAAACGGGTCGAGTACAACGGGTTCGATCACATCTTCATCAATCCCCAGCTTCACGATGGTGAGGGAATCGAATGGGAGTCGTCGTCCGTCATTCGACCTGCGATCATGACCAGAGAGCGAAAGTTGTACGGCACGTCGTACACGTGGCCCGACGATGACGACCGGGACCACATCGGCTACTCGGATCACTACCCAGTGATGGCGACGATTCGCCTGCCGAACGCGGAATAGACCCGTGGCGATGGGGCAAAAACGCGATTAGCCACACAATTGAAATGTGTGGCTAATCGCTGTCCTTCGCGTCTATCTGTTGTGCTCAGAAGGTCGGCGGGCTGATGAATCGGTCGGAACCACCGAAGTACCAGTTGAACATCACGCGGAATTCGCTGTCGAACTGTTCTTCCCCGTCGCTGTCGAGCGGGGTGGCGTAGGCCAGTGTGAGACTGGCGTTGCTTTGCAGGTCGAAATTCACGCCGAGCACGAGGTTCCACAGGTCAATGTCGCCTTGGCTGCCGTTGCCAACGGTGAATGCAGACGGGCCACGCTGAACGAGGACCGTATCAGCCGATTCGATCGTGCCGTTGTAGTGGAGTTCGACGGTCGGTGCGATGCCTTGGATCCAGCCGTGGCGATGGCCGCACGGTGCACCCGGACACCCGCCGCACTCGCATCCCCCGCACAACGGTGCCTGATAGATCCAGTATCCAAAGCCGATGTCGAAGAATATCATGTCGGCATCATTCGGGCGTCCGATCGTTCGCATCGGACTACGGGGACCGTTCGGATTGAACTCCGCGTAACTGAACGGGTTTCCGGTGGGGTCGATGTCCGCCTGCAGGAAGCCCTGAACGAACATCCGCTCGGTCGGCAGGAACAAGGCCCCGATGAAGGGCAGGACATGAACCGACTCGTTCTCGACTTTGAAGACATCACCATAGGTCGCATCGTCAGCAGTCGGGAGCGTGAATCCAACACCAGCAGAGACGGCTTCGAAGCCGGCGTCCCACAACAGTGCTTTTAGATACACGGTCATGTTGCCGAACTCGGTACTCTTGGAATCTCCGAGTGTTCCGGAGAGCAAGTCGCTGTCGAGGGTCGTGGCAAACGGTGCCCGGACCTCGATGGACATGTCGCCGCCGAAGAAGGTCTTCTCAAAACCGGGGGTCACGCGGTTCACGTGTACACCCGCATTCGTCAGAGGCGTGTTGTGAAAGTAGCTGTAGTTGACGTAGACGCGATCGCGCGGGAGAGGACTGGCGTTCTCGGTCAGTTTCTGACGTCCGACATTTCCGCCCGGAAGGCCACCCGGATTCGAGATGCCTGCGATTTCGGACATGATCGTGTAGTCGTACACCCATGTGGGCGTGTACTCACCTTCGATTGCCGCAATATGCGAATCCACAACGACGTTCGATTCGCTTCCGATGAATGTGGTTGTTCCGTGTCCGTGGATGGAGTCTCCCAGCGCTGCCGCTTCGGCCTCGACACTTGCATTGTTCACGATCGGCACGACGGCGCCGACGATTCCAGGGTTGGCCATGACAATGTCCGCCTGGGAATCAACGGTCGTGAACTCTGTCGGGAACATCGGTACGGTCGGAACCATCGGCAGTGCCGCTCCTCCGGGTGTCCGACTGATGAGGAGATCCGGATGCGGGTCGATCGCCATGCTTGCAGCAGTCAGAGCGAGGGGCGACATCGGGTCAATAGCCGGGCCGAGGATCGGGTCGCTGGTCGTGGCGAACAAGCGGTCGACGACAAGTGGAACGGTCCCACTGACTGATCCACCGAAGAGGTCACCAATCATGTTGGGTGCCGTTGCCTGCGGCGACGTGGCTGCCGTGGACGCGACGCTGCCGACGGAGGGGTTGAATGTGGGCGTCGCCAAGTCAGGTGCCTGCATGTTCAGTTCCGGCTGATTGAGATTGGACTGCTGTTGCGAGCTTTCCGGAGAGTCACTCGGAGGCGGCGGGACAGACTGATTGGAATCCGAAGGCGTCATGTCCATCGGTGTCGGCTCGATGTACGAGTCGCCTGAGGATGGACTGGGCGAGTAGTACTCGTTGGACGGGGTCGAGTACTGGTATTGCGGCTGTGGACATGTCGGGCAGTTTTGTGCCAGCAACGGACCGGTTTCGCCTGCTGTCAGCGGAACAGCCGTGACGAGACAAAGGAAGGAAAGCGGAGCCAGGTATCCGAGAATTTGCCGAGTCATCGTGAAACGTCTCCCCTCATGGGACGAGCAAGTGAGCGTGTCTTGGTTCTGAACGAGTCTGGAGGTCTTTGACGCTGTGGGTCCGGGGTTACCGAGTGAGTGCCAGTCCACGGAAGTTGGTGCCACTACCGTTTCGTGGGCCGCCGAAGAACCAGTTGAATGACACTCGCAATTCGTCATCGAACTGAGCATCGTTATTGCCGATCGGCATGGAGTAGGCCATCGTCAGCGAGGCGTTGTCAGTGATGAGAGCTGTCGCACCAACTAAACCGTTAAACAGATCGGTTTGCTGAGTCGAAACGGCTGTGATGCTGGTCCCATTGACGGTCGCGATCACATCATCCGCATCGTCGATAGCGCGGTTGTAGTGGAGTTCAACGATTGGGGCGAAACCTCGAAGCAGGCCATTCCCACAGCGGTTTTGGTACATCCAGTATCCAAACTGAACATCCACGAACAGATAATCAGCATCGTCGGGGTTACCCACGTCCTGGAGTTGCCCGGTTGGTTGTCCAAGCACATATGAGGAGAGCCGTGCCGAGTTGCCACCCGTGTCGATGTCAAACTGACAGATGCCCGAGATGAACATGCGAGGCTCGGGGGTCCAGACACCGCCGACATACGGCAGGAAGTGTGTTGACTTGTTGTCGACGGCAAGGATGTTGGTGCCGTTCGTATCCCGAACCACGACATCGTCAGCCGTCGGGATTGACGCACCCACGCCCGCGGCGATCGATTTCGTGCAATCCTGCCATAGCAGCGTCTTCCACCAGATGGCCATGTTGCCGAACTCGGTCTCATTCGTGTTTCCGAATTCACCGGTCGTGAAGTCACTGCCAATCGTCGAGGCAAACGGAGCCCGCATTTCGATTGACATCAGGTTATCGAAAAACGTCTTCTCGAAACCGGGTGTCACTCGATTGACATCGACACCTCCGGCTGCGAGGGGCGTCCCCGCAAAGTGGCTGTAGTTGACGAACACACGATCATTTGGCAAGGGGCTCGTGTTCTCTGTCAGTTTCTGACGTCCGACATTCGCGCCCGGCAGTCCACCGAGATTCGGAATGTGGAGAATCGTCGGAGGCGGCAGGTACAGGATGTCGACCGGCTGGAACATGAAGTCCCCGGGGTCATACTCGTTCACTTGCTGGTGATAATAGGTGTCGCCCGGTTCGATCACGCCGACGATGCCGCCATCCGAGTTCAGGATGGCGATCGCGTTTCCAATCGTGACCGACTCGCCGACCTGGTCGTAGAATGTCCCCTGCCCATTGACCGCGATGTACGTGGCCTGCTGATCTGCGAGTCCCGGTTTCGTGGCGAGATAGAATGCGGTGACATCTGCCTGATACGCGCCGGTGCCCTGATCGAGTTCGAAGAATGTGCCGGCAGCCGGTGGGTTGGTGAGAAGATTGGGAGGCGGACCGACATGTTCCGTCACCACACCGATCATTGCGGTCGTATCCTGTGAGACGAACGTCGCAGGGCTGATCGGCTGCGACACGGGAATCCCCAAGTCGTGGTCGGTGCCCGTGAACATGTTGGCGACCGTGTCGAACTCCACGTTGGGAGCGACCGAACTCGGCGTGCTTGTTCCAAACGGCAGGAAGCTGACGAGTTCACTCTGCGGGAGGAACGACACTGCAACTGGATCGGGTGTCTGAAGAAACGCAGCCGGCTGAATGATGACCGTTTGCGTGTCTCCCGTTCCGAACAGGTCACCGATCATGTTGGGAGCGGTCGCTTGCGGAGAGGTCGCTGCCGTCGACGCTTGACTCCCCACGGAGGGATTGAATGTCGGCGTAGCCGTTTGAGGCTGCTGCGGCGCGTTCTGCTGTTGTTGAGTGTCCTGCTGTTGCGGCGCGTCTTGAGGCTGATTCGAGTTCGATGGCTGATCGTCCAGCTGCGCCCGACCGGGCGTCTGCGGTGTCGAAGGTGAACTCGGAGTCTGATCGGACGGCGTTGGCTGCGACGGCCTTGTTGCCGGCGGCGGTGCCATGGACTGCCCGTTGTTCGGTTGTGGCGAATAGAATCCCGGAGGACAGAATTGACCAGCGGGAGGGCAAAAGGTGTCTTGAGCCAGCAGGCCTAAAGGGGCTACTCCCAATGCCAGAGAGGCAAAGGCAGTCGTGAACTTTTGACGTCGGCGTAACATATGTGGCTCCTCAGAAACTGCTCGGGGCGATGTTTCGCCCTTTGCAATTGCCCTCTGAATGGTCCATCTGGCAGAGTCTGCGGCTCATGGAGGTCCTGCCGTTCGTCCGGCAAGACACGGATGTATGAGATTGATCGACTATTCCGAGCCAAAGGATTATCCGGTCTGTCCTTCCGGACGTAGGGATCGACCATATTGTGCCGGTCCAACAAGCTGGGCAAACTTTGCGGGCAATTCGCCTGTTGTGGAGGCAAGACGAGACGCAGCTGGAGTGAGTGTGACGCAGAATCTGCCATTTTCTGACAGCTGGTGCCTTTGGAACACTTCCTGACCGGCCAGTCCGGTTGGCGGTCATCGATCGTCATGCAAGACGACCATCGAGGATCAGTTTCCACCCATCAGCGGCAGCGTTGAGGCCAATCCCGTACCGCAACAGAGGGCCGCGTGGCCGTCCGGCAGAGGGTGCACTCTCGTTTCGATGGGCAGCTGTTGCTCTGTTGCCACTTGCACGCATGTTGTGTGAGTCTTCCGACAATTCGTCTGTCCGGCAAGGTTTTTCTCACGCGAACAACCCACTTCGACAGCGGAGACGACCTTGGTTTTCTCGATCAAATGGCATTTCTAGTTGCGATCCGCATGGCGGAATGGTCAAATAAACCAGTTCCCCCCAGAGCGAGAGAACTTCAGGAGTGTACATCAATGCGCCGCACTGCTTCTGGTTTAGGGCATCCCGCTTCGCGACAATCATAGAATCCTCGTGTTACCGTGGGTTGGCTGGAGCGTGATGAGCATTCGCCCACCATACGAGAGCTGCGACCGTGGGATCCTCGCGTACGACGATCAGGGAGCCCAGGTCAGTAGGGACGATGAGCACGGAGAGCACTCGTTGAGAAAAAACAGCGAAACGCGAAGATTCTCGGGAAGATCTCGGAGGACTGAGCGTTGACATTTTGTAACGACGGACCGCGTCGCACTTTTTGCCACGTCGTTTCGTTCAATTCTTGAAAACGTGGACGAGGACAGACATCCATGATGTTCACCAAGCAGCTTTGGCTCTATCGACGTCTTGTGGTCGCATTCCTGGCAGTCGCTTTCGTGTCAGTCGAACGTTCGGTCGCTGCCGACGATACGGATCTCGCTCACCAGGCGTACAACATCCTGAAAAGCAGGTGTTACAAGTGCCACGGCGAGCAGGTGAAGATTCCGAAGCTTTTCGTTCTCGAACGCGATTCCCTCACAGCTGATCGCGGACCTGATCTCGTTCCCTACATCACTCCCGGCGATCTCGAGAACTCGATGATCTGGGAGTACGTCGAGGGGGAAGACCCCCTGATGCCGCTGGACGGAAGCATCACCCCCGAAGAGCAGGCAACCCTGAAACAATGGATCGAAGCCGGTGCCCAATTCCCGCTGGTTGATGACGAAGAACGGTCGTTCATTTCTGAAGAGCAGATCATGAGGGCGATCGCTGGTCATCTGTTTAACGAAAACCAAAGCGATCGCAGATTCCAGCGATACTTCAGCATCGCTCACCTCCACAACAATCGAAGGATCACCGAAACGGAGTTGCGACTCTACCGGGCTGCGTTCTCAAAAGCGATCAACAGCATGAGTCGACAACCGAGTATTGTCGTTCCGGACGCGGTGGACGAAAGCGAGACGGTTTACCACTTGGACCTGCGAGACGTCGGTTGGCAGGATCTGGACGTTTGGGATGAAGTCGTTCGCGCCTACCCTTATGGCCTCAAGCCACAATCCATCGAGGAAATTGAGCAGTACAACAAGTTGGAAGAGCTGTACGGAGAAGTCCAGTTCGATGGAATGCCTTACATTCGAGCTGACTGGTTCGTTGTCACTGCGACCCGTCCGCCTCTCTACCACACCCTTGTTGACATTCCGGAGACTCTTCAGGTTCTCCTGGATCGTCTGGGGATCGACATCAACGAGAATCTGAAGATCGGTCAGGCGAAGAGGGGAGGGATGTTTGAGAGCGGTGTCTCAACACAGAACCGACTTGTGGAATACCATCCTTCCAACAATGGGGCTTTCTGGCTGAGTTACGACTTTCTGAAAAACTCCGGCAAGAGCAACCTCGCTCGTCTCCCGCTGGGACCGGTGGGAGCGCTTGATGAGGAGAAATTCGGCGTGCATGCTTTCGTGCATGACGGCGGAGAAATCATCTTCAACCTGCCGAACGGGCTCAACGGGTACATGCTTGTCGACGCCAAGGGGAATCGCATCGACAAAGGCCCTGTTGATATCGTTTGGGACACCAACACCACGGGAGGCAGTCCAGAGATCATCAACGGCATTTCCTGTATGAATTGCCACAAGCACGGCACGATCAAGTTTAAGGACGACATTCGAGCCAGCGTCGCTGTGTTCGACCCCGATGCTCAACGAAAAGTGCAAGAATTGTATCCCGAAAGCACTGTTATGGATCAACTGCTTGAGGATGCGGGCCAGAGATTCCTGATCCAACTGGACAAGGCCATCGGTGGATTCCTCAAGCAAGGTGAAGATGCTGACAAGAAGCTCACCCTGTTCCAGGAACCCGTCAGCTTTGTCGCACGACGTTACGATACGAACGTTGACCTGGAAGCAGCAGCCCGAGAATTAGGATTCGCAAGGGCGGAGGAATTGCGGAGTCGTCTGCAGGGCCGACGTCTTGTACAGCTCGGACTCAAACCACTGGTCGAGGACGAAGGCAGTATTAAACGCTCCTTCTGGGATTCGCGTGAAGCAGGCGTTTCCATCTTTCAGGAGGCTGCCAGTGAACTAGCCCGAGGGACGCCGGTCCCATGATCCGGGGGATTCTTCACACGAGCATGAAAAAGTTGGTAACACCCTGGTCAATCTTACGCTCAACAAAACACGACAATAAATGCGGGGAAACAAATCATGAAACGCCTGTTCAAACTTCTGCCGATCCTGGCTGTGTTATCAGCCTTGTTGATGCCGATGCCCGCCTTCGCGGCGGCCACGTTGGACGATGCCATCAAGGACATCGCCGATCGCATCGAGAAGTACCTCCAGGACAAGAACCAACTGGAGATTAACATCAAGGACTTTGAAGGGCCGCCCAATACCAGTTCGGGTCGCAAGGTGAAAAACCTGCTGAAAGATCAGCTCGAGGCACGCAACATCAAGGTCGAACCATTCTCCAATTGGGAAGTCCGAGGCGACATTGTTGTCAGCACCGAAGGTCGATTCGCCACGGTCGCTTTGATCACGCGTCTCGTGAACAACCAGGGGTTGGAGGTTGCCGACTTTCGTCAGCGCGTGGAAGACCCCGTGGATGATTTGAAGGACATCATCGACATCGCTCAGCCCCCCGGAGTCGACCTGACCTCGGTGTCGGTTGATGCCAGTGAATCGACCGCCCAGGGAAGTTCCCCGCAATCCTCGACTGGCTCATCAAGCTCAGGCACTGAGAGCTCGGCAGCCCAGGCCTCGACAGGTCAGTCCGCAACGCCTCCGGTGACATCACCTCCCATCTCATCGACTCCGTCAGGGACACCGACGACACCGCCCGTGTCCGGTGGAGCCGGTAACAGCGGCGCCGTCGCGAACGGAACTTCCCCTGCCGGCTCACCGCAAGGGTCTCAAGTGTCACTGCTTCCGGATTCTCAGGAACGGGATCAGCGCGTTCTGCAGAGCTTGGAGAATCCCGGATTCTTCTCGGTGAATCCCTCTACGATTGCAGCCAGTTCATCCAGTCCGTTCCACGTCGCGGTGAAGGTTCGTCATGCCGACTCACCGACATACGAGCCAATCAATATCCAGAAAGTGGGGAACGGGTTGGCATTCTGCGATCTTCAGGAAGGCGATCAATACTCGGTCGTCGTCACGAATACCTCTCCTTTCGATGTGGGTGTTGAGCTCAAGATCGACGGAATCAACTCGCTGATCTTCAGTGAGGTTCCCGGTTTTGCCGAGACCGGCAAATGGCTGATTCGCGGCACCAACAAGAACGGTGGTGTCCCATTCTCGGCACGCATTGATGGATGGTACCGGAACCCGGAATCAGTGGACTCATTCCATGTGAGCAGCGAGCCGGATGCCGTTGCGACTGAATTGGGATCTCCCGCGCGTATTGGGACAATTACAGCGACATTCTTCGGTGCGTGGCAGGAAGGTGAACCCGTGCACCCGTTGGAGCAGCAGCTTGCCGCTGGTCCCGGGAATGCCAGAGGTCTGGGTACTGCACGCGGCGAAACGCTCGGCTCGCGCAGCACCATTGCTCGAACCCACTTCGGGGTCCATCCCCTTGCATCCGTCAGCATTCGTTACGTTAACCCCGAACCACCGGTTGATCTGCCGATCGAGGCAGCCAATTGACCCAGGACGTTCTTGACAGGAATTCACCACTCTGTTTGCCACGTTGGTAGACAACGCCTACGGTCCGCGCGTATGCGGGCAATCACCACGGTTCTTCAACTTGACTGGAGAAAATGATGACAGGTCTTCGACGCTTTCTGATCATCGCGACCGTATTGGCCGGCACCATGCTGACGGCCCAACAGTCGCAGGCTGCCTACCGGCAGTACTACTCAAGCTGGTCGTACCACCCCCAAAGGTCGTACCACTACCGGACGTACTACTACAAGCCGACCCCGACGTACACCAGCTACAACTACCACTACTGCATTCACTACCCGTCGCGTCCGCGGTACGTGTACTACTACAACCCGCACTCGCGCCATTACTGGGGTCGCTTCGATCTCGAAGGTAAGGATGGTGCGCACTATTCCATTCTCGCCGAAGAAGATCGCAAGGAAACTCTGAGCGAGATTCCGGAATCTGCGTTCCCGGAACCAGCCGCGATGCCCGTCATCCCGGACTCCGAGGACGGTGAGCAGATCGCAGTTCCCGAAGGCGTTCCTGGTGAGGACCTGCCTGAGGGCGATGCCGCTACAGGTGACGCTCCGGCCGACAACTGATCGGCCTGGGTGAACTTGTAAGACGCGAACGAGGGACGGCGGATGCATTCCGCCGTGCCTCGTTTGCATTTTCGTAGCCATTTCTTGCATTTCGGAAAGAATCCCGGAAGATAGCAATTGCCTCTGCGTTTCCCCTTCTGGCGACTCACCGTTCGGCGGAGCGCCATCAATCCCAGGACACTACCAATCGGCATTCGTGCCGCGGAGCTTGAAGCATGAGACGCACTCGAACGATCACGATCGCCGCAGCGTGCCTGCTGCTGACTCTCACAGCTGTCCCGAACACAGCATCCGCCCGGAACCTTGATGACGCACTCGACGGCATCGTCGAACGAGTGCAGAAATACATGGTGGATCACGGTGACACATCCGTCACGATCGGGAACTTCAATGGTCCGCCCAGTTCGAGTGCCGGGATTCGAATCAAAGCAGCCCTCACCGAACGACTGAAGGCGGCCGACGTCAACGTTAACAAACTGGCCCGTCTTGAGATTCGAGGCACGTTCGCTTCCGAGACGGAGCCGACCCCAATCGTTCTCGTCAGGGCCGAAATGGTCGACCAGACAGGCGCGACGCTTGGCGACTTCCGCGAACGGGTCTCCGTCGACAGCGTCGAGGACGTCGTCAACCTGCTCGGAACAACAACCGACCTCACAGCGGCGGGAACCTCTGAAAGCAATGGTTCGCAACGCGAAACCATCGCTCAACGCGACGAACAACTCGCCGAGGACATCAATCAGCCTTCGTTCTCCCTCACCGGCACGACTGCCGTCTCCGCAACCGATGCGAGCCCGTATCGGGTCGAAATCTTCCTGCGAGATGCAGACACGCTCACTCCCATTCCCGTCGAAGACTTCTCCGGCTTTGCACTTGTGAGTCTTAACAAGGGGCAAGAGTACGTTGTGAAACTGCACAACGCGTCGGACATCGATGTCGGCGTCAAGCTCACGATCGACGGCGTGAACACGTTCGACTTCAGCGAGAACGCCGGCTTCCGTGACCTCGGCATGTGGATGGTGCCCGCCGGCCAGGTCGGCACCGTCGACGGATGGCACATCAACAACAACGAATCACTCGCATTTCTCGTCACCGACGTGCCCGATTCTGCAACCGCCAAACTCCAGCGCGAAACGACTGCCATCGGCACCATCAGCGCCAGCTTCTTCCCGGCATGGACCGGCGACGATGTGCCCGAAGTCGAGATCATCGGTAAAGCACGAGGCGACATCGGCACGGGACTCGGCAGCAAAATCGGCTCGGTCTATGAAACGGTCCAACGCCATTTCGGAGCCACGCTTCTCGCGGCCGTCAGCATCCGATACGAGAAGCCCGATCCCCCCGTCGATCTCCCGACCGAATCGACTGCCAACTGAGGAACAAGACCGTGTCCGCATCACCGTGACGGTGAATTCGTCGCGGTGATGCGGTGCGTCGTTCCTCTGAATCCTTGATCAATGCGTCACATCCCCCTTCGGAAACCGCCGACAGATGATGACTTTGAAACTGTGTCCAATCACCGCCGTCGTCACCGTGATGATGGCGATTTTCACACTCGCATCAGGGAAAGCAGTCGTTGCTCAGGGTCCGCCTCAGGAAGGCAAGCCCCGATTGGTGCTTAACACGCTGGGGCCATCCTCGCGGACACGTGCCCTGGAATTCTCCAACAACTCGGCTCGACTGTTTGCTGCCGGCTTCGACAAGACCGTTCATGTCTGGGACGTGGGGTGGAACAATCAAGGTCCGGATCTCCAGCGCGATCAGGCGACACCCATCCAGACGCTCCGTTGGGAGATCGCACGCTCCGAACGCGGACTCATCAACGCCATGGCGATGAGTCCAACGGCCGAACGCATCGCGATCGGTGGTGTCGGCGCCCGCACGCATAACGGCGACACCATCTTGATGGACGTCGACCGGTACGAAGTCGAAATCTCGCTCCCACCCGAGCGGGACCTGAGTCTCGCCCCCGGACATGTGACGGCTGTCACCAGCATCGACTTCTCGCCGGACGGCAACCGCGTCGTCACCTCAAGCATCGATGGGAACCTCTGGGTCTGGACCGCGCCCCCCGGTGGTCAAGGACCGTGGATTCCGACTCAGGTCCGGCCGGCGCGCGATCTCAATCAATACGTGACGTTCAACGAACAGCCGGCAATCTTTCTCACTCCAGACACGATCGCAGCCGCTGAGCCACTCGATCCGACATACAAGCAATGGAAAATCGCACTCTACTCCGTCGCGGGAGACCCCCGTCGTATTGGTGAGTTGAATGTGATTCATGTGGATTCAATTATGTCCATGAGCCGATCACGCGATGGTGGCACATGGGCATCGGCGGATCATGCGGGCCAGGTTTACGTTTGGACTGCTGGTGCTCAGCCAACTTCTCGGCAGTTGCCTCGCCCAAATCGAGCGCCGACCGACCTCTCCTTTGGCCCCGGCGGTCGACTTCTTGCCGTCTCCAACCGCCTTGATGGAAATGGTCAGGCGGTCGTCGAATTGTTCGACACAGTCTCCGGTCAACTGGTCGATCAGGTTCTGACATCCGCGGAGGAGCACTGCAACTCGGTCGCGATCAGCCCCGATGGCACTTATCTCGCCACTCACGCAGACGACTCTCAGGATGTCCTTGTCTTTCGTTTGACGGACGGTGCGGGTGGCCTCGTCCCCAAACCATTGTCCAGTCAACCGCCGATTCGACTGCATAGTCGTGCCGAGCGGGTGACCAGAGTCGCATTCAAACAGCCCCAACCGGGTCAGCCACCGTATCAGATTGGCTTCAGCAACAATGCCAGCCGTGAGATTCTCTCGGAGTTCGACTTCTCGATCCCGGATGTTCGTCGCCTCGCACAACCTGCACCTCCGGGGGCGTTCATTCAACCTGACACATTCGCTCAGGGTTGGACGGCCATTATCCCCAATTCAGATCAAGGCGTCCCCAATCCGGAGTTTGCCCAACTCTTCCTCAACGGGCAGCCGATCAGTTACATCAAACTTGACCGACAGCGGCAAGGTTTATTTGAAGGGACCTACTGCATCATTCCCGATGCCCAGCAGCGTCCGTACGCAATTGCCATCGGCACATCGCGGCAGAACGGAATCTTCCTCTACAGTTTGCCCGCCCAGAACGCCCCTCCGCGACTGTTGCGGTACTTTCGCGATCACAACGGCGAGATTCTCTCGCTCGGCGTCTCTCACGATGGGCAATACCTTGTCTCCGGTTCTGAGGATCAGACGATCAAAGTCTGGAGCCTGGCAGGATTGGCCAACGTGAACCCGGCGTTCCCGCAGTCATCAATCTGGGGAGCCGACTTCCTGCTGGAAGGCCCGAATCTCGTTGTTCGGAATGTCCTCAACATGGGCATCGCATTCCGTCGTAACCTGCGGGACGGAGACATCGTCACGGCCATGCCGTTCGTTCGTAATCGACAAGGGCAGATCGCACAGACTCCCGCGCAGATGAAGGCACTGCTCGACGAACATCCGCCCTGGGAGAACGTCCACTTTGAGATCAACCGTGGAGGCCTTCAGATCGGCGTCCAGGAAATGGGGACCATCGTCCCCGGATGGGAACCTTTGATGACACTCCTGGTCGATCAACGTGACGAGTGGGCCCTGTTCACACCGGAAGGTTTCTACGATGCGTCCGTCGCAGAGGGGCAGACTCTCTTCGGCTGGCAGTTCAATCGCGGTCAGAACTACACACCACGCTTTCTCGCAGCGGAGACGTTGCAGAAGGACTTCGAACGACCGGACGTTCTCAAGAACATCCTCGCAGCCGGCAGTGTGATCGATGCCCTGCAAGGCAACAACGAGCCGGTCCCCGCAAACTTCGCGGACAATCTCACCGCCAAGGCCGCTCAAGTGCCGGACGTCAAGATTCTCGAACCGCTGGCCTCACAACAATTCGGCCCGGGTGAAGAGATCACGATCAAAGCAGAAGTCCGCACAGCGGATGGGGTCAACCCGAAGGACTTTGATGTCCGGGCAACAGTCGGCGGCCGGTTCATCGGCGATGCCACGGAGGACGTTGTCGCCCAACAGCCCGGGGCCGACGGACGCACGAGTCGTCTCCTGACGTTCAAAACGACCACACAAGATGATTTGAACAGGATTCAGATCTTCGCGATGGACAACAAGGAAGAAGCGTTACTCAACGCGTCAAACAACACCGCCACGAACTTCAATCGAGGTGTGCCGGCTGAGCAAACGCAACTGCGCAGGCTTCACATTCTCGCGTTAGCTTCCGATACGTATGACAACGTGAGTTGGCCGAAACTTGACTATCCGATCAAGGACATGGAGGAGATCGTCTATGCCTTGGAGAACCGGGATCGCTACGAAGGACTGTACGAACTCGGGCGAACGACCAAGCTCCGCAACGAATTCATCACGCCATCCTCGGTCGCATTTGAGATTGAGGAGATCAAAAAGAAGCTGTCACAGGTCAAGCCTTACGACGTCGTGTTTGTGTATCTCGCAGGTCATGGGAAGGCGGTCGATAACCTTTATCATTACGTGCCTCCCATCAATTCGAAGGCGGATGCGGACATCGCAAACAAGGGCATTCCCTGGACGCAGCTGAAAGGCATCGCTGATCTCAAGTGCAATGTCATTTGGATGCTCGACACGTGCGAATCGGGAAGCATCGTCAACAAGACCAGCACTCGTGAGATGGGCAAGTTGAGCATGGTGGTCGCTGCCTCGACCGATGAAGCCTTCGAAGGAGAACAGTACGGCGGGGGACACGGTGCATTCACCGCATCCATCCTCTCGGGACTTCAGGGAGAGGCGGATACGTTGGGAGAAACGAAGGATGACGGGATTGTGACCGTTTCGGAACTCGTGTCGTTCGTGAAGGACGAAGTCTACGCGACGACCGGACGGAACCAGAAACCGGTCATCACTCCCAGCGACCTTGTCGACTCGCCAGGCTCAATCAAACTGGCGACCGTCAAATAGCCCGGCGACTAACGAATGGAAGTCGACTGCTGAGTTCCGATTGGGAATTCGGGTTGGGTGGCAGGGTCAGACCAACGGGATGGCCCTGACATTGTGCGTCCAATCATCGGGGCCATCCGCTTCGCTGCTGACCCCGCCACCCGTAAATCAAAAGGACCGATGCACTACCGGTCTGTACTCAGCAGGCGGAGCTCTTTGGGCAACGGGAAGGTCACGTGCTCTTCGCGGGTCGTGACCTCTTCCAGTGTCGCACCAAATGTCTCAATCAGGTGGTCGACTGTCTGCCGAACGACAACCTCCGGGGCACTGGCACCGGCTGTCACCAGGACGCTCTCGACGCCGTCGAACCATTCGTCCTTGAGTTCGTGCGGACCGTCGACGAGGTATCCCCGTTTGCCTTTGGCTTCGCCGATTTCCCGCAGCCGCCTGCTGTTGGAACTGTTCTGGCTGCCGAGCACGATCACCAGATCAGCCCGCTCGATCAGCTCTGAGACGGCGTGCTGACGATTGGTGGTGGCGTAACAGATGTCCTCCTTGGGGGGATGCTCGATGTGGGGGAATCGCTGTTCGAGCTGCCGAATGACCTGCCCCGCCTCCTCGACACTCAACGTCGTCTGCGTGAGGTAAGCAATCTTCGCATCGGCGGGGAACTCCAACCGATCAACATCCTCCGGTGTCTCAACGAGCTTGATGCTCTCCGGAGCCTCGCCCATCGTGCCGATCACCTCATCGTGTCCATCATGACCGATCAACACGATGTGATAACCCTCGTTCGCATACTTGATCGCCTCGAGATGCACCTTCGTCACCAGCGGACAGGTGGCATCGATGGTCTGCAACTTCCGATCACGAGCTTGCTCCCGAATCTCCGGCGACACTCCATGAGCTGAATACAGCAACATGGCTCCTTCCGGCACCTCGCTGACGTCATCCACAAACGTCACCCCCTCACGAGTGAAGCGATCGACGACATGCCGATTGTGAACAATCTCGTGATAGACGTAGACGTTCGACCCGAATCGACGAATGACCTCGTCGAGACAGTCAATCGCCATATTCACACCCGCACAAAAGCCACGCGGGTTCGCAAGGAGGATTTTCATCGCAACACATCTTGAACAGTCGGAGAACGGATAGACTCGATGTTAGCAGGGACCGCCGACATCGGTACCCCATACGAATCAAACCGCACTTGATGCCAGAATAAAACCCACGAAGTTTCCTTCGTGGGCATGATTGACTGGTTTTGAAATAGCGGCTTGTTTCACTCCACCGTCACACTCTTGGCGAGGTTGCGGGGTTTGTCGACGTCGCAGCCGCGGAGGCAGGCGATGTGGTAGGCGAGCAATTGCAACGGAATGCTCGTGACGAGTGGCTGCAGGTACTCCTCCACATCGGGCACATAAATCACATCGTCAGCGAGTTCAGCGATTTTATCATCTCCGTGACAGGCGATGGCGATGACCGGCCCTCTGCGGGCCTTCACCTCTTCGAGATTGCTCATCACCTTTGGGTAAATCTGCCCGTGGGGGGCGATGAACACGCTGGGGGTCTCCTCGTCGACGAGTGCGATTGGCCCATGCTTCATCTCGGCGGCGGGGTATCCCTCCGCGTGAATGTAACTGATTTCCTTCAGTTTGAGCGCCCCCTCAAGAGCGACCGGGAAGTTGTACAGCCTGCCAAGGTACAGGAAGTTGTTGTATCCGTAATACTTCTCAGCAACCTCTTTCACGAGGTCATTGCACTGGAGTGTCTGTTCGATCATCTTCGGCATTTCGCGCAGCTTGCGAATCATCCGCTCTCCGGCCGGATAGGAGAGGTGCCTCATGCGACCGAGGTACAGCGACAACAGCGTCAGCACGGCGACTTGAGACGTGAACGCTTTGGTCGAGGCAACGCCGATCTCGGTGCCCGCATGCAGGAAGACCCCTCCGTCCGCTTCGCGGGCGATCGTCGAGCCGACGACGTTGCAGATGGCCATTGTCGCCAGACCCTTGCGTTGGCATTCCCGCATGGCAGCAAGTGTGTCAGCGGTTTCGCCACTCTGCGTGATGGCGAACACCATCGTGCGATCACCGAGTGGCGGATTGCGGTACCGTAGCTCACTCGCATACTCGACCTCGGTCGGGATGCGTGCAAACTCCTCGAACAGATACTCGCCGACGAGTCCTGCGTGCCAGCTGGTTCCGCAGGCGGTCAGGACCACACGGTCGACCCGTCTCAGCTGTGGCAATGTGAGGTTCAGCCCACCGAACTTGGCCGTTGCTTCATCCGCATCGAGACGACCGCGCATCGCATTCTCGATCGTGTGCGGCTGCTCGAAAATCTCCTTGAGCATGTGATGCTCGAACCCGTTGAGTCCGGTGTCTGTCGAGACTTGATCGAGTGTGTGCACAGAAGGCGACTGATGACCATTGTCGCGATGCATGAGTTGGATGCGGTCGGAGGTGAGGACGGCGATCTCGTGATCCGCAAGGTAAACAACTTCGTCGGTGTAACCGGCGAGCGGACTCGCGTCACTGGCGACAAAGTGTTCGCCCTCACCGATGCCAATCACCAGCGGACTTCCGGATCGTGCCACGATGAGCATGTCCGAGAAACCTTTGAACAGGACGACCAGCCCGTAGGTCCCCTTCAGTTTTGGGAGACTCACTTCAATGGCTTTGAGACATGTCGCAGGCGACGTCTCGTCCTCGCCCAGCTTGATCTGCTCTTCGAGATGATGAGCGACCAGATGGGCGATTGCTTCCGTGTCGGTTCCCGTTCGAAAGACGTATCCCAGACCTTGCAGTTGAGTCCGCAATTGGTCGTAGTTCTCGATGACGCCGTTGTGAACCAGGACCACTTCTCCATTTCCGCCTGTGTGCGGGTGTGAGTTAAGATCGGTCGTTTCGCCATGAGTCGCCCAACGGGTGTGACCGATCCCGAGCGGCCCATCGACCGGGGCTTCATTGATCAACCCCACCAACTCCTGCACGCGACCCGCCTTCTTGCGAACCGCGATCTCGCCGTTCACTTGCACCGCGATGCCAGCGCTGTCATAACCTCGGTATTCGAGGCGGTGGAGGCCTTCGAGGAGAAAATCAGCAGCTCCACGATGTCCAACATAGCCGACGATTCCGCACATTCCGATTCGCTCCTGGGTCACACGATCGATTGACCGTTGAGTGGTCAGTCGGCCAGTGATTCGATGGACTGGTGGTCGCCGCTAACTTTTGCAGCGGCGAGACTTCCGACCAATGAGCCAGCCACAGAATGGCTGGGCGTCAAATCGTCGGAAAGGGGCGGAAACGTATCAGAGACACGGAGTTTTGGTCAACACGACCTCTTCCCGGAAGGAGTCTTCCCATGGCGCTCATATCACCTATTCTCTCGCTCCTCTTCCTCGCCGCCGAGCCACTTGCCGCTGGAGATTACACGCTCGAAATTGCTGTCGCCGGTGAATCGCGAGAGACGATCGTGCATGTGCCAGAGTCGTATGATCCTGAGGAGCCGATCCCGCTTGTACTCTGCTTCCATGGGGCTGCGTCGAATGCCCGTCAACAGATGCGTTACTGCGGATTGAACTCCAAAGCGGATGAGTCCGGGTTCATCGTCGTCTATCCCTACGGAACCGGGAGAGTGTCGGGATTTCGAAGCTGGAATGCGGGCAACTGTTGTGGCTACGCGCAACGAGAGGAGACCGACGAACTTTCCTTCGTGACGAAACTCCTTGATGAACTCGAAGTCCGAGCGAACATCGATCCGCGACGCATCTACGCCACCGGCATCTCCAACGGAGGCATGCTCTCCTATCACCTCGCCTCAGAGATGTCGGATCGCATCGCAGCCATCGCCTCCGTCGCCGGTCCCATGGGGTACGAGTCATGCTCGCCCAACAGGCCGGTGCCCATTCTCCACTTTCACGGGACGACCGACACCTTCGTCAGCATCAAAGGGGGTCCGGGGACGCAGCGAGGTGCGAACATCGAGTTCTATTCACTCGATCACACCATCAGCTCATGGATCGATGCCAACGGATGTGACTCAACCCCCGACAGGACTGACATGCCCGATGAGTCGGAGGATGGGATGCAAGTCGAACGTTACACCTACGGCGGAGGTCGTGAAGGCTCGGAGATCGTCCTCTACAAGATCATCGGCGGCGGACACACCTGGCCGGGACGCCAGTTCCTTACCGGAGTCCTCGGCCCCTCGACGATGGACATCTCCGCCAACGACATCATCTGGGACTTCTTCGTCAAACACCCCATGCCGGAGTGACGGTTTCACTCTCTCAAAGCGAGCCTTCACCTGACGAAGGATCTGAGGGCTCCCTGGGGATCTCTACCGACTCTGGTTGATTTAATTCGCACAGATCCGGAGACCATTGGGCACATGTCCTTCATCTGTTCGATCCGATGCTGATGGGTTCATCTGTCTTTCGTTGAACCTTTGACCACTCAAGTAACTGCGGTGTGCTCGTCATGTGCGATGAATGATCTCGCAGTCACGACAACTTATGCATGGTCTGCATGCCCGAGGATGAACGCTCGCTTGCACCGAAGAATGCGTTGCGACCTTTGCATTAACTCTCAACCCGTTGAATCCGGATGGCGTCGGCCATAACGTAGTTGTTGGCGTCGTTGGAGAGTTGGACGACCAGGGTGTCGCCCGTGATCAGGACGGTCGTCAGGTCTTCCCAGTCGATGCCGCCTTCGGTGAGGTCGTCGGGGGCTTGTTGCTGGTTGGCGTCGATGGTGGTGAGGGAGGTGGCACCGTCGAGGATCGTGTACGGAGCGTCCGTTGCTCGTGAGAGACTGGCGGCCCACGTCGCGGAGACGCGGTAAGTCCCTGCCGTCAGTCCGGTGAAGGTCCAGCTGGCGACTTTGTGGCCGCCCCAGATCGAAGCATTGCGGTTGTCGCCGAAGGTACCCACGTTGCCGTTGCCCCATGTGCCGCTTTCGATGGCGAAGCCCGCGTCGCCGTCGTCGATGACCTGGGGGAAGTCGGCCACACGTTCGATGCGAATGGCGTCGGCCATCACATATCCGTCAGCGATGTTGGTCAGCTTCACGAACAGCTTGTCGCCTGTGACCTGGAAGTTGCCGGCGAGGTCCTGCCAGGGGACGCCGAGGTCGTTCAGGTCGGGACTGCCACTGGGGGCGAGTTGCTGATTGACGTCGACGGTGGTGATCGGGGTGAAGCCGTCGAAGAGGGTGAAGGGGGCATCGGTCGCGCGAGCCGCGCTGGGGAGCCAAGTCGTCGACACGCGATAGACGCCCGGCGTGAGGTTGTCGAACGACCAGCGGGCGACCTTGGTGCCGCCGAAGATCGAGGCGTTGCGATTGTCGCCATTCGCTCCCGCGTTGCCGGTTCCCCACGAGCCGCTCTCAATCGCGAAGCCGGGGTCGCCGTCATCCACAATCACCGGCGGCGGAGGCAACTCGCCAATGCGTTCGATCCGCACCGCGTCCGCCATCACGTAGCCGTTTGCATCGTTGGACAGCTCGACCTTGAGCGTGTTGCCCGTGATGCGGAACAGGTCATTGCCCAGGTCCTGCCATGACACGCCGAGGTCATTCACGCCGGGGACACCACTCGGCGCGAGCTGCTGATTCACGTCAATTGTTGCGAGCGGGTTCACACCATCGAGCACGGTAAACGGCGCATCAGTCGCCCGCACCGGACTGGCCGCCCAAGTCGCCGACACCCGATACACCCCCGGCGTCAACCCATCAAACGTCCAACTCGCCACCTTGCTCCCATTGAACTGCGAAGCATTCCGGTTATCCCCGTTGGCCCCCGCCGTGCCCGTGCCCCACGCCCCGCTCTCAATCGCAAAGCCAGGGTCACCATCGTCGATGACCTCGGCGAAATACTCGTCAAAGCCGATGTCGGGGTTCTTCCGCGTATCGCCGTCGAAGTCGGTCGCGGGGATCAGCGAGTTTGTCGAGTTCCCTGCATTGATCATCGGCGAGATGCCTTGGAGATGATAGTTGCTGGCAGACACGAACTGCGGATCAACGCTGACGTTGTTCTCCGCATCCGCCGGCAACCCCGTCGGACCGGTCCCCGTCAGATCGCCGAAGGAGACCGGATAGTTAATCCAGTTGCCACCCGCGTTGTCGAACACGTTGTTGAAACCCACGACGCCAACGGTCGGCGTATGGGCTCCATCCGCCTCGATGCCGGTGCCGTTCCCGGCAATGATATTGTTGAGAATGCCTTGACCGTTTAAGGGACGCAACACAGCTTCATGAAAGAGTCCAGCTCCACCGTTGCCGATGATTGTGTTATTGACCAGCCTTGGTGTCACATTTCCTGTTCCGCTGACCTCCAGTTCAATTCCGCGACCAGTGTTGTTGGCAATCAGGTTGTTGTAGATGATCGCATTGGCACTCCCGGAGCCAAATGCCCCACTGGTTTCAAAGGCTGACTGATGGATCCCGCCCCCATTATCGTAAATCAGGTTGCCTTCCACGTTCGGAGATGCCGACACAGATGCCGCTAATCCAACAATCGCCGAGTAGGAAGCGCCGATGCTAATGCCGAACCCCGCATTGTTGTAGATCTCGTTGCCGATCACGTTCATCGTATTCCGGGAACCGATGCCTTGGTTGTTCGAAGAACCTTGGGCGGTGACTCCCACGCCGACCCCTCCATTGTCGTGAATTGAATTGCCTTCCAAACGAAAATCATCGCCATCGATGAACTGGCGGTGTCGAGCAGCGGAACGAACGCCATCGAATTCACTGTGATGAATGTCTGAATTCGACAACGTGACATGCGGATCATTGACAGAGTACACATCCACGCCCAGCTCGGCGTAAGCGACTTCAATATAATCCAGCACTGATCGAGGCATACTGGGCGCCTGCAGCAACAGCCCACTCCAGTCTCCCGGTGCAGGCGTGCCGGCGACGCTGGTAAAGACGATCTCCGATCCGGCATCTCCGTCCGCCGTGAGGGTTCCGTGAATGGTCAGTCCCGTGTCGGCCATGAATTGCAGCGTCGAAGCGGGCTCGATCACCAGCGTGCGATTGGCATCGACCGTGATGTTGTGCAGCACTCGGTAGGTCTCTGAAGAGATCGTGCCATACAAGTGTCCACCGAGCGTGCGGTCGACGGCCGTGTCGTCATCCAGCACATCAATCGTGTCGTCAGCTCCGATATAACCGGTGGCGGCAGCCGTCACGACCAACCCTGTCTGGTCTCCATCCAGGTCGCCGTCGTTGACCGTCTCGATGTCGAAGTCGAAGAACGTGGCCCCGGCGGGAATCGTGACCGTAATGGGCAGGAACAGCTCCGTATCATCGGGATTGGTAAGCGTCACTTCCAAGGCAGCGGTGGGGTCACCGTTCCGGCTGACAGTCGCCGTGGTGGACATCGGCCCGCCCGCCTCACTGACGGAACTGTCAGCGAAGCTGAACGTCAGGGTCTGCAGGATGGCTGTGAAGTTCCACGTGGCTGTATCAGCGATCCCGGCAAACGGATTGCCCGCCAGATCCTCGAAGGCACCCGCGTCAACCTGCACATAATACTCGGTCGCATCGGTGAAGTCGTTGGGCGGATCAATCGTGACCACTGCTCCTGCGACGGTCACTGCCGCGTCGGACACGTCGATCGTCTCGAACACTGAATCGTCACTGATCCGTTTGATGACGATGTTGCCTGACCCCTTCTGCATCGCTTCGTCGAACGTGATCACAAGATCCGTATGCGTTGCAGCCAACAGGAAGTCATCAGCCGGGGAAAGCGTTTGAATGACCGGCGGCACATTATCCAGAAGGTATTCTTCCTCAAAGGACGTAGGCGTCGTGTCCACGAGCGCGTTGCCGAACAGGTCCTCGATGTCCTGACCGCCAGCAAAGTCGAGGTTGATCGTGCCGTTGCTGTTCGTCAGCCCAGTGACGATCACGTCCCATTCGGTCGCATTTGGTCCGGGGAAGACACTATCGACTGATCCATCACCCGCCGCGGTACCGCTGAGGAGAAAATCAGTCGTGTCGATGTTTACGATGGCTTCACTGAAGGCGACGCGAAACGTGACCTGATCGGCATTCGTCGGACTTGACTCGGGCATCTGGAGCGCAATCGAAGCAACTGCAGGTGGACCCGCACCAAGAGATGTCACATAGACTGCCCCTTCACCATCAATCGCGCTGCTGATTCCGACTGCCCCGATCGCTAGATCGGGCAGGCCGTTTCCATCCAAATCACCGAGATTTGTGACAGATCCACCCAAATACCTTCCATCGACGGTTCCAAATCCGCCGGTGTTGTCGGCGATTTTTTGACTGGCCTTGACTGATCCGTTGGGGTTCATGAGCAGAACGTAAACGGCTCCTTTGTCGCTTCCGCCGGTATCATCTCCGAAAGCACCAACAGCGAGATCGGCCACACCATTCCCGTCGAGATCTCCTAATGCCCCAAGCGAGTAGCCAAACTGAACTCCATTCAGAAGAGATCCAAATCCGCCAGTATTATCCGCAATTTTCTGGTGGCTTTGCACAGACCCATTCGCATTCAGAAACAGGACATGAACGGCTCCACGTGTACTCCCCCCAGTGTCATCGCGATGGGCACCAACTGCGACATCTGTGAGACCATCACCATTGAGATCTCCGAGTGATGCAATTGAGACTCCGAAATTGTCGCTATTGGCAAGTCCACCGAATCCTCCGACGCCCTCCGCTATCTTCTGACTGCCTTTGACCGTACCATCCGAATTCAAGAACAGAATATGCGCGGCGCCGCTTTCGAACGCTCCGCTGTCATCTGACCGCGCTCCCACGGCCAGATCCGTTACCCCATCTCCATCCAAGTCACCAATTGAGCTGACCGACGAACCAAATTCGTCATTATCTGCCAAGCCTGAGAACCCACTTAGGCCATCTGCAATCCTTTGGCTACTCTTGACAGTACCATCCCCGTTAAGGAACAGAACGTATACTGCACCGCGATTCGTTCCACCCGTGTCATCATAAGGGGCTCCAACCGCTAGATCGACGATTCCATCACCGTCCAAGTCACCCAGCGATGTCAAAGAGCTTCCAAATGCTGACGCAAATCCAGAAATCGCACCGAGTCCTCCCGTGTTGTCTGCGACCTTCACTGAGTTCTTGACGGTTCCATTCGCGTTCATGAGCAGAATGTAGACTGCCCCTTTATCACTCCCTGTCCCAGTATCATCTCTGGGAGCTCCTACAACCATGTCGGTGACTCCGTCGCTATCCAAGTCACCCAATGCAATTGCTGATGAACCGAACCGATCATTGTAGTCCAGAGTTCCAAATCCCCCGACGCCTGAGGCAATTTTGGATTGGCTGGCGACGGTGCCGTTGGTGGGTTCGGTGATCGTGGCGCGGTGGTCTTCGACTTCACCATCGGTTGCGGCTCCTGTCGGGTTGGCGGCGGATGTGTCGGTGCTGAGGCGGAAGCGGGCGTACGTCGTGCCGGTGAAGCCGGTGAGCACTTGCGGGAACGTCAGCGTGATGAGGCCGCTGCTGGTGCCGTCGGGGACTGCGATCGAGGCGCGCTCGGTGGCGTTGTCAAACACGCCGTCTGCGTTTGTGTCGATCCAGCCGTAGAGCGTGGCTGCAGTGCCGGTCGTGTTGGTGACCCGCACGGTGACGGAGGGAAAACCGCCGATGGTCAGAGCCAGATCCGATGCCGGATGGCTCAGACCATCTTCATCGATCGGCAATGCCCCATCGACATCGTCCCCGTTGGCATTCGCTGTGGGCAGTCCGTCTGCTTCGGCGTCGACGCTGGCGCCCATGAACAGCCCAGCGACGATCGTATGGCTGGGACCGTTATCCGCCAGCGTCGTCTGATAGTCGCCGACACCCGTGCCGACGCCCAGATCGGGAGCGTCCCCAAAGTCAGCCGCCAGCAGCGTGCGATCCTCCAGTGCTTCCACTGCCGATAAGGAACGTCGACGAATTGCTGAACGACGTCGTGGTGAGGGAGCGATTCCATGCACATTCACTCGAAGCGAGCGGGCCCAATGTGGCAAATGCATCAGCAGTTCCTTGAGAGCGCGGGAGGGGAAAGGAATGAAGAGCTTCACCCAGTGGTAAGATGGGCAAGGCCAATTCAGCTTACACTCCTCCCCAACGCAATCACAACCAAAGCGGATCACGGGTTTCTTTGAGAATCAGCGATTTTGCTCGATGGCACCCCTGTTTATCGACGACGCAACGCTCTCCGGGCATGCCACATAACCGAGTTGGCGCATCAAGATCGTTCATCGGCCACAGCGACAGAAAGTTCGTGAGCTGAGTCGAAGCTACTGGGAGCAAACCGAGTCATCGCTAATCGCTCAGGACATTTCGACATTTGTCAACGGCGGTGTGCTCTTCCTGTGTGATGAAAGGTTCGACGCGATTCCCACCTGGAGCGTCCAGATGAGTGTCCCCAAAAGATGTCGGCTCGTTGTGGCGGACGGGACAATCCGCTGGCTTACTCGTTGGCGTCATTGTTGAGATCGACTGTCAGGGTGTTACAGAATCCATTAAGCGTCTCCTCGAGTTGAGTGGCAAACAATCCCATGGGCCGTCAGGCATTGACGAACTGCTCAGCATGACGATGGACCAGTTGTTCGAGTCGTCTCTGTTCGCCCCCTGTTTCTTCACAGAAACGAATTTCTGTTTTTTTCCAAAATGTCGGGAAGAAGTGGGGGTGTGTCATCGTTTCACTCGGCAGAACAACTGATCTGTCGCAAAACGGCGACAGTCAAAACCACCCACCTGTCCCACGCACTTAACAGTGCCCCTCCTAAAGGACCCTACCATGAATATTCGCCGCATCACCCTCGCTCTCGTCTCGATGATCACTCTCAGCAGCAGCGCCTTCGCCGGCGGTTACGGCGGCGGATATGGGGACGGCTACGGCTATGGCCAGCCGGACTGCAAGATCGTTTACGAAACGCGTTACCGTACCGTCACCGTCACAAAGTACCGCGATGAAGTTGTGACCGATTACGTCGAACAAGAATGCCAGGTGCCGCGTCAGATCACCAAGACTCTGTACAAACAGATTCAGGTTCCTGTCGTCCGCACCATCACGGAATACGAGGAGAAGCAGATCGACAAGGGTTACTGGGGCAACCAGTCTTACGTCGACACCTACGGCTGCACCGCCTCCCGGAAGGTCTGGATTCCGAACATCTGCACGATCAAGGTTCCCTGCGAACGACAGATCACCGAGTACGTCACGCAGAGTGTGCCCTACGATGTGACGGAGACCGTCTACGACACGATCGTCAAGAAGATTCCAGTGCAGCGAACCATCCAGGTTCCCTATGACGTCGTCGAGCAAGTACCTTACCAGGTAGCCAAGAAGGTCTGCTGCAACGACATCGCGGCACGATAATGGGCTTCAAGCAATCGACGATTGACCACTTGATTCGATTCATGGGGGCAGGTCAGCGTGACCTGTCCCCTTTGAATCATTCCAGTTGCTGAGGCAGTGACCCTTGTCCGTCCCTGCGATAGTTTCAGCAAGACTTATGTTGAGTGGAGCCGAAGGGATTCGAACCCTCGACCTCTGCATTGCGAACGCAGCGCTCTCCCAGCTGAGCTACGGCCCCTCAAATGATCTGACAGCGATTCTACGATAAGGTTCAGGTGGAGGAAAGCCTCGCCGATCGTGGTTTTGTCGCAGGTGTCATTCGGATCGTCGACTGGGGACAAACGGGGCCACACGCACGAACGGTTTGCCCTGCTCGTCAACTCGTAACTCCTGCTTCATTCGATGACGGACCGCTGCGCTGTTAATCACGGTGATCCAGGCTGCATTACGAGAGGGGTAACTCAGTGTGAGTTGGGAGAGGTCGATTTCCTTCTGCTCGGCGGCGTAGTGATCGACTGCGATCGGCACCTGTGAAACTCGGGCAATCTCCGCGAGCACGTCCGCGACGGGGACTTTGCTGAACTCGACCGGCACCATCTTGAACAGTGTCGGGGCCAGTTCGTTTCGGCGAATGTTCTCCTCCAGCTCCCAGCCGACGGGCCACGGATCGCTGATCTCTGCCAGCGGTTGGACCACCAACTCGATCTCGTTGGTCGGAGTGCGCAGCGGGCGAAAGCTCAGACCATAATCTGCAAGCACAATCGCCAGACTCGTCCCTTTGCTTAGCCCGGCCAGCCGCTGCCGGACAGGGTAGATCGTTGGCAACTTGGACAAATGTGCGGCTGCGGTCGAGTGATAACGAACGGAGTATGCAGCCGGGAGTTGCATCTGTTCAATCGCTGCATCAGCAGTCGTCCCGTCAGAGTTGACCGGGACCGGCTCACTCAATGCAGCGAACACCGTCTTGAATTGCTCTTCTGACAACCCCCAAAGCGGTTTCCCCTCTGGTGATCCCTGGGCACCGTAGAGTTTGAGTTCGCCGATCCATTCCTGCAGCTCGACATTCTCGCCGGGAGAGAACTTCTGATCCGGGAGGACGATGCACCCCTTCTCGTCGAGGGCTGCGATGACTTTCACCCACCGCAGGGTGCCGCGGGTCTTCTCTGTCACGCCTAACTCATCATTGAACAGCGGCTGTCGAATACGGACGGAAGCCCCTTGATCCTGAATGATCTCCGCCCAGTCACGCGAGCGTGGGTCGATCCCTAATGTTCCCTCGGTTACGATTTCGAACTCAACGGTGGTCTTGCTCGCCGCGGGAGTGCTGGCGACAGACGTCGAATCTGAAAGGACCGTTCGCCCGGTCAATGGACGTGTCTGGGCGTCGACAGTCGGGACGGACAATGCGCATGCCCTCACGGCGAAGGCAATCAGCAATGGGAGACGCATCATCATGGAGATTGGTCTCTTGCGGGAATCACGGTCAGGACCAACGAATCCTAAGGCTGATCGCGTTCGCACGGCAAGATGGGTTTGCAGGACGATGGATTTCAAGTGAGGACGACGAATCGGTCCAGCAGCACGAGACAACCGCAGGCGAAAACGGCTGCGACGAGATCATCGGCCATGATGCCCCACCCGCCGGGGAGACGCTCGAAACGACGAATGGGCCACGGCTTCGCGATGTCGAAGACTCTAAAGCAGACAAACCCCAGGAAGGCGGTTGCAGGCGTCACCTGCGTGAAAGCGAATACCAGTGGAAAGGCGGCGATCTCGTCCCAGACGACGCTGCCCGGGTCCTTCACACCGAGAATTGAGGCGGCCCGTTTGCAGATGGGCACGCCGATCAGGGCAATGATCAGCGACGTGACGAACCACCCAACTCCCGTCAGCCCGGCTGACTGCATCCACCACACAAGGATTGGTCCCCACAAACTCCCCACCGTGCCCGGTGCCCAAGGCGAATAACCGAAGCCCAGCCCGGTCGCCAGCAGCATCGTGACACGATCAATCAGCGTGGAGAACACGTCTTCGCCTCGATAACCCAGCTATCCAAAATCCCGATGGTCACTATAATCCAAGTTCATTCTCAACGTGACCCCGCGTGAATCACGTGTGTCACTCTCCGAATTTTGAATTCAGACCGCACATCAAACATGGCCGACAACGGCAAGCTGAGCAAGCTCGAAGGAATCAAGGACAGCAGCCGCTTTTTGCGGGGCACCATCGCTGAGGAACTCGCCAATGGAGAACCGACGTTCAATGGCGACAATGCTCAACTTCTCAAGTTCCACGGCACCTATCAGCAGGACGACCGCGATCAACGGGGCGGGGGATCGAAAGAGTTTATCTTCATGGTCCGTAGTCGCATCCCCGGCGGAAAGGTGACGGCCGCCCAGTTCCTCGGCGAATTGGACCTCTGCGAGAAGTTCGGCAACGGCACCGTTCGCATCACGGACCGGCAAGGCTTCCAACTGCACGGCGTCCATAAGGGCGACCTGCAGGCAGCTATCAAGGGCATCAACGAGACCAAACTCTCGACACAGTCGGCCTGCGGTGACGTCTGCCGTAACTTCATGTGCTGCCCGGCCCCCATCAACGGCGACCCGGTCCGAGCCCAGATGCAGGAGATGGCCGACACGCTCGCTGATCACTTCCGACCGAAGTCCAACGCCTACTACGAAATCTGGCTCCGCGATCCCGACAGCGAACAGAGCGAGAAGATCCACGAGGTGACTGACGAAGTCGAGCCGATCTACGGCAAGACGTACCTCCCTCGCAAATTCAAGTTCGGCATCGCGTTGCCGGAGGACAACTGCGTCGACATTTACACTCAGGACCTCGGTCTGTTGGCGATCGTCGAGGGTGAGAAGATCATTGGCTACAACGTGCTCGTCGGCGGCGGGCAGGGGATGACCCCTGCGAAGAAAGACACGTTCCCGGCGGTCGGTCAGAAGATGACCTTCGTGACGCCGGACCAAACGGTCGCCGTCTGCGAAGCCGTCGTCAAAGTCCAACGGGACTTCGGCAATCGAGAGGATCGCAAGTTCGCGCGCATGAAGTACCTCATTGCGAACTGGGGCCTCGATAAGTTCAAGGCCAAAGTCGAGGAGTACTTCGGTGAGTCGCTACCCGAGCCGCATCCGACGGACATCACAGGTGTCGACGACCACATGGGGTGGCACGAACAGGGGGACGGCAAACTGTTCCTTGGCATCAACGTCGAGAACGGCCGCATCAAGGACGAGGGCGACTTTCGCCTCAAGACGGCCATCCGCACGATTCTCGCCAAGTACCCGGTCGACACACGCCTCACTGCGTTGCAGGGGATGATCCTCTGTGACATCGATCCGGCGGACAAGGATGACATCGAATCGATCCTTAAGGACCACGGGATCCCGTTGGCAGAGGACCTGACGCTTGCGAGGCGTTACTCGATCGCCTGCCCGGCGTTCCCCACCTGTGGACTCGCCATCACGGAATCAGAGCGAGTGCTGCCGGAGGTGATGGACGACATTGAGGCGACACTGGAAAAACATGGCCTCATCGATGAGTGCGTGACGGTCCACATGACGGGCTGCCCCAACGGCTGTGCGCGTCCTTACACGCCGGACATCGGCCTCGTCGGCAAAGCCCGAGGGAAATACACCGTCTACCTTGGCGGAAACCCGGAAGGCACGCGCATCGGCTTCATTTACGAAGACATGGTCCCGCAGGAGGACATCGGTGCGAGGCTCTCACCCGTGCTGGCGCAGTACGTCTCCGGTCGCAACAAGGGTGAGTCCTTCGGTGACTTCTGTCATCGACAGGGCAAAGAGACCCTCCTCGCTTCCCAAGGATGAACACCCGATCCCTCAAGTCGTCCCCCCCGGCTTGTCGATTCACAGAGGATTCACGACATGCTGGTAACACGTTTCCCGTTGCTGATCACTCTCGTTTGTCTCTCGATTCACGCCATGGCGCTGGCTGACGATTCGACCGAGCCTCCGTTGACCTACACACTCGAGGTCGATGGAAAAAAGTTCCTGCTCAACGCGGACAAGACGGTGATTCTCAAGGGGAGTTTCAACAACCCCAAGGTCACGTTGCGGGCCTCCGAAACGCGACGGTTCGAGCAGGACGACATCGCTTTCAACTACCCGGCCAACTTCACATTTGAAGCGGACCTCAGCGATCCCGATGTCCGCACGTGGACAATGTCCGGTAACAACGTGACGCTGATGCTCTTTGGATTTGACGGACCGGTGACGCCGACTGAGTTGATCAACTCGACCGCCCAAACTCTCAAAACGACGGTCGAACAATTGAAGCCGACATCACTCAAACTGGGATCGCTGACGTCCGAAGGGCAAACCGCATCGCTCACGTTGGGAGAGGCTTCTCTCTCCTACACGGTGGTGACGATTCCAACGGCCGAAGGGAAAGGGCGACTGTTGGTCGTGCAGGATGTCCCCGGGGACGACGGCAAACCGAGTGAAGAATTCACAACGGTCGTCAAAATGCTCGAAGAGTCCTTCAGCAAGAAGCCGTGACGTTTGCCCCTTCAATCGCCGAGACTTTCTCAATCCGACAGAGTGATGATCCGCGTTGAGAATGTGACCAAGGCGTATCAGCGGGGCACGGTTGAGGTCCCCGTGCTGCGTGGTCTGTCGTGTGAGATTGAGGCTGGCTCGTTCACGTTCATCGTTGGCCCTTCCGGCAGCGGCAAGAGCACTCTGCTGTACCTCATTGGTGCATTGGATGAACCAACCAGCGGCGAGATCATGCTGAACGACCGCAATCTCTCTGCGATGAGCGGCAAGGAGCGAGACCGACTGCGACGAGATGAGATTGGTTTTATCTTTCAAAGTTTCAATCTGCTGAGCAATCTCGACGCCGTCGACAATGTGCTGGCCCCGTACCTCACGCAGCCGAATGTGGCGGCTGGCAAACGAGCGGAGGCCGTCAAGCTACTTCAGCAAGTCGGGTTGGGCGAGCGGCTCGATCATCGTCCGTCCGAGATGTCGGGCGGCGAGCAACAGCGAGTCGCCATCGCGCGTGCGCTGCTCAAGCAACCCTCACTCATCCTGGCGGACGAACCGACAGGTGAGCTCGACTCGGAGAACGGATCCGAGGTCTTCCGCCATTTGCGGTCGCTGCACGAGGAACTCGCGACGACAGTCATCGTGGTGACTCATGACCAGCGGTACATTGAACCCGATGACCGGGTCCTCGAAATCCGGGATGGGACGATCGCGGATACCCCGAGCAAGGCGGGCGAGTGATGCATGTTGCCATTCTCTGTGAATATGGCAGCATCAACGGGGGCGAGAACTCGCTGCTCGCTGTGCTTGATCACTGTCCGGATGACGTCCAGATCACCGTGCTGGCTCCGCCCGAAGGTCGTTTCGCCGAGGCATTGAAAACACGCCGACTCACCCACATCCCATTTTCTCTGCACGACAATGACGGTCGACGTTTCCCGCCAATTGAGGCAGCTACGCTACTGGCTCCGGTCGTTGAGTTCGTCCAGCCGGACCTGCTGCACGGCAACAGTCTCTCCACCGGGCGCATCACAGGGCTGTTGAGTCAGCAGACGGGCATGACATGCACGGCCCATCTGCGCGACATCATCAGTCTCAGCAAGACGGCCATCCGTCACCTCAATGGCAACTGCAAACTCATCGCCGTTTCTCACGCGACGCGGGACTTCCACATTGAACAAGGTCTCGACCCGGACCGCGTGAAGGTCCTTTACAACGGCGTCGACTGCGAACGCTTCCAACCCCGCCGCGGAGACGGATGCCTGCGGAGAGAACTTGAACTCGACGACGATGTCCTGATCGCGTTGACGATCGGGCAGATCAGCATGCGTAAGGGGCTTGATGTCCTCGTGGAAGCAGCCGTGTTACATGCATCGTCGCTGCCTCAATTGCATCATGTAATCGTCGGAGTGCGACATTCATCAAAGCCAGAGGCTGTCGCCTTTGAACAAGGACTACATGATCGAGTCGAAGAAAGTGGTCTCACAAATCGCTTCCACTGGCTGGGATATCGCGACGACATTGCCTTACTGCTCAATGAGTGTGATCTTCTGATTCACCCGGCAAGACAAGAGCCATTCGGGCGTGTGTTGTTGGAGGCGGCGGCTAGTGGAGTACCCATCATTGCCACCAACGTTGGTGGCACGACAGAGATTCTCGCTCCCGCGAAATCCGGCATCTTGATCGCACCGGACAACACCGATGCAATCATTGCATCGATCACATTGTTGACAATCGAAGAGCCGCTTCGAACCCGACTAGGAAACAATGCCCGAGACACCATCTACAGTCATTTTAAGATCCAAGATAAAGCTTCAGAAATACTCATGCTTTGGAGGGAGGCCATCTCGTGAAGCGAGCGTGAATCACCCCTCTTTGTGGAACTCATCCCAGCGGCTCCAGGCGTAGGACCATTCCATCCACATTCGCATGACGGACCACAGGCTGCGCATCTTGCTGAGGTGTTCGGAAGGCAACTTGGATTGGCTGGCGGTCGACTCCAGCGCAGCCGATTTGAGGCCCCATTGCTCAGCGAGTGCCTGGCAGATGCCGTCAGCGGTCAGGTCCGGGTCGCTGCCTTCCTCGGTGTGGCCGGCACCGTGAGCCGTCACAAACAGTTCGAACAATCGTGATCGCGTGGGGTCGACCTCCAGTGGCTGACCGGAGGCCTCCGCGTCGCTGACGATGCGGTCGATCTCGCCCAGAATCTGGACGGCGAGCGCGGGAGTCGTGGTGGGTGATGTCGTGGATGACATGAGAGTGACTTCCTGGCAATGAGGGTCAGCGGGCATCCTCTACAGGAAAGCAGACCTTCGCGGGGCCTGCAAGTCTCTCGGAAAAGTTCGAGCTTGGCTGTTCAAACAATGAAACATCCTCGCCGCAAGAAACTCACAAACTGTCGTTCCTCACTAACAGGCGGAGATTGAAACGTGTCCGGCCATTTCCTGTGTGAGCTGTTGCCAATTATGTAAACCATTCTCTGGCAAGATGTTGCACATTCTTGTTCTAGTCGATGTTTCCAGAATGCATCAATCGGGTGTATTCGGCACGGTCGCTGCTTTCTCTACGCGCGGGGACTGAGTGCATTCTGCGCCCATGCCCTTCTGTGAATTCATTTTCACTTCTTGTCATTGGTTTGTGGTGGATCAGACCACAGCTCGGTGACACCAGCGAGTGGCGTCTTCAGGCGGCGTCAGTCGTTCGACCATCTCACTTCCTGATTGATCTCACAACAGCTCCTTCGCTGATGAGTCTTCACAGGAATGAGAACCGAGCACGGTGAGCGTCCGGCTTTGGGTCAAACACGTTTCTACTCATTTTTGTCTCACACAAGTTAAGGGAACTCGGAACATGCTGCGTCAACTTCTTCATGATGAAGCCGGCTTTATTATCTCAGCCGAGCTCATCCTCATCGCCACTCTGCTCGTGATCGGTTTGATTGTCGGTCTCAGCGAAATTCAGCACGCCATCGTCAGTGAACTCAATGACGTTGGGGATGCGATCGGCAAGCTCAATCAGAGCTACTTCTTCAGCGGCTTCTCCAAAGCCAAGCAGAACAACGGCGGCGGCTTCGCTGCTTATACGCGTGGTTCGGCATTCGCAGACGAAATGGACGAATGCGACATGAACCAGTGCGACATCGACTGCGACGATCCGGTGGTCGAAGGTCCGAAGACCAACTGACGAATCTTACTGATTCGATGAATGGAGATCGCGCGGCCTGAGGGGGAGACCTCCTTCTCAGGCCGTTGCTTGTGCCACGGATGCGAAGCCTCTCTCGATCCTTCAAGCCACCAGGGACTACCGTGATATTTTACAAACTCTATGCTGATGAAGTGGGCTTCATCATCTCAGCTGAACTGATTCTGATCGCGACCTTGCTCGTGATTGGTCTCATCGTGGGTCTCAGTGAAATCCAGCACGCCGTCGTCAGCGAACTCAACGACGTTGGGGACGCGATCGGCAATCTCAACCAAAGTTACTTCTTCAGCGGCTTCTCCAAAGCGAAGCAGAACAACGGCGGCGGTTTCTCCGCTTACACCCGTGGTTCAGCATTCGCTGACGAAATCGACGAATGTGACATGAATCAGTGCGACATCGACTGCGACGACCCCGTGGTCGAAGGCCCCAAATCGATGCCCATGCCGATGTATGGCGGGGGCGACTGATATGAGTGAATCATTACACAGAAGCCGGGCCATCGGGTCGAAGTGAGCCGACCTCGGAGAGGGAGAATGGGTGGAAATCGGCAGGTAGGCCAACGCCTGATGTGAGCCCGGTCGGGAATTACCCTGACCGGGTTCTCTTGTTGACAGACGGTTATCGACGGAAACAGAAACTCACTCGCAATTGCGGACATCGACATGGGGTCAGTCGTCGGCAACGCACCAAACTGCGGGCTCGGCCGTGAATGAGTTGCAGGGCGTCAGTACCCGACGGCCGCACCATCTTTGCGGGGTTCAGTCCCGCCGCTGAGCGTGCCATACTCGCGATTGATCATGATGGCTTGATAACCACCAAAGGACGAGCCGCCACGGATGACATTGTGACCACGCTGTTTCAACGACTCCACGACATCGTCAGTTACGGTTGACTCCACGTGGACATGACCGCCACCTTCCTGCATGGGCGTGCCCGTGGGTTGGGCTGAACCCGTGTGGCGTACACGTGCTGCATCGCCTGCCGATTGCACGTCCATGCCGAAGTCGATCATGTTGACGAGTACCTGCACGTGTCCCTGCGGCTGCATGTCACCGCCCATCACGCCGAACACGAGCCACGGCTCACCATCCTTCGTCGCCATCGCCGGGATGATTGTGTGGAAGGGACGCTTGTGAGGTTCGAGCCGATTCGGATGCTCCTCATCCAGCGAGAACAGAGCCCCCCGATTCTGGAGCACGAAGCCGACTTGACCGGGGACCATCATTGAGCCGAATCCAGCATAATTGCTTTGGATGAACGAGCAGCAGTTCCCCTCTTTGTCGACCACACAGAGGTAAATCGTGTCCCCCTCCTGCAGAATGGGATCCCCCGGCGGCACGTCGGCCGCAGCCTTGTTGGGGTCGATGCGTTTTCGCTGACGGGCTGCGTACTCCTTCGAGATCAAACCAGCAACCGGCACCTCTGCCATCGCCGGGTCAGCGTAGTAACGAGCCCGATCCGCGAACGCGAGCTTCTTCGCCTCAACAAACAGGTGCAGATACTCCGCCGAGTTATGTCCCATCTCCTTGATGTTGTAGGACTCCAACAGGTTCAGCATTTCGAGTGCTGCGATGCCCTGTCCGTTGGGCGGGAGTTCCCAGATGTCATATCCCCGGTACGACGTGGAGACCGGCTCGACCCATTCTGACTCGTGGTCGGTGAAGTCCTTGAGCGAAAAGTACCCGCCGTTCGCTTCGCTGTAGGTGACGATGGCATGTGCAATCTCACCGTTATAAAACGCATCGCGGCCTCCTTCTGCGATGAGTTGATAGCTCCTTGCGAGGTTGGGGTTTTTGAACAGCTCGCCGAACTCCGGACCGCGTCCATCGATCAGATAAGTCTGCGCCGTGTCCGGATACTCTGCGAGAGTCGGAGCAGCGTGCTGCCAGTACATCGAGATCAGTTCGCTGACGGGGAATCCCTCGTTGGCGCAGGAGATGGCCGGAGCGAGAACCTGACTGAGGTCCATCGTGCCGAATCGTTCGCTGAGTTCGTGCCAGCCATCGACGCACCCCGGCACGGACCACGCAAGCGGCCCCTGACTCGGAATCATCGTCAGCTCTTTCTCAGCGAACACTTCCCGGTTGAGCGCATACGGACTGCGGCCTGATGCATTGAGTCCGTAAAGCTTCTTCGATTTCGAGTCCCAATAGATGACGAACAGATCACCGCCGATGCCGTTGCTCATTGGCTCCACCAGTCCCAGCATGGCGTTGGTGGCGATCGCGGCATCGACCGCATTTCCGCCCGACTGCAATACGTCGAGACCGACTTGAGCAGCAAGCGGTTCGCTCGTGGCA
This sequence comes from Planctomycetaceae bacterium, assembly GCA_020426505.1. Lineage (GTDB taxonomy): Bacteria > Planctomycetota > Planctomycetia > Planctomycetales > Planctomycetaceae > JAHBXU01. The sequence goes on along the minus strand of JAGQPX010000039.1, from coordinate 1,522 downwards.
ACGATTCCGTGTTTGGCGACGACCGCAGAGCGGCTCTTGCGCGGGTTCCCAGCCGGTCGATCGTAGGTCGCCGGAAAACTGGGCGGCTTGTCGTCAGCAGAGCCAAATCCGGCCATGATGCTCAGCCCGAAGGTGAGGATGAGAATTCCAAGAAAGCAAAAGCTCCTGGTTGCTCGCATGAGAGATCTGTCTTCAATTGACCGGGGTGAGGTGCTGCTGAAGTGAACAATCCTGAGTTTGGCGGACTTTCAATCGATTCGCAACATCACGACGGCGCCATTACAGAGTGAATCGTGACGTGCCTAATCGGGATGTTGCGTTTTCTTGACATCGGACGACCGGGAGTGTTCATCTCAGGTTTTCAGTGATTCCTTTGTGACGACCATCGGTCGGGACTCAGGAATTCCATGTGGCCGCAAATCATTACTAAACAACAGATTCGGACGGATGTACAAAACTCTTTGCGACATTGCACGCGGCGGCGCAACAAGTGCATTGCGGTCGATCAGCCAAGGTTGTCACTCCGATTGCCAATTTATCGGACAGCCCTGTGCGAACCCTCCCTGCCTTGCAAGGCGCGATTCGGCACGGCGACTTTCTCCCACAGAAAGTCTCGCCGATGCGATTGACGGAAAACGGAGTCCGGGCCCCCAATCAACGAGAATTTGTGAGTGCACCACCTCCACCCGTCTGGCTCGCAGATCTGGCGAAGTCAGTGACGACCCTCATGCACGCCCAGGATGTGTTGGCGCCGATTGGCTGTCACTACCATTGGGGCGATGGAATGTGGGAGGTCACCATTTTCGCGTCACGCACCGAGGTAGTGGGAGGCGAACGTGACGGTCTACGGTTCCCTTCACGTTTCGTCCTGGACGTGGAAGGCCTGCTGGAACTCTTCTCGACAGTCGAAGCGATTGAATGGCAGGCACTGCCTCAGGGACCAGACGATGAACTCGGCGCTCACCTCGCTGTGCTTGGAACATGCGAGGGGGGGAAAGTCTGGTTGCGCATCCCCTCGGAAGCTCCGCACCGATTCGAGGTCGGCAGGCTCGCAAACGTGTACGAAATGCGCTTCGTCGACGTGTGGTAGATTCGCTGATCGCTCACGTGTCGATGGTGCCGACAGGTTCCGTCGATGCCTCATTCTCCACAGGCGCTGATTGAGGCTTAGCGGGTTTCTTGTTACAGAACGCGTCCAGGGCCATCTCCTGCAATGCTCGCAGATCAAGCTTGCCCGTCCCGAGAATGGGAATTTCATCCACCTCAAGGAATCCATCCGCATTCGGCATCCAGATGTTGGGCAATCCGCATTCGCCGAGTTCCTTCAGCACCTGGTCGATGGGCTTCGACAGTTTGAGATGCACGACAATCAGCCGTTCCCCCTTCTTCTCGTCCGGAACGGCCGTCACCGCAACGGGAAGCGAAGGCATCTCATCGCCATCAGTGGAAGGCACGTCGAGAATCTTCATCAACTCCTGCTCGACGAGAAGGTGAGGTACCATCTCGCCGCCGATTTTCGAGA
>JAGQPX010000249.1 GCA_020426505.1 Planctomycetaceae bacterium | reverse complement strand
TTGAAGGCAGCGACAAACAGCACCATCACCGCGATGTAACAGACGACCCCACCCCACAACCGGGGATTGACGATGTAGGTCATCAGCCCGCCGCTTGCCGATTCCGCGCCCGACTTGTACAGAAACTGCCCAACCGCCCCCAGCAAAGAGGCGACGAGAAAACAGAGCACGGAAAACAACGGAGTCTGCATCGGATTCCCCTCATTCAGCGGTAGGGTGCGTGGTTGTTGATTGACGGTGCGTTCGGATCGCGCGATCCACGTTGTTCAACATTCGACACGGAATCACCTTGAAATGCACCACCACGATCCCTGGCCACGCACCCTACGTGATCTCATTCGGAGATAAACTCAGGGCGTGCAAACACGCAGGATATCACGAAGAATCACGGATTCTCAGAACCAGCCTCCTGTCGCAGATAGCGATCGATCCGTTCTGCTCGTGCCAGTCGTCCCTCGGCGGCTTCGATGGCGGCCTGCTTAATGGGGATTGACGCGGGCGAGGCCTCCATCGCGCAGAGTTGTTTGGCCAGTTTGGCCGCCTTGCCGCTGCCTTTGACGCCGCTGAGCACCTCACGTGCCTGCGGCGACAACTCATGCTCCAGACTCGCGAGCAATTCCACCTGCAGACTCAACACATGATGCCCATCCCGCGGCAGCACCTCCCACGACGCGATCAACCGGTCCAAAATCTCCCCCACCACCCGCTCCGCCAAAACCGAAGTCCGCACCACCTCCCGCAACGCATCGGTGAGGCGGTTGAGTTTCATCCAACCCCAACTTGCGATGAACGCCAGGGTATCCCCTAATTCCCCTCCATCTGCCCGTCCGTCGGCAATGCCTTCGATGAGTGCGTCGGTGGTGATTGCTACGGCCGGTTCGTGCGCACCGACCGCCCCCATCCACAGGGCCGATCTTGCGAGAGGGGACCATGCTCGATCGACATCGTGCAGCGGTCCCAACAGTCCGGCGACAAGGTTCCCGTCCATGCTCGCTTTCTCAAGACAAATCGCTAGCTGGTACAGAGCCAGTGCCAAGGTTGAGTCAGAGTTCCTAGGTGTGATCGACGTGATGCGAATCTGAAGTTTATCTGGATAGAACGTCGGTACGGGAGTGAGGAACGTCCGTGCCGCCTGTGCGACGGTTGGTCGTGCTTTGGCGACGTCAGCGGTTCGCTTGTCCGGTTTGACCTCAACACACCGACCCACGGACCACCAGATTTGCTTTCCTCGACGCTTTGAAACGGGAACTTCGGTAGGATCGTGCTCGTACTGAGCGGCAGTCACTCCGTCTGGTTCCAGTGGGTCGAGCGACAGTTCGCTCAACTCAGTCAGGTCCCCGCAGGGTTGACGGGAACGTGCTGCGGCGAGCCACTCATCAGCCTGCCCCGCGTCGTTTGACGTGGGCGACTCTTCACCCCCGAGTGCATATCGCACGATGCGGCCGAGGTCGCCAGAGATCTCACGAGCAGACGCGAGTGCCACGGATTGCCGATCGGGTGCGAGTCGAAGAAGCCCGCCGATGAGATCGCGTTTCCCGATCTTGATCCCAAGTTGGGTGAGTAGGTGAATGCGGTCAACAAACACGAGTGGATCGATCCATCCGCCTGAGTGCGTCGGAGCCGACAGTAGAGGACCGTACTCCTTGGCGACTAAACGGCCGAACACTTCCGAGTATTTCCATTCCAATGGAGTCATCCGCTTAAAACTGTCCACGGCATTGGTGTAAATCATCTCCGCAATCTTGGGAGCACTCACTACATCCGTGCGTGGTGGTGATGGCGCCTGCTCGTCACTGGCTCTCATCAATTGCTTGGCCCTCTGGTCAGGCATCGGTCGCAGCCACTGTTCAATCAGGTTTCCGATCGCACCATTGCCGAATGTGTCTTCAAGCAGCGTTTGTTTCTGCTCAAGATTGGTGACTGGTTTATGTCCGAGTCGTAGAATGCCATCCACGACGCGTTCCTCATCCTCGACGGAATCGCTTCCATCGAGCAAACGTTGTGCTGCGTCGTACAGTTCCTCCACATCCTGAATTGGCTCAATCGGCTCCACGCCGCTGAGGACTGGGCACTCCGGTAGAGGATCGAACACGGGTGGCAGTTCGCTATTGGCCAAAGCGTCCGGGATGCCGTTGAGGCATGTTACCGTGCGAATCCATTCGGGGAGTGCGGCCAGTCGTTCGTGAATCGCCTGTTCACGGGCAGTGAGATCGGACGGGATGGCGTCTGAAGTCGACCCCTGATCTGCCGCAGGAGTTGGCGATGTGCCTGCCATTTCCTCCAGCGTCTTGCGGTGTTGTGGAGCGATCATCGTGGCGGCTTCGAGGACGCTGGTCAGATCGAGCGACGGGTCGTCTGCGTGCCATTTCGACAGGAGTGTGACCGCCTGCTCCTGAATGTCAGCGTGCTCATGATTGAGGGCAGTCGTCATCGCCGGCAGCGCAGCAACACGATGCTCTGCCCCTTTCTTTGTGATGCGATCGATCAAGCTCAGCGCGCTCTTTGGCTGTGCCTTCTGAGCGATGTTGAAGACACCGGGCACCTCATCGAGAAAGGCAGGCACATCAAGCCGCTTCGCCTTCTGCAACCGACCGAGCGCCTTGAGCGCCAACGCCACCACCGTCCCCGTCTCATTCCGCAGCAACTCCCGATAAGCAGCCTCGTGCGCAACAATCTCATCATCCGATGGTGCCAGCAGGTCATGGAAGCGAAGCAGACCGGTCACCATCGGATTCGGAAAACCTCGCCAGAACGCAGAGAGCGTTGCAGCGATCAGCCGGCTCCGGTCGAGAATCTCCTGTTCGGAGAGATAGAAGAAGATTCGCGGCCATCCTCCACTCGTGTAAGGATGATGAACCTTTGGTTCACCCTCCGTCGCTTCCATCGACGATTGCCAGCAATCCCGGTCAATGTCCTTCAACGGGGGCATCGTGACAAAGGCACGTGTGTCAACTTCAAAAAGCCTCCAAAGTTCGTACGAGAGGTGCTCGACCTGACTTTTTAGGTCAAATTTGCTCCGCTTTGGGAAGCCCACCATCCGAATGTAATTGTCTGATGTGGGTCGCTGGATCACTCCATCCCGCATCAAATCTTGAATCTTGTCGAATTTCAGGAAGAAGCTCCAATCCTCGCCTTCTTTGTCCAGTAGCTCGTTCACCCATTGGTCCGCCCAGTCCGGTTTGCGGTCGCTGAGGATCTGCAGGAACGCTGCGAGCGTGTTGCTGTCGGGGTTGTTGTCGAGCCGCAGATCGCGGTGGAGTTTGCCGACTTGCGAGATCGGTCCGACAGCGAAGAGGGAAAGTAATGCCAGTCGATGTGTGTTCGACTGAACGATGTGCTGAGCGATGAGTTCCGGGTCCTCCTCGCCGCGCGATCGGTTGTCGAACTTGCTCTCGATCTTACGCAACGCGGCCTTTGACGAGTTCACGACCTCTTGAGCCGTCGTTGACAGCTTCTTGCGAGTCGCCTCGTCGAGGTCGCGGAAGGCGGCTGCGAATTCGAGGGGGGGCTTGCCGGAGTTGCACAGTTCGCGGAGTTCGTCGGGTGTCATGGTTGAGAGTCGATAGTTGAGGGTTGAGAGTTGAGAGTAGCATTCGTGGCAGACGTGGCTCGTGTCAGCTGTTGGAGTCTGTTTGACTCTCGCTGCCGATGGTGACGTTGTCGATGCCTTCGACTTTCATGCGGGTGGCGAGGATGTGTTTGCAGGGGCCGCGCTGGCCCTGGTATCTCGCGTGCCAGCGGCAGGTGCATTTGTGGCCGGTGAGTCGCAGGCGGACGTAGTGTGTGAAGTCGCTGCCCGGCACGGTCGCATCGACGTCCGGGCCGTCCTGACTGAGTACCTCGACCTGCTCGACCAGTTTGCGGGCGTTCTTCAGGCGAGGCTGGAGTTGCTCGACCTTCTCTAGATCGAACGGCAACACACGATGGAAGTATTGCCCTGACGTCACATCGAACCCGGCCAGGCCCCTGGCTCCAAGAATGGCCAGGGCCGCTTCGACCTCCCGCTCTCTGACCTCGGCTGTCTTCGCGACATCCGACGGGGCGATGTGTGACTGCCAGTTGAGCGAGTCGGCCACACGCGGCAGTGCATCCTGCCAGTCGCCGACGGCGAGGCGTTCGAGCATCTGCCCTTCGCCGGAGAAGCCCCGGTTGAGTTCCGGGCTGATGAGAGCGAACAGCCGTCCGATATCGGTGTCGATCTCCCAGCCACTCGTCTGAGCATCCTCGTCGTACCAGACGCGGACCGACTTTGCGACAGGCAGCAGCGGCTCCAGCGCACGCACGCGGTCGGCTCCTTCGACACGCACGCTCCCCGGCTTCTGTCGGGGTGACGCCCGATACGCGCGGCCTGTTTTGGTGATGAACGACCCGGTCCGTGCGTTCCCCTTGGGCAGCGACTTCATCACGTCACGAGCTTCGGTCGGCGTGAGTTCGAG
>JAGQPX010000248.1 GCA_020426505.1 Planctomycetaceae bacterium | reverse complement strand
GCAATATCAACTTAACGGAGTAGTGATAGGGAGGTAGTAATCTGCGGAATCCAATCCCAATCACGATACTGGCGAAGGCAATGTTTCGCAGGATCGTTGCCGGCCAGTACATTGGTGGTGGCACTTGTGGCTGACCAGTGCGTGTAACTTCGGCAAGTGTCCTAGCGAGCCGTTCGTTCCATTCGATGGTATGGGGCCATTCAGAAATCTGGTGAATCCACTCTTGAGGGATGCCGCGGTATCCGACACTGGCTCCACTCACGGCCCCCGCGATTGCGGCGACGCTGTCTGTATCGCCACCCAGTCCGACGGCGGTCTCAATACATGTTCGATAAACGTCATCGGATGCCGCCCAGCAATACAGAGCGGCTGGCACCGTCCGATTGACGTAACCGCTCACTCCTTTCGACCAGCCTTGCGATTCCGCGTATTCAACGGGAGACAAGCCTTTCTCAAGGGAAGTCACTGCAGCCGTCAACGCGTTACGCAGTTCTTCTCCCTTGATATCTCGGCAGAACTGAGTCAGGAGGTCGATTGGACTGGCGGAGGGATGTCGAGCAGCCCACCTCGCAGCTTGTGCGATGACCAAGGCTCCCTCTTCGGCCTTCGGATCGGTGTGCGTCATTCGAGTTGAAACTCGGACAAGTTCTCGAACTTGGTCCTCTGACTGTGCGACAACACCAATCAGTGCCGATCGCATCGCTGGCCCATTTCCCGCACTGAAGACCCCGCTGCGTGCAGGTCCAAATCCAAGCAGGAGCTTGACGCAAGCTCGCAGCGTCGCAAGTCCGATTCCAGCTGGGAGAGCGGCAAACCAACACCTGAACTGTCTGACTAAAGCCCTCTCGAACTGACTTGTATTACCTGCCGAGAGAGCGAATGCGCGACCGACCATCTGCGTGTGTTCTGTGTCGTCGCTGCATAATCCACGCCCAAAACAGAGATTAGGGGCAAGTGATTGTCTCCGATACATTCGCTCAGCACGCCGTCGTGACAGCCCTTCTCGACGAAGTCCAACGGCATCACCGATTGCCGTTCCAATGAGACAACCACGAATCGCGTCGAGACACCTGTCATCACGAGCAGTTGGGCGGTCGCCTGTTGTTGAGTCGATGAGCGTCATTGTCGCATTCATCACTTTCCGCCGAAGACTCTAAATCTCAAAATTGAAGCCACGTTTTGTCAGGCGGTCGTATTTGCGTTTGTCGAATCGATACAGCCGGGCGGCTCGGTGGGCGACGTCTTTCTCAATCTCGTTCGTCGCTTTGACGATCTCCATGCCGAGCACTTTCTTGCGAAAGTTTCGCTTGTCCAGTTCGCGGTCGAGGATGACTTCGTACAGATGCTGCAGCTGACGCAGCGTGAACTTCTCCGGAAGTAACTCGAAGCCGATTGGTTGGTACCGCACTTTGCTCCGCAGCCGATCGTGGGCCGCCGCAAGGATCGTCTGATGATCGAACGCCAGGTCGGGCAGATCGTTCACGGAGAACCAGGCAGCGTTGCGGGCATCGGTGCTCGCCCGGACGTCATGTCCCTCCAGATTGACCAGCGCATAATACGCCACCGTGACCACCCGCTCGCGAGGATCACGATCGACGGCCCCGAAGGTATAGAGTTGTTCCAGGAAAATCTCCTTGAGCCCCGTCTCCTCTTGTAACTCGCGACGTGCTGCTTCGTCGAGTGTCTCCTCGACCCGCACGAACCCGCCCGGCAGGGCCCATTGCCCCTCAAACGGTTCGAGGTCACGCTCGATCAACATCACCTGCAGGTCTTGCTCGTCCAGAGCAAAGACGACAATGTCGACAGTCAGGGCCGGTCTGGGGAATTCGTAGGTATGCGGCATCACATCACTTCGTTTTTGATATACACCATAATAGTGTCTTATCAACACTAAGTCAAGTGCAAGAGGGGCTCTCGCCGAAAACACTGCATTTCCAACGTCACGTTTCGTCGGACAGGTCCGAGAGCTCGCTGCGGAAGCCGTCGGAGAGGATCGGGAAGCGGCACCATGTTTTGGGGTCAAGATTCTTGTCATCGACGTGAAACGACGGAGCGTAACGCTCGCGTTTCCATTGATTTCGGCTCCAGAGCTCGAAGAATCGCCGCACCCATCCCAGCAACTGTGCGTCTTCGTAGTCAAACTTAACACGCACGCATGCAAGCACTTCGTGTGCGCTGCGTTTCTCCCCGATCGCATGATGTTCGATCGCATCCAGCAGGTCGTAGGGCATCAGGTCGCCTTCATCGGTTTGCTCGGACGACGCTGGACGAAGTTCGGCCGTCGGCTCCAGCCTGTTGACGATGGCCAACTCGGAGATCGGCGACAGACCATGCGGGCCAATCGTCTCCAGCCATTTCAGCCATTGACGGAGGAATGCCTTGTCGATGCCGGCGATCGGACTGATCCCCCCGCACGTGTCGCCGTCCATGGTGGCGTA
>JAGQPX010000038.1 GCA_020426505.1 Planctomycetaceae bacterium | reverse complement strand
TCATAGACTTAACGGAGTAGTGCTATTGAGCCACTGATGAAAGCCCTGCTGCTCGTCGACATTCAGAATGACTTCCTTCCCGGCGGGGCACTCGCTGTGGCCGAGGGGGATAAGGTCGTGCCGGTGGCAAATCGGTTGATGGAGCAGTATGACCTAGTGGTCGCGACGCAGGACTGGCATCCGGTGGACCATCTGTCGTTTGCCAGTCAACACGACGGGCACAACATCGGTGACGTCATTCCACTGAACGGACTTGATCAGATTCTCTGGCCGGACCATTGCGTGGAGGGCTCGCAGGGTGCGGAGTTTGCGGCCGGGTTGAACATGAACGGCGTCTCGCATGTCGTCCGGAAGGGGACCGATCGTCACATCGACAGTTACAGCGGGTTCTTCGACAACGCCCGGCGTCGAGCGACTGGACTCGAAGCATGGCTACGTGAGCACGGCGTCAACGAGGTTCACGTGATGGGGCTTGCGACCGACTACTGCGTGAAGTTCACCGCCCTAGACGCGGTCGAACTGGGCTTTAAGTCGGTCCTGCTGACCGAAGGAATACGCGGGGTGGAATTGCACCCCGGAGACTGTGCCGCAGCGATCAACGAGATGTCGAAAGCCGGCGTTGAGGTTGAACGAGAAAGATCAATGAAGTGAGACCTTGGCTTCGATGCGTAACTGTTTCGACCATGTCGCCGTTGGATGAGGGGTTTTTGATCTCACCAGAGCAATCATGATGGACTCGAAGAAACTGAAACGTGTGAGCAAAAGCCTCAGCTATGTTTTGCGGCATCGTCCGGAAACGGTGGGATTGACCTTGAATGACGGTGGATGGGTCGCTGTCGACGAGCTGATTGCAGCATTTCAGCGATCCGGGAAACGAATGTCGCGGGGGTTGCTGGAGGATGTGGTCGCCGGGAACGACAAGCAGCGGTTTGAAATCTCGGTCGACGGAACGCAAATCCGCGCGAGGCAGGGACACTCGGTCGAGATCGACCTCGGATATGAGCCGGCGGTGCCGCCCGATGTGCTTTTTCACGGCACGGCCACTCGCAACCTCGATTCAATCCTCGCACAAGGCCTCATCAAGGGGCGACGACACCATGTGCATCTGTCGACCAATCAGGCAACGATGCTCGCCGTCGGTCAGCGTCACGGCAAGCCGGTTCTCTTGACAATCGACGCCGCTCGCATGCACGCTGAGGGTCACGAGTTCTTTGTGACCGGCAATGACGTCTGGCTGACCGATCACGTTCCCGTGGAATTCATCTCGAAACCTTGACTGTTGTTGATTTTAATACCATGTTGAACGATGCCTCAGTCGAAGTGCCTTGATCCTCATCGCCCAGATATCGCCGCGTGTGTCAAGTTTTCGAGGAATCCAATCGATGACCGTCTGCAAGCTTCATCGTCCATTGAGGGCAGGTGTGATTTTCGTCGTCATGGTCGTTGCTGTGAATGGACAGTCTGCCTTGATGGCCGAGGATTCCGATAGCACACCCGGGGAGACGCCGCGGTATGCGGAGGATGGTTCGCTGCGTCGACCGGATCGGTTTCGCGATTGGGTGTTCGTCGGGGCGTCGCTGGGGTTGAGTTACTCACCGCACAAGTCGGAATACGGCGATCAGTTCTTCCACAACGTCTATCTCGATCGCAAGTCGTATGAATACTACGAGCGAACAGGCGAGTTTCCGGAGAAGGCGATGCTCGCGATGTCGGTCTACACGCAGGCGGACAAGGCGGAAGGGCTGACGAAGTTGCAGGGCTCCTTCGAAGGGGAGTTCGTTTCGCTGGAAGTCGCGGTCAAGGACTCGGAACGCTTTGAGGACGGCTGGGCCTACTTCGACTTCTCAGGAGGCGATTCCGAGAAAGAGACGGCCCGTCCCTTTGCCCGTGAGAAGTGTTTTGATTGTCACGCAGAACACGCAGCGGATGACAACGTCTTCGTGCAGTACTATCCCGTCCTGCGTCGCCTGAAGGCTGCGTGGGAGAAGGGCGCTCATTCAACGTCGAACTCGAACGGCGGAACTGAATAGAGTCTGGGGCGACGTCGCAACGCATGAACGAGGAGCCGACTGATGCTGGCCGCTGACGCCATTGAAGCACCGGATTGGGTCGCCATCCCTCTCGCTGCGATCATGCTCACGATCGTCGGCGTGTTGTACTGGCGTGGCGAGCGTTACCGGACGCGGACACAGGAGGCGATCCGGGCATGGGCGCGTCACAACAATCACATCCTCTGTGCGGCTCACATGAACAAGCTTCGCGGTATGCGTTTCGACAGCCGCGACCGCGACTCGATCCTGTACATCGAAGTCGATCAAGCGGGCATCAACCGCTCCGGCTGGCTGACCCCCAAGCCCCCGACGAAAGAACTCCCGTTGGGGGACTTCGACGTCGAGTGGGAGTAGCTTCCCGCGTGCATCGGTGCATTGGTGAACGTGTGGTCCGGCGATTCGCGTTTCGTCGATCTGTGCTTGAGGAATGACGTGAATCGGTTCTTGGAGGGTGAAGTACAGGAGTAATGACTGCGGGTTGGGGAGGACGAGGCGGATCAACACGGATAACTCCATCACACGTCCTCGTCGGCCTCTCGGAACTCTCAGTTCGAACCGTTCACGTTTTTTTTACTCAGTCGTCTACCGGAATCTGCTGCATCCGCGCCGGTCCGCGTTGTGTTTGTTTTCCTCCTCACTCTCTGGTGTGACCAGATGACGATTGCTGATGGCATCATGATTCTGTAAGCAACTGCACTCCAAAGAAATCGACAGATGTGCACGGACTTTCTCGACCCTGAGTGGCGAGATTGATGCGAGGCTGAACAAGGTCTACGATGATGCTTCCGTTCCACGTTGACACTTCGTTCGGAGGTCCACAGATGTTGCTGTTAGCACGTATCGGCCTGTCGATTTTCGCCCTCCTGTTGGTCGCGGAACCAACGCAGGCGGCCGACAACTGGCCTCAGTTTCGTGGGCCGGGGGCGCGTGGCGTTGCGGACGGGGCGAATCTGCCGGACAGTTGGAGTGAGACGCAGAACGTGGCATGGAAGGCGGACATCCCCGGTCGCGGCTGGTCATCGCCCGTCGTCTGGGGCGATCAGGTCTTCCTCACGACCTGCATCAACACGGGCGAAACGGAAGAAGCGAAAAAGGGATTGTACTTCGGGGGCAATCGGGAAGACGCTCCGACGACCGTCCATCACTGGAAGGTCCTGTGCCTGAGCCTTGGTACCGGCGACTTGATCTGGGAGCGGACGGTTCACGAAGGGGTGCCGGAGAAGTCGCTGCACATCAAGAACAGTTACGCCTCCGAAACTCCGGTCACTGACGGCGAACACCTTTACGCTTACTTCGGCAACGTGGGTCTGTTCTGTTTCGACTTGAGCGGCACAGAAGTTTGGTCAAAGCGTTTCGCGGCTGTCGAAACGCGATACGCCTGGGGCACGGCCTCCTCGCCCGTGCTGCATGAGGACCGGCTCTACCTCGTCAACGACAACGAGGAGTCCTCAACACTCGTCGCCTACGACAAGCTGACCGGCGACGAACTCTGGCGGGTCGAACGCGACGAGAAGAGCAACTGGGCGACCCCCTTCGTCTGGGAGAATGACCTGCGGACCGAGATCATCACGCCGGGCACCGGGAAGACTCGATCCTATGACCTCGACGGCCATTTGCTCTACGAATTCGGCGGAGCTTCCAGCATTACGATCGCGACGCCCTACACGGCCCACGATCTTCTGTACGTCAGTTCCGGGTATGTGCTCGACGAGAGGAAACCGCTTTGGGCATTGAAGTCAGGTGCGACCGGCGACATCACACTGGGTGAGAAGGAGACGTCAAACGATACGATTGCTTGGTGCCAGAAGATGGCAGCGCCATACAACCCGACAACGCTTGTTTACGGCGATCAGCTTTACGTCCTGATGGACCGAGGGTTTTTCGCCAGCTTTGACGCATTGACGGGAGAAGAGGTTTACGAGCAACAACGCATTCCAAAGGGGCGTGCATTCACTGCATCACCCTGGGCCGCAGACGGCAAGATCTACTGCCTGAATGAGTACGGAACAACGTTCGTGTTCAAAGCGGGACCCGAGTATGAATTGCTCGCCACGAACGATCTGGCCGACGACGAGATGGCGATGGCGACGCCCGCGATCGTAGGCAACAAACTTCTGATCCGCACGGACGCGAGACTGTATTGCATCAGCCAGTAACCCCGGGAACCGTTCGTCATGTCACTCCGCTCCGTCGACAGTGAATAGCTCAAGCCATGCGTTCAATTCAGCTGCCGACTCTGGTTCGGCACTTGCGGCCGCGATTTCGTAAGCGGGGCAAACCGGGAGCACGCCCGGGGACCGTCATCGCCGATCCGCATGCGTTGCAGCCGACGATCAACGTGTTGACTTACGACGCCGACCATTTTGAAGAGCATCGGCTTAATCATGTCGACGAGTTGGCTCCGGTTCTCGCTGATGATCGGATGACGTGGGTCGACATTGACGGCCTGGGCGATGCGAGCACCATCGAAAAGGTCGGCGAATTGTTCAATATTCATGGTCTGGTGCAAGAAGACATTGTGAATGTCCACCAGCGGGCCAAGGTCGAAGAATATGACGACCATCTCTTCATTGTCGCGAGGATGGTCCAGTTGGATGTGCAGTTGCAGACGGAGCAGATCAGCTTGATCCTCGGCGACAATTTCGTGATCACGTTTCAGGAGCGACCCGGCGATTGTCTGGACCCGGTTCGTCATCGCTTGCGCAATAAGCTCGGAATCATCCGCGAGCGTGGAGCCGACTACCTGACGTATGCACTCCTGGATGCGATCCTGGACGGTTACTTCCCGGTGCTCGAGAACTACGGCGACCAACTCGACAGCCTCGAGGAGCAACTCCTCGAACGGCCGAAATCGTCGGTCATCGCCCGAATTCACCGCATGCGAAGTGAGTTCTTCATCCTGCGGAAGTCGATCTGGCCGCACCGGGAAATGGTCAACGCTCTAATGCGAGAGTCGACCCCGCGAATTACGGATGAGACACGCATCTATCTTCGAGACTGCTATGACCACGCATTGCAGCTCATCGACCTGACCGACACGAGCCGCGAAATCGCATCGGACTTGAGGGACTTCAACCTCTCACAGATCAGCATGCGTCAAAACGACATCATGAAGGTGCTGACGATCACAGCGACGATCTTCATTCCGTTGAATTTCATCGCTGCTTTGTACGGGATGAATTTCGATTCGAGCGTCTCCCCCTGGAACATGCCTGAACTGAAGTTCCGGTATGGGTATCCGATGGCTCTTGGGTTCATGCTCGCTGCGGCCGTCGGGCTTTTGGCGTTTTTTCAATACCGAGGCTGGCTGGGACGTGACCCGACATGGCAGCGGGCGTTTCAGCGACGGTTCTACCGCCGTGCCAAAGCGGAACGTGAAGCACCCTCGGCAGCAGCGGAGCCCTGAGCGATTGGGGATTTGTGCGACGGGCATTTTGGTGTAGCGAGGTTTGGAAGCCCAAAACCTACATTTCACACATGGTCCTCCGCTGGGGATGCTCCGCTTCTCTGTCCCCCACGATAACCTCCGCGATGCTGAATTTGGTCTTGCAGCATTTTTCGCCGGGTGATAGGGTCCCCACCCACTTCTTCTCTCGACACTCCCTCACTCACAATCTGTTCTCAGATTCTCTTCGCTCGGATGTGAAGAGCACGCGACAATGCTGCGTTGTCTGCAGCAAGGAATGGACTCATGCGCATTTCCCGTTGTCTCACGCTGACTGGTCTTTCCCTGATGACTCTGGGCGTCTCGCTGCTGCAAAGCGGCTGCAATCAGACTAGTGGTTACGTGATGAACGAGTCGGGCAAAGGATTGTATGCCCGGGGGAACTACACGGCCGCTCGACGAGAATTCGAGAAAGCGATGATGGATTCGCCGGAGAATCCGAACTACGCATTCAATGTCGCCTCCGCCATGAGGAAACAGGGCGACCTCATCGGGGCTGAGCGGATGTATGAACGGGCCCTCACGCTCGATCCTCGCCACCAGCCGGCTCACCATGAGCTGGCCAGCATGCTCAAAGAGCAGGGGCGAGAGGATCAGGCGGCCGCCCACATTCAGGAATGGGTCGCGACTCAGCCGTACCAGCCGAATGCACACGTCGAACAAGCTTGGATGCAGCAACAGCAGGGCGACCTCGTTGGTGCTGAGCAGTCGCTGCAAATGGCGCTGCGGCAGAAGCCGAATCATCCGACCGCGATGGCCCAACTGGGGGACGTCTATCTCCAAACCGGGCGACAACAGCAAGCCGACACGATGTATCGTCGCTCACTGGCTATGAACCCGTTCCAGTCGGAAGTCCGCACCCGAGTTTCCCGCATGCAACGTCCGAACCAGGTTTCCCCGCAGGCGATGGCGGCCTATTCTCCTCCACCACAGTACGTCTCACAGGCCGCGACGCCGATTCCGTTCGCGGCACCGATTCAGCAGGTCTCGTACGACTCGCAACTCTCCACGTTCCCTCAAGCCATGCCGGGGCAGCCGGTCATGCAGACGCAGCCGGCTCAGTATCCGGTGATGCAGGCGGGCGGGATCCCACAATCATTCGCTCCCCAAATGGCCGCTCCGCAGACCGTCAACTATCCGATGGCACCTGCACCAGCCTACCAACCGACGACACACACCGCCGGGTACCCATCATTTGGCTCCGTCTCCGGTCCGCTCGTCAACGCTGCTCCCCAGCAAGGCCAAATGATGATGTCCAACACCCCCATCGTGTCGCCGTTCTAACTGGCTTCCGTGTGAACTCGACCGCCGCGAAGGCAACCTGATATCCTCCGACATCACTGACTCGTTTCGAGCATCGATGTTGCATCAGGAGGATTTCGCACATGTCAGGTCAGTTTTCGCGCGTCGCAGCCTTGCTGCTGGAGGGTCAGCCGGGCACAAGTGTGAGCGTCTCCGGCTGGGTTCGCACACGCCGAGACTCCAAGCAGGGGTTCTCGTTCATCGAACTCAACGACGGCTCATGCATGGCCAACTTGCAGGTCGTCGTCGATGCGGACGTCCCCGGTTATGCAGACGTCATCCACGACGTCACCACGGGTTCCAGCCTGTCGATAACTGGCGAACTCAAGGAGTCCCCTGGAGCGAAGCAGCGGGTCGAATTGCAAGCATCTTCGATCGAACTGCTCGGCACGGCTGATGCGGAGTCGTATCCACTCCAGAAGAAACGGCACTCGTTTGAGTTCCTGCGTGAAATCGCCCACCTGCGACCGCGCACCAACACCTTTGGAGCCATCGCCCGCGTCCGCAACTGCGTCTGTTACTCGATCCACAACTTCTTCCAGACTCGCGGATTCCTCAACGTCCAGACCCCCATCATCACGACGAGCGACTGCGAAGGCGCCGGCGAGATGTTTACGGTGACGACGTTGCTGAACGAGTTGAGAGTTGAGAGCGGAGAGTCGAGAGCAGGGGAGTCATCGGAGGCTCTCAGCTCTCAACTCTCAACTCTCAACTGGACGGACGACTTCTTCGGCAAGCGCGCCTCCCTCACCGTGTCCGGTCAACTCGAAGCCGAGATTTACGCGACTTCGCTCGGGCCGGTGTACACATTTGGTCCGACGTTTCGGGCGGAAAACTCCAACACGGCGAGACATCTTGCGGAGTTCTGGATGGTCGAGCCGGAGATGCCTTTCTGTGACCTCGACGGCGACATGCAACTTGCGGAGGACTTCATCAAGACCATCATCCGGGATGCCCTCGACCAATGTGCTGACGACATGGAGTTCTTCAATCAGCGCATCGAGAAAACCGTGCTGGAAACGCTCAACAACATTCTTGAACATGAGTTCAAACGCATCTCCTATACTGAAGCGGTCGACATCATCACCGCGACCGATCGCAAATGGGAGTATCCGGTCACGTGGGGGGACAACCTGCAGGCGGAGCACGAGCGGTATCTCACCGAGGAGCACTTCAAGCAGCCGATGATCGTGTTTGACTATCCGCGATCGATTAAACCGTTCTACATGTATTGTAACGACGACGGCAAGACGGTGCGTGCGATGGACGTGCTCGTGCCTCGCGTCGGGGAGATCATCGGCGGCAGTCAACGCGAACACCGACTCGATGTATTGGACACACGCCTGCAAGAATGCGGACTCGACTCCGAGGAATACTGGTGGTATCGCGACCTCCGTCGTTACGGCACCGTCCCGCACGCGGGCTTCGGGCTGGGACTCGAACGGATGCTGCTGCTACTCACCGGTATGCAAAACATTCGTGATGTGATTCCGTTTCCAAGGACCCCGAAGCACGCGGAGTTCTGAGTTTCCGTGGCGGAAGTCAGGACGTAGTGATTCCCATCGACAAGTGCTGATCCATCACGTCGGCATCCGTGCGAATACTTGATTGCAATCCTCGCGCAGCGTGTTTACCGTGACGTAATTATCCGATTCGGTAACCATTCACGGGGGTCAACGATGGCGATTGCATTTTCCTGTGAACATTGCGGTGCAAAGCTTCGAGTCAAGGATGAGAAAGCCGGGTTGGCGGGCAAATGTCCAAAGTGCTCGAAGAGAATTTGCGTTCCCGATGCGGATGATCCATTTGGACAACTGGGAGGACTCAGTGACCTCAGCGAGGGCGAGGCGTATTCGTCAGATGACGTTCCAGAGCCATCTCCCACCGCCCCGAAACGTCCCCGCCGCCGCAGACGACGGACGCCGAGAGATTTCCTTTCGCTGACGATTCCCGTGTGGCTGGTCACGATTGGAATGGCTGTCATGCTGATCACTCACCTGATGATGACAGCCGCGACTTTCCATCAATTGGGGTTGCTGAAGCGGGTTCAGAATGGTGAAGACATTGATCAGCCAACACTTGACGCAAGCGATCTTTACATCGGAGGACCCGCGATCTTTTACTTCCTGGCATTTCTTGGAACCGGCATCTGCTGGATGGTCTGGAAACATCGAGCCAACAGAAATGCACACACTTTGAGCGACCAACACCTTGAGTACACTCCTGGTTGGTCAATCGGGTGCTACTTCGTGCCATTTGCGAATCTCGTCTGGCCCTACGCTGCCATGAATGAGATCTGGTACGCCTCCAATCCAAAAGGGAACGGTGCCGCCCTGGTTGGATGGTGGTGGGGACTTTGGGTCCTCAGCGGTGTCATCGGGCGAGTGCAGTCCCGCATGTCATTTCAGTCGGAGACCGTGGAAGACTTCATCCGCGATGATCAGTTTACGCTCTTCACAGCACCACTCGACATCGCCGTGATTGCCGTCGCCTGCCTGCTCGTCTGGCGCATTCGTAACTTGCAACACACGGCAGCAGGCTTGTAGGAGTGTTGAACGTGTGCTCATCCGGAACTCCTACCGGCAAGCAATGAACAGGTTGAGAATCAGCGATACGCCGCTGATGGCCCCGTCACGCATCGCCGGCAGAAACTTGCCTTCGATACGTCCTTCCATCGCCAGATGGCTCTACGGTGCATCGCTCGCCAACGCAAACTGGAGCAGCACAACAATCAGAGCAGCAATCGCATACGCCCATGCAGCAACGGAAACTATCAATGAAACCACTCCTGTTCACCTGAGTCTACTCATAACGTTTGTCACATCTGCCAAACTAACTTCAAAAACATGTGATGTACTGCAATTCTCAGAACGCTGCGGGTAAACTCTGAATTCGCCTCGGATGGTGATCGATCCGGGGATGCAATTCAATCTGCCTGTGAGGTCTTCGTCATGCCTTATGTCGTGAACGGTACGGGAACGTGGTACTACGGCAAGAACCGAGTCCATCGGATCTCCGGGACCTGTCCGAACTGCAATGCCTATGCGGAGCTGCCATCGTATGATACGACGAAATACCTCACCGTTCTCTTCATCCCGCTGATCCCGCTCAGCAAATGGCGAGTGCTCGAAGAGTGTCCGTCCTGTGGAAAGCATCGGGCGCTCAAGCTCAAACAATGGGAAGAGTCGAAGGCCGAAGACAGCCGTCATGTCACCGAGGAACTGAGGCAGAACCCCGACAGCCCGGAAGCGATTCAAAAGGTGATGGCGGTTGCCGCGATGTATCAGGACGAGCAACTCTTCCTGAAGATCGCAGACACCCTTGCCAAGCCGATGACCTATGATGCCGGGGTGCAGGCACAACTGGGGCATGCGTATGCGTACTTCTCTCGTTTGAGCGATGCGGAGGAGGCGTTTCGGGCGTCGCTGGCCGTCAAGCACGACCCTGACGTCGCAGAAGCTCTCGCCCTGCAACTCCTGCGGCAGGGACGACCGGACGAAGCCCACTCCGAACTGCAGCACTGTCTCAAAAGTGATGAAGCGAAGCACGCGGGATTTGTCTACCTATTGGGCGAAGGGTATCTTGCCAACGGTCAGCCGGACCGGGCGCTCGAGCTGTTCGATCAAGCGACCACGATGGATGCGTCGATCGCAGCCGACAAGCAATACCAGAAACTGCGGAAACGGGCCGAGAAACTCCGGGGGACCGGCAAGTCGATCCCCTCAGCTCTGCTGACTCCGTCAAAGAAAGCGGGATACGAAGAGGGAGGCAAAGGCGGCAAAGTCGCAGCCTGGGTCGGACCACTCGTCGCGCTTGTCCTGCTCGCCTGGTACCTCGGCTACGCGTGGAGTCTGGGCAACGAACGTGAAGTGTTTGTCGTCAATGGATTGAACGCACCGCTGTCCGCGACCGTCGGAGGCACATCAGTCGAGTTGCAACCACAGGGGCGTCGGGCCATCAAGATTCCCGAGGGAACAGTTCATGTCACAGCAACAACGGGCGGTAAGAGCGTTATCGACGAAGACCTCGAACTGCACACGAGTTTCTTCGCCCGGCCATTCATCTCACCGACGTTCATCATCAACCCCGATCAGACGGCGCTGTTGACATGGGAGAAGCAGTACTACGCGGAGGACGTCGCTGACGCTCCGGAAGGGGAATGGGAGTATCACGTCGGACAACCCTTGTATGAGTTCCGCGGTCTGGATTTCGAATTCCTCCCGTTTCCCGGCCAGATCCAAATGGGAGGCTCCAGCAAATATGTGAGCCGTACGCGGGTCGACACCGTCAGGGACCTCAGCGACGAGGACTTGGTGTTCATTCTGCCAGACACGCTGGAAGAGGCGGAATTGACGACCTATCTCAGGCGTCGTGCCGAGTTCGAACCGGGCAGCGAATTCTGGATCGCCTTTGCCTCGTCCAAGATGCCCGATGAAGAGTTCCTGAGTTTCATCCGGGAGGGACTCGAAGATCGACCGGTGCGGATCGCCTGGCATCGATTTTATCAGTCCAAAATGGAGGAGCTGCATCCCGAGCACGACCTCGAAGCTGAGTATCAATCGTTTCTCGCAGCCGATCCTGAGAATGCGGATCTGATCTACCTGAGTGGCCGAGCCATGACGGACATTGACGCCTCCCTCGCCCTCTTTCGACGGGCGGCAGAGGCCGCCCCCCCCCTCTGCGTACGGTGCCTATGCACTCGCTTACTACCATTTGTGTGCCGGAGAATTCGACGAGGCCGCGCCACTTGCGCAACAGGCGATCGACGCCCAGCCCGATGTGCATTCGTTTCAGACTCTCGATCGCAGTCTCAAGCTGGCCACCGGACGTATTGATGAACTGCTGGCCGAGTTGGAGGCCAAAAAAAGTGAGGCGACCTTCGTCTTCCCGATGCTAAACGAATCGATCGAGCTTTACGCTCAACAGGAATCGCCGGACAAGGCCCGTGAGCAGATCAACGCCCTAGTGCAGGAGATGACATTGAACGGAAATGGAGAACTCGCAAAACAGTTCCAGTCGTTTCTTCTCTCGTCTCTTGCCTACTGTCTCGGTGATCGTGAAGAATACCTGTCTCTCAACGAAGACGTTGAGGAGCCGGGATTCGACCTGCATTTTACTCGGGGAGATCTGCACGAAGCGGTCGGCACCATCTCCGCCGATGACACGACGAGCGATCAGATCGACAGGCACCTCGCTGTCTACCTGAAGGCTCATCAAGTCGGCGAGGAGGCACTCGCCGAGCAGCAACTCTCCAGAGCGATTGAGTTGCTACGCGAATCAAGTCGAGAGGAAAAACTCTATGCTGAAGCGCTCAGCCCTGAAGGCACCTCCGATCCCGACCTTCTGCTGGGGTTGACCGTCCTCCCCAACAACAAGCGTGTCATCCTCGCAGCACTGGGAGTCCGACATGCTGCCGATCAGAACGCTTACTGGGCCCTCGCTCGACGACTCAACTACGAGCGAAAGTTCCCCTGGCTCTTCCTCAACGAACTGCTGAGCGGCGAATGAGGCGTCGGTCCTCATCGCGTTGAGCTTCGACACAAATCGAGTGTGCGAGCGCGTCGCGACTTGTGCGAATTCGCGCGCCCGGCGGTGTGCGGATCGTGTGAATGTGCTTGTTTTCCACGAAATCGCAACCGAACCCCTTCGGCACACCCTTTGCCAGAATGTCCTCCAGAACTGTCCTGCAAACAATGAGGAGTGATCATGTCGCCCTTGCAAAAAACTGGAGGATTGCTGGCTCTGAGCATCGTTCTCCTGGCAGCTTGGACCATGGGGATCGCAGATGATGACAAGCCTTCGGGGAAGGATGATGTGCCCCCCAAAGCGGCCACGTCCAAGAAAGACCTCAGCCACTTCATGCGGCTCAAACTGGAAGCCTCAAGCAAGCTGCTGGAAGGGTTAGCGATTGAGGACTACGCCATGATCAAGGAGGGAGCCAAGCAACTCAACAAGATGAGCACGGAGGAGAAGTGGCGGGTCACGAATGATGCGGTCTATCGCAACTTCAGCGGCGAGTTCCAGCAAACGACGAAGGAACTGATGGACGCTGCAGATAACGAGAATCTGGACCGGGCGGCCCTCAAGTGGATGGATGCGACCATGTGTTGCATCGAGTGTCACCGGTATGCCCGTGGCGTACTCGTGACGTTTGAGCGGTCAGCACCAAACAATTCATCAAGTCTGAAGTAGGCAGATTCCCAAGCCGACGGTTTTGCCGTCGATCGGAAACATGTTGACGGTCACTGCCCGTCATCTGCCGGACGGCATAGCCGTCGGCTTGGGAGGACTGGACGGACGGTTAGGTGATCGACCGGGCGTCCACGATTTGTTCGTTCACAGGAAAGTTGGTTCCATGAAAGTGATCCTGGCGACAGATGGATCGGAAGCATCTCGTGAAGCGGACTGGTTCCTCTCACGGTTGCCGTTTCCCGAGCCAACCGAACTCTCGATTGCGAATGTCGCCTTAGTGCCATCGCTGGCGCATCTCCGGCGCGAATTCCCGCAGAGCGTCAACGAGATGCTCGACAAATACCACGCGCGTGCGGAGTCGCTGCTGCAGGAAGAGGCGGCCCGGTTCGAGGGGATCAACGGCACGGTCGAAACCTGTCCGCTGTCCGGTCATCCTGCTGACGAGTTGGTGCGCTTCGCCGAGTCAAAAGGCAGCGACTTGATCGTGCTGGGAGCCCGCGGCATGACGGCGACAAAGCGTTTCCTGTTGGGCAGCGTATCGCTCAAGGTGGCCAAACACGCTCCCTGCTCTGTGCTCATCACACGACCACACAAGGAAGGGCGCTCGTCAGAGAAGCCACTGCGCATCGTGGTGTGTCACGACGGCTCCGAGGCATCCCGCCAGGCGGTCGAGATGATGTCCCGCTTCCATTGGGGTGAACATGTCGAGATCACCGTTGTCAACGTGGTCACGGTCATCATGCATCCCGGTATGGCGATCTATCAGAAGACGGGGGCATTGTGGGACGATGAGAAACGTCAGGCCAAGGAGGCACTGGTATGGGCCGTCGATCGCCTGAAGCAAGCGACGCCGCACGTCAACAGTGAGTATCGTGAGACGGAATCGATCGACGATGAAATCTTGAAAGCTGTGGAAGAAATGGACGCGGACCTCGTCGTACTGGGACATCGCGGGCTGAGCCGTATCGATCGGTTCTTCCTGGGGAGCACCTCGGAAAACGTGCTGAGGCACGCACCTTGCTCTGTCTGGATCGTCCGCGAAGAATTGGAACTCTGACCGTTGTTACTCTGGGAGAAAGATTGATGATCAAGCTCAAACGTGTGATGGCAGCGACAGATTTCAGTGAGTGCAGCGATCATGCTCTGCGGTACGCCTGCGAGTTTGCAGAAGCGTTCGGCGCAGAGTTGCATCTGGTCAATATCACCGAGCCACCAGCAGCTGCGTACTCCGAGTTCGGCATCGGCTATGTCGGCGTTGATCAGTTGAACGACGATCTCAAGGCAGGTGCGGAAGCAAAGCTCGAAACGCTCCCGTCGTCCCCGTGGAAGGAGAAACTCAACGTCGTCCGCAAGGCGATCCTCGGATCAACATTCGTGGAACTCGTGCAATACGCGAAGAGTGAAGACATCGACCTGATCGTGATGGGCACTCATGGACGTGGCGCAATCGCCCACATGCTGATGGGAAGCACGGCCGAGAAGGTCGTCCGCAAGGCTCCCTGCCCCGTGCTGACCGTCCGTCCAACAGATCACGAGTTCGTGATGCCATGAGCGAGTGTTGCACTCGTCTCCCCCAAACGATCCTCGCCGGTTTCAATTGATGGCGAGACGAGCCAGCAGTGAGCTTCAACGTCCGTCAGACTGCGAATCATCGACCTCGATCTGGTTCTGAATTCGCTCGACGCCATCGATTCCGGAGACGATGGTCTGGGCAATCTGTTTATGGTAGTACCGGCGGACCCGCCCCCGAAGGATGAGGGTCCCTTCGCGATAACAGCAGGAGAATGTGTAGTTCAGCAAATGGATGTCAGACGCGAGGACCGACTGGGCCGTCGCCTCGACCTGCTTGCTGTCATAAGGCTGGGGTTGATCCGGAACGTAAGTCATCGTCATCGAACACATGCTGGCGAACTCCGCTGATCGTTGAGGGCTCATACAACCGCAGGCGATACAGAAGGGCATCTCCGGCGCGCGGCACCGAACTCTCAATCGTGGATGCACGAATCGTGCCGAAGCTCGATCACCTCATACGTGCCGCCAAAGGCGGCCGGTACTCGTGAGACGACTTTCATGCCCTTTCCCGCCAGCATCGCCTCCAGGTTTCGGTTGATATCCGTCCCGAAGAATCGCGTGAGCACATTCAGCAGTCGTCGCAACAATGACGGCGTCTCACCATGCAGAAACTTGTCGAGGACAACAATGCGACAATCCGGATTTGCAACCCGGGTCACTTCCTCCAGACAAGCGGAGGCATCCGGAACGACGCTCAAAATCAGCGATAACAGGACCGCATCGAAACATTTTGAAGGAAACGGCAACCGGGCAGCGTCTGCGATCACCAGTTGGACGGAGGAATCACATTCGAGGAGCTTGCGGGCAGCCACCTTGAGCATCGCCGGGCTCAGGTCGATCCCCACAACTTCCACGCCGGGCGGTAGATGCGGCAGGTCTGCACCGGTGCCTATCCCTACGATGAGCAGCCGGTGCCCCGCCTGCAAACGGAGTCGACTGATGGCCAACTGACGGGCACGCTGAAAGGGCGAAAGGTTGATCATCACGTCATAAAACGACGACCAAAACCGGTAAATGATTCGATTCCACGAATTGTTCATTACACCGGGCGTCTCTCAGCTTGCGTGCCGTGAAAGTGAGCAGAGTAGCGCACTCGCGTGCGAAGTTGCACGTTCGAGAAAGCCACCGCCAGCGTCGACCTCCGTAGTCGAGTGCTATAATGATCGGCGAACCGCTGATGAGCAATTGGTAGCATGACAATCCCGATCCCCCGTCGAAGTCGTCAAGGTACGGAATGAAACAGGACAAGGCGAACGACGCAGCGGGAACACAACAGGCAGAGGAACGGTTCCGCCTCGTCGTCGAGTCATCTCCCGCTGCGATCGTGATTGTCGATCAGTTTGGGAAGATCGTTCTGGTCAACCGGCAAACGGAGCACTGGTTTGGGTATGATCGCTCGGAGTTGATTGGACAGGAGATTGAAGTGCTCATCCCGCTTCGGTTTCACGATCAACATCGAAAGGATCGCGATGCCTATCTTGCCGCTCCGCAAACGCGTCCGATGGGCGTCGACCACGACCTGCAGGCACGTCGCAAGGACGAAACCGAGTTCCCTGTCGACATCAGCCTGCACCCCATGCTGACCGAGAGCGGCGTGCTGGTGATGTCTCACATCGTTGACCTCACGGATCGCAAAAGAGCCGAGTTGGAGACAAAGCGACGTCACGCGATGGAGCGACTGGCGCTGCTCGGCCAGTTGGCAGGCGGGGTCGCCCACGAGATTCGCAACCCGTTGGGGGTGATTCGCAATGCAACCTACTATCTGGAATTGATTGGCGATTCGCTGGACGCTGACGCTCAGGCGTCCATCGCCGAGATCAAGCGGGAAGTGGACAGGGCCAATCACATTGTGGGAGATCTGCTGGACTACGCTCGTGATCCGCAGCAGACCGTGACAACATTCGACCTCGTTGCGAAAACGCAGGAAGCCGTCGACCAGCTGCGGTACACGACGAAAGCCACGATTGAGTTCTTCCCCACAGAAGAGTCACTGTTCGTCCTCGCTGATCCTGATCAGTGTGGTCAGATCCTCGTGAACCTGTTGCGGAACGGAATCCAAGCGACACAGGACGACAGCCCGGTCAATATCAGCGTCAAACGGAACGACGCGATGGCATTGGTCGATGTGACTGATCGGGGGCCGGGAATCGCTGAAGAGGACCGCTCGCGGATCTTCGAGCCGCTGTACACCACAAAAGCCACCGGAATCGGACTGGGACTGACTGTCTCCAAACGGTATGCCGAGGCGAACGGCGGTCATCTCGATCTCCTGGCAAATTCAAATGGAGGTTCGACCTTCCGACTGACTTTACCCTTGCGGCGATCCCATACAGAATAAGCCCTCACTTGGTTATACGATGACCTCTCCATGTCTGACCGCCCGTCCGAACTTGCCATCTTGATCGTCGACGACGATCCGGGGATCCGCAGCAGTTTGTCGCGCATCCTGAAGCAGGACGGCTACCGAATCGATCAGGCCGAATCGGCGGATCAGGCCCTCAGTCGCGACAACTGGCAGGACTACTTTGCGATCCTGCTCGACCGTCGGCTCCCCGGCGGCATGGTCGATGACCTTCTTCCCGAGATCGTTGCGAGGGCCGGTGATGCGGCTGTTCTGATCATCACGGGCTACGCCGACCTCGACAGCAGCCTTGCGGCCATCCGTGCGGGAGCCAGTGACTACCTGCTCAAGCCGGTTGATCCGGATGCACTTCGCGTCCGTCTCAAGATGCTCGCCGACCTGAAGTTCACCCGTGACGAAGTCCGCAAGCGGGATGCGCAGGTCCAATTCATGATCGAGCACCTGCCAGCCGGGGCCGCCTATGTCGACAATGCATCGGGAGCACTGCTGATCAACCGAACCGTCGAGAAGATGACCGGATATACCGACGACGAACTTCCGACCCGGGACTCTTGGTTTCGTATTCTATTCGGGGGCCGGGGCGAAGAGTACCGTCAGCAGTACGAGGCGGATCGTGCACGGCTCTTTCCAGAGACGCGAATTCTGAACGTTATTACGAAAGATGGCCGCGAGATCCTGACCGAGTTCAACGCCTACCAGTACGACGAACATGAAGTCTGGATGGTGCAGGATGTCACCGAACGCATCCGTGTTCAGGAGGAATTGCGGCAGCAACGGGACTTCTCAAACCGCCTGCTGGAGACGGCACAGGTCATCATCCTGGTACTGGACCCGGAGGCGAGAATCGTCCGCTTCAACCGATTCATGCAGGAACTCTCCGGCTATGAACAAAGCGAAGTGATCGGGCAGGACTGGATCGACACGTTCATCTCGAAAGACGAGTCACGACGGGTCCATGAATTGTTCAAGCAGGTTGTGGCCGGCGAGGAAGTTCGGGGACACGTCAACGCGATTCGCACACGCGACGGGCGTGAACGTCAGATTGCCTGGTGGGGCAAACCGCTTTATGACTCTGAGGGCAAGACCACCGAAGTTCTCTCGATTGGTCACGACATTACCGACCTCCGGGACGTGCAGGAGAAACTCGTGCAGTCCGAGCGTCTGGCGGCCATTGGCCAGATGATCGCCGGTCTCGCTCACGAAAGCCGCAACGCGCTGCAACGGGCACAGGCTTGCCTCGACATGTTGTCTCTCGATTTGAGCGAGCAGCCGAAGCAGATCGAGCTGACACAGCGCATTGAAGCAGCACTCACAGAGTTGCGGCGACTGTACGAAGAGGTCCGCAGCTATGCCGCCCCGGTCAAGCTCTCGCTCGGCCCCTGCGATCTGGCGGAACTCTGGCGAATGTCGTGGCACCACATTCTGCAAACGCATCAGGATGTTGCCGTCTCGCTCGTCGAACTAATGGATGACGTATCGACCCAATGCATCGCGGACAGTCATCGCCTCGAACAGGTGTTTCGCAACGTGCTGGAAAATGCTGTCTCCGCGTCTCCTCAAGGAGGCAAGGTCACCGTCACTTGTGAGGATGTCAATCTTGAGGGCAAGCCGGCGATTCAAATCTCGATTGCCGATGAGGGACCGGGTCTGAGCACAGAGGAGCAGGCCCGCGTCTTCGAGCCGTTCTACACAACGAAGCAAAAAGGAACCGGCCTCGGCATGGCCATCTGCCAGCGCATCGTGAACGCACACGACGGTACCATCGGGGTGTCGACTCGCCGCGGCGGAGGAGCTTGCGTTGTGATCACCCTGAGACGTTCGATCAACAATGTCCGTTCCGATTCATAAGGCCAAGACGTCAATGCCTTATCCGCCATTCGTCCGACAGCACGTCATTTCTTGGTGTGTTTGTTCAGCACGACGCCTCGTTCGTCGTAATGCGTGAAGGTTAAATCAGAAGGTCGCGACTGATTGGCAGGATGCACGCTCACCATCAGGTATCCGCCCGAAGGTGTCTCCTGCCGGTATGGCTGACGGATCAACCCCTCCGGATCGGTCGACTTGGGGTCGCCCGGGAGTCGTCCCGGCCGGGAGTTGGCGTCGACCAGCGCTCCGCAAGAGAACTCCTCGATTCCCGATGGGTGAATCGAATGGTACTGCCAGTGACGATCGCCACAGACAAGGGAGAACCCCTGCCTGGCGATGCCTGTGTCGTTCAGCCATGCGAAGAACTCGTCCCGTTCGTGTTGAAAGCCTCCGAGGTTGGTGTGATTGTCTTTCTTGCGGAGATCGTCCGGGCCGATCATGGGTGTCGGCGAGATGAGCACCTTGAACCTGGCATCGCTTTCTGACAGCGTTCGTTTGAGCCACGCCTTCTGCTCGTTGCCCCAGATCGTCTTCTCCGGTCCATCAGGCGACAGGTTCGGACTGCGATAAATCCGGTTCTCGGTCAACCAGATTTGCAGGTCACGGCTGACACGGTGCGTGCGGTATGACTTGAAGGTCTCCTCATTCATCGGCCCGTAAGGCAACTGTTCCAGCATCACGCGCTTCCCCAACTCTGACGACGGCACGTACTCTCCGGTGTTGTCACAGTCATCCACACGGTAATCGTGGTCGTCGATTTCCCAGAATGTGGGGACCGCTGCGAACAACTGAACATAGCGAGGTTGCACGAACTGCTCGTGCCATTTCTGTCGCATCTCGGTGATGGTCTGGGCACGGGGTTCTTTTGGAGAGTCATAATAGATGTTGTCGCCTGTCCCGATGAAGAAGTCTGGGTCACTCTTCAGAATCGACTCCAGCGCCGGATAGCCGAGGTATCTGTCCGCACCAGCGTACGGAGCGGGCAACTCAGTGTTATTCTCGATGACGTGCCGTTTGCGGTCGAAGTGATCGTCGCCGTGGAACTTGGAGTAGTTCATCCCCGTCACCACAACGAACCGCACTTCCGCATCCGCATCGGGACCGGGCAAAGTCCGAAAGCGACCGGTCGGACCAGCGACCAGTGACGCCTCATCGACGCCGATCCTCGTTTCGCAACGGTACTTCGTCCCCGGCTGAAGGTCGTCAAACTCAGCGCGGGCGATGAAGTCATGATCAGCGGTCGCTTCGATGAGCTCCGAGACGGACGGTTTTGCTGTCTCGTTGTCAGCCCCCGCATCCGTGATCGGCGTCAGCGTGAACTGCACGACTCCCGGTCGTCCCAGGACTTCACCGTGCAACGGATGATTCACCCGCGTGAGACGTGTCTGAACGAGCACGCTGGTCGGAGAGACCTCGCCGAACATCAGGCCCATCGCCGTCATGGGGGCGATGTCCTTCGCGGAGGGGTGTGTCGACGGCGCGTCGAGTACGCATTCAGGATTCGCAACTGTCGGGATCGGAGCCTGCGTCTTCTCCTGCCACGCGTCCAACTCGGCCCGCATTCGATGAGTGACCTCCGGATGCTGCTCGGACACGTTCGTCGTCTCGCCGGGATCGTCCTTGAGGTTGTACAGGCCGATTGTGTTGTCCTCGTGGAACTCGATCAGCTTCCAGTCGCCGCGACGCATACTGGTCGAGGGAAACCCCCGCCACGACCCGGTGCTGCCGTCAGGAAGCGTGAAGGTCAGTCCTTTGCCGTCGAGATACAACGGGTAATGCCAGAAGATGGCCCGCTCCTCGATCGGCTCTCCGTCCAGCAGTGGCGTGAGATCCGTCCCGTCGACCGGTTGAGTTGTCGGCAACTCTGCCCCCGCCAGTGAGGCACACGTCGGCAGGAAATCGACACTCGTAATCGGCGTCTCACACGTCGAACCCGGTTCAATTCGGCCCGTCCATCGCATACAGGCCGGCACTCGCACGCCCGCCTCGAACAACGATCCCTTCATTCCCCGCAGCGGGTCCAGTTGTGATGAGACGGTGCCGCCGTTGTCACTGATGAACACGATCAGCGTGTTCTCAGCAATTCCCAACTCGTCCACCTTGTCCATCACACGGCCGACTCCCGTGTCGACCGCTTCGATCATGCCGGCGTAGACCGGGTTGAACTTCTCACGCTCACTCTCCGGCAACTCCTCCAGCTTGCGGCGGTACTTCTCAACGAGGTCCTCACGGGCTCGCAGCGGTGTGTGCACATCCCAGAATGGCAGATACAGGAAGAACGGTCCGTCCCGGTTCTCTTCCATGAACTTGAGCGCCCGGTCCGTCAACTGCTCAGTGACATGCACCTCTCCGTAGAACCGACCGCCCGGTCCCCCCTTTCCGTTTGCCGAACTGAGATCAAACCCCTGCGTGTCATCACCCAGATGCCACTTGCCGAGTCGTGCGGTCACATACCCGGCTGGCTTCAGCACCTCAGGGATACAGACAAACTCCGGGGCGAGCGAGTTGGTGATGCGAAACTGCTCAGCAGCCTGTTTGATCAGCTCCGGGTCCTTGCGCTCGCGGGCAGGCACGAGCAACCGCATGTGCTGCGGGTTCCCCTTCGACAATCCTGCCGGCTGATAAATGTGATGCCGCGGCGTATAGGTCCCCGTCATCAGACACGCCCGCGTCGGTGAGCAGTTCGGCCCCCCCGAGTAAGCGGCGGTGAACGTCATCCCCTGCGACGCCAGCCGATCAATGTGCGGCGTCTCAAAAAACGCAGCCCCTGCAAACTCGACGTCACGCCAACCGAGGTCATCAGCCATAATGAACACAATGTTTGGCTGGTCCGCAGCGAATGCGACAGGCCGATCGAACGGCGACCACGTGCAGACAAAGGCGAGAACGATCAATCGAAATGTCTTCATGGGAATTCTCAAAAAGGACCGCTTTGATGTTCCTGATTGTCGAAACGTCGCAGGCCAAGTCAGTCGTTCTGACCCGGCGAACGTCCCATCATGAATCGACGTTGAGACGATCACAAGTCAGGCGTACTTTCATGACATTCCAACTCCCCGATCGTGCCACCCCGTCGTCGCCTTCCATCTTTCCTTCCCATGATCAACCTTTGAATTCTTTCGACGATTGCTTGACGCCCCCAATCCGCGACGATACGATCATCTAAACAATTCGATGATTGGAGGTCGCAACATGGCCAGGCACGGGTCGGAACATCCGACGAAGCTGGAGTTGGAAATCCTCAAGGTCCTCTGGGACGAAGCCCCGCTCCCCGTCAGGGACGTACGGGCGAGGCTGGACGAACAAGGCCGCACTCTTTCACACAGCTCGGTCATCACCATGCTCAACATAATGGTCGACAAGGGCTATCTCAAGCGAAAGAAGCAGGGCAAGTCGTTCTTCTTCAGCCCGAAAGTTGAGCAGGACAGCATCGCGGGCGGCATGATGGACGACCTGCTGTCCCGCGTCTTCGACGGCTCTCCCTCGGCCCTCGTGCTCAACCTCATCGAGACGGCTGACCTCGACGCGGGCGAACTGGCTGAGCTGCGTAAGCTCATCAATCGCAAGGCGAAGGAGAAGCAATCATGACTGTGTTGCTTGATCTCGAATTGACCAGCCGCCTCTGCCTGACACTGCTGCACTCGCTTTGGCAGGTCGCATTACTCGCTTTCATCGTCTGGGGACTCGACCGCACACTGCGATCGCTCTCCCTCGCGCATCGATACACACTCCACCTTGGCGTGTTGGTGCTGGCGATCGCCGCGCTGCCGGTGACGTTCCTGCTCACCGAGGCGCCCTCGATCTCGAACGTGCCACAAGCCACGGCCATTGAAGCACCCGACATCCCCGCGTCGACTCCGCTCGTGTCTCAAGACATCCGCCCCGATGACACTTCACAGGCAGTCACGTCGCTCTCGCAACCGCCGATGCCGCCTGTGGTCGGGAGATTGGCATCCGATCTCCCAGCGACGCCGATCCCTCAAGTCAATCAACCGACAGCTTCCGTGGAGCCGGCCCCCCCGTGGTGGATCGGCCTGACGCCGTGGATCGCGGCGGTGTATGCCATTGGCGTGCTGATGATGCTCGCACGACTGCTCCTTTGTGTCGGAAGGACTCAACGCTTGAAGGCGACCGCGACTCCGATCACCGACGGTCCACTGGTCGAACATCTGCGACACCTCTCTAACCAACTGAAGATTCGTGTGACTCCCGTGCTCGCACAGGCGGAGCGGATCGTCGTCCCACAGATCGTCGGTCTGTTGCGTCCGACCATTCTCCTGCCGACAGCGGCCATCAACGGCCTCTCGCTCGACGATCTGGAGATGATCCTGCTGCACGAACTGGCTCACGTTCGCCGTCATGACATGTGGGTCAACCTGCTGCAACGACTGGCCGAGGTCGTGCTGTTCTTCAACCCGGCCCTGTGGTACCTCAGCCGACGCATCAGCTCGTTGCGTGAATACTGCTGTGATGAGATCACCTGTCGCACATCGACCAGTGACGACGCGGCCCACCGCACCCGTTACGCCACCGCCCTCGTCCGCGTCGCCGAGCTGAGCCAAACCACCCGCCGCTCATCGACCACGAACGAATTGACGACCCTCGCCGCCAGCGGCCGCACCCCCTCCGAACTCCGCCGCCGCATCGCCTACCTGCTGGGAGAACCAATGAACGAACCTTTAGGTTTGTCGCGAGGCACGATTATGACCGTGGTCGTCATTGCTATCAGTGCCTTCGTCTGGTGGTCCGCAGCAGCACAAACCGCAGACCAATCGACCGTCGCCAGCGAGACAACCGAGGACGAATTCCCTGCGACTTTCTCGTGCGGGGCTAAGGCGATGGTCGTGGCAATCGGTTCACAAGATGACGATCCTGCAGAGTGGTGGAACAGTCGCGGCGTCCCTTTGGAGTCGGTGGACTTCAAATGGATCGAGGCTCGGAATTTCACCAAGCAGAACCAGCAATGGAGGCGGATGCTCGTC
Organism: Planctomycetaceae bacterium; assembly: GCA_020426505.1. GTDB lineage: Bacteria > Planctomycetota > Planctomycetia > Planctomycetales > Planctomycetaceae > JAHBXU01. The sequence continues at coordinate 58,504 of JAGQPX010000038.1, read as the reverse complement.
CAGGTGACTGACGTTCCCGACGACTCGGAGGTGCGATGTGATTTCGTCAAATCGCGAAATGATTGGGGAGCATCGGTCGAATTTGCTGAGGAGGAAGCCGACAGCGATCGTACGTTCGCCAAGACGTTTGCGGTGTCTGATGACGAACAATCAATCGGTGTACGCCTCGGAGTGGCCGCCGGACCCTGGAATTCCACCTCAAAGTTTGGTGTGACCGGCACAGAAGCGACTGGGCGAAAGTTAAAGTCAGGCGGTCAGCTGAGCATCGTCTCTTCCGGTGCCATCCCCACGGATGGCGGCACGATGATTGTCATCTCGCACAACGATTTTGAACACAACCTCCGCGTCGTTGCGATCGACAAGAACGGTAAACTGCACGACTCAACCGGACGCGGCGGGACGAGTGCCGGCAACATCTATCAGATCAAGCCGATGTTCCCCGGCTTGGCTCCGGACGACATCGACCACTTCGAGTTCCAAACCCGCGACTACGAATGGGTCGAGATCAACGACCTGCCGCTGCATCCAAATGACGGCGACAAGACCTCAGCCGTCGTCCCTGAGCGGACACTGCACTTCCCGGGTGATCGGGTGATGGGTGTGGTCTACACGCGGCCTGCTGAGGGCAGCGACTTTGGCTTTCGCGGGAACTGGTACGCAGACTGGACGCAGATAGGCGAAGCTCGGGGCGAAGTCGAAGTCCCGGCAGGACAGCATGTGCGGCTCGACATCAGCCACGAGGCGTCAGTCGACCTTACGCCGCTGGCGCAGCTCGCAGCGGACGACATCGATGCGATCTGGCTGCGTGGCACCGACGTCACCGACGACCAACTGCAACACATCTCCCACCTGTCCGGCCTCAAGCATCTCGACTTGGAGCAATGCAAGATCACAGATGCAGGGGCAGGGCATCTCGTTGGACTTCAACAACTCGAACGGCTCGATCTCTCTGCGTTTAGTGTCGACAGAGAGGGATTTGGAGTTGGGGATGAGGCGATGACCGTTGTCGCTCAGCTGCCATCTTTGGAGAGCATCGACTTACGGTTGTCCAAAGTGACAGATGAGGGGCTTGCCAATCTGGCCAAGTGTCTGTCACTGCGAAATGTGGGCATTGAAGGCACAGCGGTGACCGATGGCGGATTGGAACACCTCCTCAAACTCCCACATTTGAAGTGGCTTTCGCTGGGCGTTTACGACGAGGGCACCAATATCACAGATGAGGGGCTGAGGACGCTCGCGATGATGCCTCAGCTTGAGATTCTGAATCTGAGTGGCACGCAGATCACCAACGAGGGCCTAAAGCACTTGGCCCCCCTGGTGAACCTCGAACGGCTCGATATCGACAACACACAGATCACCGAGGAGGGATTCGTCCACCTCGCCAACCTGAAGTCGCTGGAAAACCTCAGGTTCTACAAACACTTGCACTCGGATGTCGTAACCGATGTGGGGGCGAAGCACCTCAGCAAGGTGACGTCGCTCAAGAGAATCAGCACGGACACGGTTGTCACAGATGCCGGCGTCGCCGACCTCGCGAAATTGCCCCATCTCGAGGAGCTCATGCTCGACGGCGAAGGTGTCACCGATGAATCGCTGGTTCACATCGCCCGGATTCCCAACCTCAAACGGTTGTGGTTTCAGAGCTGCAACGTGTCGGATCGCGGACTGGCCCGGCTTCGCAATTCGCAGTCACTGGAATACGTGCTTATCAGCGACACACAAATGACCACGACCGGCCTCCAGCATTTCATGACGATGGCGAACCTCAAGATCCTCGATCTCAATCTGCGAGAGGATGAGGCAGCCGACTGGAGCACGCTGAAATGGTTCTCCCAACTGGACGAACTGCGGCTGAGCGGACCGGGCATTCACAATTCCGACCTGACCCATATTCAGGGACTCACGCAACTTACGGGGTTAGTCCTTGATCTCGAAGATCCCTTGGATGATGAGGGCATGGCCGCTTTGCAGCCATTGACCAAACTGAAGAACGTGCGGATTGACTCGTCCATCGTGACGGACGAGGGACTCAAGGCACTCTCCGACAAACCGGACCTCGAGTACCTCACGATTTCATGTCTTGCGACCGACACAGGCATCCATGCATTCGACGGACTTCAATCACTGCGGCATCTCCAGATCGCTTCGCTGTTCTTGACAGATGGGGGGCTCGCAGCCCTGAGCGAACGCCTGCCGTCGCTGCAAACGCTGAATCACTACGACTATCGCCTCGATCACACCGACATCTCCGCCTCGCCCCACGACGCGTTCTTCCGTCGAGGAGAGCCGGAAGGACGACCGCCACAGGACGCCCTGGAACGTAAGGCTCCGCCGCCGTTGACCGTCAAGAATTGGCTGAACATTGAAGGTGATTCCTTAAGCCTCGATGATCTCAAGGGCAAAGTAGTGCTCGTTCAGTTCTGGGAGGAGCGGCTGGGCTGGAGCCACATCCAGATGCCGATCGTCCACGAACTCTACGACGAGTTCCACGACCAGGGCCTGGAAATCATCGGGCTCCACAGCCCCGCATCAGCAAACGACCTGCAGTTCGCCATCGACAAACACGGCATCCAATGGCCGGTCTGCACCGACATCAATGATCAGACGGCGAACGCCTGGCAAGTCAAACACCACTGCGGCCACTACCTCCTCGACCGCAACGGCACCCTCCGCTACGCAGACATCTTCCCCGGCCACCTCGACGATGCGGTGAAGGCGCTCCTGGCTGAAAACAGAACGCCCCCTGCCGATGATGAGGCGACTCCGCCTACTGAGAATACTCCTTCTCCTGACGAGGACACCACAGCCGAGGACACGGTCGATATGCGTGTCGTTGTCGCCAGGCATGTGATGCTTCTGGAGGGGAAGGAGATCATCACGTGGGAACAGTTGGAGGCAAAGATCGCTGCACTGCCTGATCCGTCACTGGCTCATCCCCACTTATATGTGACGCGAGGTGCGACGGAGGCCGGAAAGTACGATCCCTCAAAGGAGCAAATGTGGCGACTGCATCGTGAGTACAAGTTAACAGGGCACAGCGAGGGGAGCCTGTGGCCGCGGACTGACTGGCGGTATGACAGCATCGAAACCGCTGAGGATCTGATCCCTGATGAAGCACTGCGGATTGACGGGACGATCGTGGACAGTGACGGCAATCCTGTCGAGGGAGCGGAAGTCATTCTCGTCACGCCGGTCGATGAATCGATCTCGTACAAGTCGTACCACATTGCTCTCGTGGAGGGGCGGGTACGGAACACACTCGAACACGTGCTGACGCATTCGGATCGCGACGGTCAATTCGCTTACTATCCGCCAAAGGAGACGCCCTATTACGTGCTCGCGCTCCATCCGGAACACGGCATCGCCTTGATGAATGACCAGACATTTGCAGAGAAACAGGAGTTGAGTTTACTCGACTGGTCTGGTTTGGTGGTCGGATTGAGCGAGGAGTCTGAGAAACAACAGGCCGATCTCAGGACTCGTGTCAAAGAGTATGGCGGACGTCCAGAGATCGAATTCAATCAGTATTGGAGCGACCTCAAGAAGACGGACCCGACGTTGGAGTTTGGCTTCTCGCACATCCCACCGATCTGGGAGACCTCGGTTTCTCGCAGCTTCGAGAACCCGGACGGCGGATCGACCGGCGTGTCCGGTGCCAGCGTGGGCCTGCTCCCCGGCGAAACCCGCCGCCTCGATCTGGGACCCATCACCGAACAACAACGCGAACACTTGAAGTCCATTCGCACGTTGATGGAGCGACGCGAGAAACCGGTCGAGGAACCGCAGGACGAGACCAGCCAGACAAACGAGCCTTGGAAGGTGCGATTGAAGGCGATCGATCAAGCGACGGGAGAGGCACTTCCGAATGCGACGTTTGAGGTTGGGCGGCTGTATGAAGAGTCAGAGAAGAACACACGGACAGACTACTCAGCCGATGACGACGGAACTTTTGTGGCTGAGTTTGAAACACGGACCCCGGAGGTTTGCGTATTGTCATGTCGAGCCGAGGGTTACACGCCGGTCCATGGGCGATGGGTCAGTCCGGAATTGAGCGAGGAGGGTGAGCCGTTACCGGAAGAACTCACTTTCCCCCTGCAACGAGGCATCACGGTCGGTGGAATCGTGCTGAATGAAGATGAAGAACCTGTCAGTGGGGCGACCGTCAAGTTCTCCTCTAGCAATTTCGGAGTCGAATCGGGCGCGAAGTTGGTACAAGCAGTCGAGTTCAACGAGTTCGTGACTGACGAACAGGGTCGGTGGAGTTGCGACTACGCGCCCGCGGAAATGACAGATGCGTCGATCACCGTTAATCACGAAGACTCCTCGGCGGATGACACAAACTACGGAATTGGCAAGAGAGTCGACGAGTTGAAGTTACAACAACTCGTCTACTACCTGCGGCGACCACGAAAGGTTTATGGCCAAGTCACTGGTCCGGATGGGGAGCCGATCGAGGACGCGCTAATAACTGTCGGCGTTTATCCCGAACAAGATGATCCAACTTTCCGCACCGATGCACAGGGTCACTACTCGATCGAGGGGCTACTGATTGATCGGATCACCGTGATCAAGCCCGAATTCGCACCAGCCGAACACATCTTCTCAGACTGGCCTGACCATCCTTTTGAGCGTGAGATTGAAGGGGCAGACGCGGAGGGTGAGCTGAACATTCAGTTGCAGCCGGGCGTGACTGTCGAGATTCATGTCACGGACAAGGACGGGAAGTCGTTGGAGAATGCCAAGGTAACTCCGAAGTATTGGGAGACGGGTTCCGAGTTTCGTGGAAATCGCTTTTTCTACACGAAACTCGGTGAAGGGTTCCTCACTGAAACAACAGACCAGGACGGTCGCTGGCGTTGGACGTGGGCTCCACGTGGTGATGTGTTGAAGTTCGTCGTTTCTCATTCAGGTTACGTCACTGTTCACAACGTCCCGTTCACAGCTGACAAGACCCGTCAGACATTCACCGTCAAACTCGATCCCGATCCATCACAACCGCACATCCTCGTCGGGTGGGTCGTCGACTCGCTCACCAGACGTCCGATCAAGGACTTCGTGGTTCAACGAGGACGCACGACTGGTCCGGGTCGGCGTCCCGCGAATCCGAATCTGAATCCCGAACGGTACGGAAATGGGGACGTCTTCTGGCCCCCCGGCTCCCGCATTCCGGGAAAGGATGGCCGATTTCTTACGAACATCACGGTTCCATTCGAGGAAGGCAAGTACGTCTACCGGGTCCTGGCCGATGGGTATGAAACGGCAATGAGCGAGCCGGTGATGAATAACGACGGCGTGCCCGTTCTGACGTTTCAACTGAGCAGGACTCAATGAGAGGAACGCTCGAAAGTGGAACCTGTTGACGTTGGTCCCGTGTCTTGCCAGATGACGTTCAGAGCCGCGCCCGTGAGGAAGCGGCTGCTCACGCGTGCTGTAAGTTTCCGGAAACGTTCCACCTCAAAGAGCGACCGTTTCCTGACGGGCGCGGCTCTGATTTTTGATATGTGTGGTAGCCGGTCTTCGCCAGAAGCCGGACGGTTGATGGACGTCGAATGTCATTTGAACCGCCGTCTGGCGACGGCGGCTACACCCCAAGTCGGAGCGTCTTTCGAAGCGCACAACGCGGGTGAGCGGCCGCTTCCTGACGGGCGCGGCTCTGATGGTAGCACTCAGCGTGTGAAGCCGACGTAGAAGCTGAAGATTTGTTTCTCGTCGAACTTCTCTTTGAGCAGCGGGTAGGAGAAGTCGAGGGCGATCGGGGCTGGGCCCATGGCGGGGATCACGAGGCGGAGACCTGCACCGACGGACGCGCGGAAGTCGTCGATGGTCACGGTGTTCTCAACCGTACCAAAGTCCGAGAAGACGACGCCGCGGATATTGTCGTCAGCAGTGATGGGGATGATGTACTCCGCCGAGCCGAGGGCCATGAACTGGCCGCCGACCTCGATCGGTCCCATCACGGGTGTCACGCCGCGGAAGGCGAAGCCGCGGAAGGACTGGAAGCCGCCGGCGTAGAACTTCTCGAAGATGGGCGTGTTGTCGCCGGTCCAGCCGGTTTGGCCTTTGAGTTGGATGATGTGCTTGCCGCGACCGTCGGGTCGTTCCCAGACCGTGAAGAACTGGCTGCCGGTCAGCTCAGCACGAGGATAGTTGAACTCGCCAAAGCCTTGCTCGTAGGCAAGCTCGACCATGTGTCCCTGCGTTGGCAGGAAGGACGAGTCGCGAGTGTCGTGTGAGAGGGCGACACGGGCAGTCGACAGCAAGTTGTCACCACGGACTGCTTCGAGGATGGGAGGCGTGGGGGCGTCGATGTCACGGACCTTCACGTTCTCCAGCCGCAATGCCCCGCTGAGCGACCAGAAGTTGCCAAGAAGGCGGCCCAGCGAGAGTCGGCCGCCGAGGCGTTCTTCCGTCCAGTTGTCGAAGAAGCGGGTGTAGTAGAAGCCGCTGGTGCCGAAGCTGAAGTCCGTGTTCATGAAGAACGGGTCCTGCCAGCTCACGAGGTAGCGGCTGACCTGATTACCGGGGACGGCTTCAATGCGAAAACTCTGTCCGCCACCACGAAACGCGGTGCCGTTGGCGATGTCCGCAAAGCTGCGTGGCGGACGCAGGATGTCGAAGTTGTTTTCTTCGAGGACGATTGAGCCGACAACGCCCGCGTCACTGTTGACGCCGACGCCGAACATCAGCCGTCCGGTCCGAGCCTCGGTCACGCCGACGTCAAGGTCGATGAAGCCTGCATCGGGCTGCTGAAACGGACCACGCAAGCCGTTGCCGAATGGGTCCCCCTGCGGCGAGACGCCGTACAGGTAATCCTGCGGCACCGGCTGACCGAACTGGTCGATGCTCTGTGAGCGAAAGACATCTTCGTCGCCCCCCTGTGCCCGAATGACGAGTTCCGGGGGAGACTGCTTCCAGAGGTGCGTCTCGTGGGAAGGCGTGAGGGTTGAGGGTTGAGGGTTGAGCGTTGATATTTGAGGATCGAAGGGGTTTGTTTCGATGTGATCGGTTTTTGCGGCTGGTCGGTGATTCTTCAGGGGGGCGAGGGTGGCCGGTCGTGTGAGGGGAGCGGGGACTGCTGTGGGTTGATCGGTGAACAGCTTTGCCGGTCGGTTCGGCTGGACGATTGACGCCGGCTGAAGCGTCGGAGGCAGCTTGAGGGTTTCGATCTGCTCAGGTGCGATGCTGTGGCCAAACGGGATACCGGGGAAGGTCCGCGTGGTTCGGTCATCTTCCTCGCCTGCCGACTGTCCTCGATTGACGAGGTTCATCGCGAGATACTCGGTCCCCTCGACGCGGCGGATGTTCACGGTCGGCGGCTGTGAACGTTCCCACAGCTGGCTGCCGTTCAGTCGCGCCTGCATCCGGCGGATCGAACTGGCTTTCGCCAACGAGCCTGGTTTGACGTACGCGTTGACCTGGTTACGGATGACGTCTTCCTGCGTGTGCGGATAGTCACCCGTGATGTCGATGTTGATCTGGCCGATGTAGTATGGGCGGTCCTCGTCGATCTGATACACGAGGTCGACCCAACCGGCCTCCGGCAGGAAAACGGGGTTCACGTTCACCTCGGCAAACAGTCGGCCGAGTTCGTCGTACTGGGACTTCATGCTCTCGATGTCTTCCCGGAGGAAGCGAGAGTTGAAGTGCTCGCCGGCGACGAGTTGCAGGTCCTTGCGGAGTTGCTCCTCGGTGAGGACGTCGAATCCGGTGACTTCGACATTGCGAACGCGGAATCGCTGGCCTTCCTTCACGTGAAAGACGACGTCGATCTTCGACTTCTCGTCGTCGATCCAGTGCGTGGTCGAGGTGACTTCAACATCGAAAAAACCGAGGCCTTCGTAGTACTGCCGGAGTGCGACCTCGTCGTTGGGGACGCTTTCGGGATCGTAGTTGCCGCCGATGAGGCCGAGAATGGCCGGCTTGGTCTGCTTGCCGATCTTGAGGACGGCATCCCGGGCGAACTCGTTCCCCTCGACGGAGACTTTGCGAACCTTGACTTTCTTTCCCTCCTGAATCAGGAAGACGACGTCACGGTCGTCGGGGTCGCCTCCCTTTTCGAGGGTGACTTCAACGTGCAGGTATCCCTTTTCCTTGTACTTCTGTTTGATCCGCTGGGCTGCTTCCCGGTTGATGGCGACGTCAAACGGAGCATTTGTCCGCAGACCGGTCTCGGCTTCGAGAACCTTGGTCTTGATCTTCTTATTGCCCTTGAAGACAACATTGCGAACGATGGGTTTCTCAACCACCCGGAACACGAGGACGAGTCCCTCTTCTGTCTCATTGAAGATGGGCCGCACACTGGAGAACAAACGTGTGTCGTACAGACGTCGCACGTCATCCGTGACTTGCGTGGGAGACGCGGGACGCCCTTTACGAATCGTGAGTTGACGCAGGATGTGATACGTCGGAATTGTGCCGTTGCCTTCAACCTGAATATCGACAATCGATTGCGCTGAAGGATCGATCGCCCGGAACGGGACACTGTCCGTGCGGGAGGAGAGGTTCGAACGGGGATCGGGAGCGGTCACGCCACTCGGTCTCGCTCCGTATCCGCCTCCACCAAATTGAGCGAAGGCGACTGATGGCATCGTCACGAGGACGATCAACAGGCACGCTGATTGGCTCGCCAACCGAAGGCGATACATGCACACACGTAACGGTGGCGGCACGTTTCGCTTCCGGACATCGGTGGAGTTGGTGAAAGTCAAAGTGGTCAACTCATTTGACGTTACGGCGTGGACACCTCGGAGTGAGTGGTCCTGTGAGTCCATCGATGAACTCATCACCTTGATTGACTGTTCGGTAAGGACAACTGATACCCGCAAGAGGGACGTCAATTGCCAGATGAAAATGGGAGTTGGGATGACCCGGAAACGGGCGGGATGGGGAGCTGAGACCTCCGATCAGCGACGATCGACGCTGCGCGGAGAGACCTCGGCACATGATTGGGAGGGAGGAATACTGCAATTGCAGCCCGAGGGCAAGATGACTTCCGGCAAACCATCCCGGCAGACGGATCTCCCGTTTGGCAGAAAGCCTAAGTTGAGATCAACACAAACTTATTGATAATCTGCGTTTAATGCAGTATCTCCGTCAATGTCCCCTTCGCGGATGCCCCGCACTGATGGAACGCCCAAACGGACAGGAGCGGATTTCCGGCAGGAAGGACGAGCCAGAACGTGAGAATCTACGTGCCTTCAGGGAAATGCCTCCCGGCCGATGACTCTCCGTTTTGGCTCACTCCGTCTCTTCGGCAGATTCTGCGTCAACTTCCGTGTCCGTGTCGCTGCTGCAGATTGAGCGAGGCACCGCTTCGACGTCGCGGTCGGTGGGCGGGTCCATCTCGACGTCCTCGAACTGGGCATGCTCGATGATGACATCAACCGCCTTTCGCTCGCGGATCTGGGCATCAAGATTCTCGATCATGCCGGACTTCTGCAGACGAGCGCGGACGCGACGAGGGTTCTCTCCCGCCTGCATGGCCATGATGGCGATCTCGGTGTCCATCTCGGATGAACTGACTTCGATGCCTTCCTCTTCGGCGATGCGATCGAGCACAAAGTGCTCCTTGAGGTTCTGGCGCGTCATCGAGATCGACTGTTGTCGCAATTCGTTCTCGCGGGCCTGAATCTCACGTGACGTGAAACCGGCCTGCCGCATCTCAAGCACTTCCCGACGCAGGGCGTTCTCCGTCTGCTTGCGGACCAGGTCCTCGGGCAGGTCCCAGTCGGCTGACGCGGTGATCTTGCTGAGGACTTGTTCTCGGGTCGTCTGCCGTTGCTGATACGTCGTCTGCCGATTCAGCATCGAGCGGATCTCCTCCTTCAACTGTTCCACGTTCTCAACGCCGACACGCTCGAAGAACTTTGCGTCCAGCTCCGGCAGAACCAGTCGCTTGACATCGAGCACGGTGAATGTTGCCCGGACAGGCTCGCCGCGCATTTCGATGTTGTTCGCTTCGATCGAGATGGTGAACTCCGTCTCGCGGACGTCGTCGGCCTTTGTACCGACCATGAGTTCATCGAAGCCGTCGATCTCTGCGTCCTGAAAGCGGAGGGTCGGCCGCACTCGCAGCGACAACTCGTCGATTTCACGAATGACCTCGTCCTTGCTGGCGAACTTTGCTGAGACAATCACGTAGTCGCCGAGGGTGGCCGGGTCGTCGGTCGGCTCCTGATGCCCGTATTGCTCAAGGAAGTCCAACTGGTACGCATCAACGTCTTCGTCCGTAATCTCGCGGACCGGACGCTCGATCTTGATCCCTTTGTAATCGGGCAGATCGAACTCGGGCCGGACTTCAACGTCGAACTCGTACTCGAAGTCTCCCTCATCGGGGATATCGATGCTGTCGATATCGATATTCGGCTCGTTGATCGGGTCGAGGTCCTGCTCGTCGGCCAATTGCTCCAGACTGTGCATCAGCACCTTCTGTTTGACCTGCTCGTTGATCTCGTCCTTGAAGCGGCGCTCGATGAGCTTTTCCGGAGCATGTCCCTTGCGGAAGCCCGGCACGTCGGCAGAGTCGAGAAGTTCACTGACCGCATCCTGCTGAATGCGGTCGATGCCGTCGCGGGGCACGGTCACGCGCACATGCTTCTTGCAGGGGCCGACGTCCTCGATCGCGACGTCGAGAACCATCTTGTACTCGTCGGCGTCGCCTTCGACTTGAGGTTCTTCTGTTTGAAGTGCTGTGTCGCCGTCGTCCGTGGGGTGCTCGCTGTCAGCCACGTTGGTCGTCCTTTATTCCTGTCCTGCCAACCCATGAAAGCATCAGTGAAGAGAGGAAGCATTCATACTACCCCCTCTAAGTGAATTTGGGCCTGTGCCCCTGAGCGGCTCTTTGATGGGCCAAAGAAAAAGAGCGGGTGAAGGGAGTCGAACCCTCGACAGCCACGTTGGCAACGTGGTGCTCTACCACTGAGCTACACCCGCCTGTGGAACCACCCCGTTGATGATTCACCTCTCGGCTTAAACCTGATTATGCCGTCCGAAACGCGAACGTCAAGCCTTCCACCCGAAGCAGTCGTCAATTGGACACATCTGCGGTCGATCGCGGAGAAGCACCCGACTCGAGTCGCAGAATGGTGTGTCGGGACTCTGCACAGATATGACCAACTCGTTGAACAGTGAACTTCTCGAAACGTCGCATCGTTCGTTTTTGTCGAGTCCTCGATTCGACATGTTGCCAAAACGCCACAGAATCAATGTCGCGCTCAGCATTGGCCCGTTTACGAGGAATCGTTCATCCCCTTGTGAGCACTCGATATACAGCTCACGCCCGTTCTTCCTCGCGGAAGTTGACACCTCCGGCATCCTGCATGCGTGTGCAGACTGACAGGGGAAAGTCCGTTCGGGGTCCAGTTAATCATGCGGGGTGACTTGTGAATCTGCGGCAGACAGCCGAGGTGGCTGCACTTGCATCAATGGCGTCTGAGCATGTTGTGCAAGCTGTTGAGCCAATCGCGATCAGTGCGCTGCATGCGTATTGGAAGTCCTCGCAAACTCGCCTGAAGTGCTGGTTCGCCGGTTTGCGGACGACGCCCTCGCGCGGCACGGCAACGCTACCGCTCTATCATCGACGCCAGATGGTCTGCCTGTCCCGTGAAATTCTTGTCGCGGAACTACTCACCCGAGTCTGGTCGAGTGTCTTGCTGGCTCGCGATGTCTTTCATGGTCACGATGAATGTCAGCAATTGGCACGACACGTGTTCCTTGGTCAGATGGAGGCAAGGCAGGAAGTCCTCCGCATGCTGGAATATCCCAACCGGCTGCCCGCTCGTCAGGCTGTCGTGGTCGACAGACTTCGTCGGCGTGTCGAACGTTGGACCGATGTTCTGGTTGGGCCCCTCGTCAGGAAGTATGACGTGACGGATTTTGTCTTTGACGTCGAGCGGGCCAGGGACTTCGGGACGACGCAGCCACCCGCGGCACTCAGCACGATGAATCTGGCCATGAGCCAGTTGACCCTCGTCGGGCTGTCGCACGCCATACCCCGATCGACTCACACCGATTCCACCCGCGCGACCCTCGACCTTGCGGTCGCCCGTTCCGTGCTTAGTGCGCTTCCACACGACGCCCTGAGATTCCACTCTCCCGTGTTGACTCCCGACTCACCGGCAGACGTTCAACCTCCCTCAGCGACTTCGACCGGGCTCCGCTTTGCCGATCTCAGGCGAAAGCTCCCTCGCAAGCAGGATCACCCCGAACAGGGCGAGTGATCACAACGATCCGACGATTCAGTAGCCAACACGCTCCGCGCGATGAGCGGATGAAGTGACATTCGGCGACAAGTCGGGACGCGTCCGAGCGTCACCGTTATCAAGGCGGAGCCTGATGACGACTTTTGCTGCGTCGAAACAAGGAACATTACACGGATCTGCTCTCCTCGGTAACATACTTCCGGGGTGCCTCCTCGAAACGCATCCATTCGTGATGACTTGGAACCGGAGCGACAGAATGAGACGGATCGGCAGAATGTTGGCAGTCGTAGCAACGCTTGTTTTCGCGGGGCGTCTCTCCGCTGCGACTCCGGAAGCAAATGATTGGCCTGTCTGGCGTGGCCCTCAATCGAACGGCATTGCTCAACCGAACCAGAAGGTTCCGGTTCAGTGGAGTGCAACGAAGAGCGTGATCTGGAAAACGAAGATCCCGGGAAGAGGACACTCATCGCCGACGGTTGTCGGAAGTCGAATCTTCCTGGCCACAGCCGACGAGCAACGGCAGCAACAAGGCGTGCTGGCACTCGACCGCCAGACGGGCGAACAAGTGTGGATCACCGAAGTCAGTTCGGGCGGCTTTCCCAAACAACACAAGAAGAACACTCAGGCAACCGCGACCATTGCCTGCGATGGTGAGCGGCTCTTCACCACCTTCCACAATCACGAGCAGATCACCATCGCCTGTCTGAGTCTGGATGGTGACATCCTGTGGAAGAAATCGGCCGGACGGTTTCATCCGCAGTTGTATGAGTATGGTTATGCTCCTTCGCCCATCCTGTACGGCGACACGGTCATCGTCGCGGCTGACTACGAAAAGGGCGGATGGATTGCCGCGCTCGATCGAAATACGGGCGACGAAGTCTGGAAGACGAAACGCCCCTCGCTGTTGAGCTTCTCGTCACCCGTCGTGGCCAACGTTGCCGGTCGCGAGCAACTGCTGATCAGCGGGTGCATGCTGATCTCCTCCTACGATCCGAAGACCGGCCAACCACTCTGGGATGTGCAGGCGACCACGATGGCGACCTGCGGCACAATCGTCTGGGACGGCGACCTTGTATTCGCCAGTGGAGGGTACCCCAAACCGGAAACGGTTGCCGTCAAAGCCGACGGCTCAAAGCAGATCGTCTGGACGAACAATCAGAAATGCTATGAGCAATCGATGATCGTCGCAGGCGGTCACGTCTACTGCATCAACGACACCGGCATTGCCTACTGCTGGCGCGGCAGTGACGGCGAGGAAATGTGGAAAGAACGTCTCAGCGGCCCCGTCTCCGCCTCACCCGTCCTCGTGGGAGACACGATCTATCAGTCCAACGAAAAAGGGACGACCTACGTCTTCAAGGCCAACCCAGAAAAGTACGAGCAGGTCGGAATGAACCAACTTGGCGATGAATCGTTCGCCTCCCCCGCGATCTGCGGCGACCGCATCTACCTCCGTGTTGCCGAAAACACCGGCAACAATCGTCAGGAGTATCTCTACTGCCTCGGCGAATGACACGGCTATGTGAATGTCACTTGTTTCTCAGGTGATCACTCCACGAGGTGCTATTGGGGAAGTTCAGATTTGTAATTGGGTGGCATGGTGTCACGGCGCTAGCAGGGTCGCCATGTTCGGATCTCTCTGAAAAACATGCTCCCCCGCCTACCGGCGTGAGAGCATGCCACCCCGCGGAAATGAATTCCTGGTTTACTCCGACCCACTTCCCCGATTCGAGACCGCTTGGACGTCGGTCTGTCGAAAGATGGACATCGACCTCTTGTCATGCTCGCGAGTTGAATTCCCGCATGGGAGATGCGATAAACGAGGCGTTCGTAACGTCCTTTTCATGGGGCGTTGCTCTTTCTCCAAACCGCACTTTCGGCTCATCGCGGCGATGTCTGACCGACCCGAGAAGAAACGTCCTCGCGACGACGACTCGCCACCTGAGGCAGATCACTCGGAACGACCGACCTCGAAGGACGGTCCCTCAGCAAATCGCCATGAGTTGGCGGCACAGGCGCGTGCGGCGGCAGAGCAGGCAATCAAGCTGGCCAGGCTCGCTGAGGAGTCGGCCCGAATTGCTCAGCAGTTGAACGCACAGGCCTTCGAGGAAACCGGCAAGTCGATCCCGGGAATCGACGCTGCCGCACTCAGTCATGCGGCCCCTTCGGGCGAAGTCTCAGCTGACTTCGACGAGCCTGCACCCCTTATTGGCGTCACCCCGCCCGCTCGCACGACTGGCCGAGAGTCGGGACGTCGCCAGAAATCTGTCCGACAACGATTCGAGCCGGCACGCCTCGGAGCGGCGCCAGTCGACGAACCGAAACAAGTCCGCATCAAGTCGAATCCGGAGGACCTCGAACGGGACGATGATCCACTGCGAGAGTTCGCCCGGCAATGGAAGTCGTTGATCATCAGCACGGCCGTGCATGTGGTCGTGCTGTTGCTGCTGGGGTTTGTGACCTTTGCCGTCAGTTCGGACAACCCGATCAACACGGTCATGGCCGCGTTCGCAGATGAGGAGGCCGTCGTCGAGGAAGAATTGCCCATTGAGGAGCCGGTCGAGGACGAGGGGGAGCAACTCGAAGAGCCGATGCCGGATGAGCCGGAGGAACCCGAGCCGGAAGAAGAACCGCCCCCGGAGCAACCTCCCGAGCAGGAACAAACCGAGGTCGCGGAGGAAGCCCCGCCCACTCCCGGACCGGAGGCTGCGGAGCAGACGACGGTCGATGTGTCGCAGGTCGGCAGTCGCAGCGAGACGGGCAAAGCGGCACTCCTCAAGAAGTACGGCGGCACCGCTGCCAGTGAGTCCGCCGTCCAACGCACGCTCGACTGGTTCGCGACCGTGCAGCGGCAGGACGGCAGTTGGAACTTCAACGACGTCAGGCAATGCAGTCACGCAGGTGACACGGATAACCCAATGGGGGCGACAGCCTACGTGCTGCTCTGCTATCTCGGCGCAGGTCAGACTCACCAGGACGGCAGATTCAAGAAACATGTGCGTGCCGGGCTGGAGTTTCTCATCCGCAACGGCAAGCGCGTTCCGGCTGGGGGTGACTTTCGTGGCCCCGATTGCCGGGAGCACGACAACTTCTATGTTCAGGCGCCCGTGGCGATGGTGCTGAGCGAAGCTTCGATGATGACCAAGGATCGACGCATGGGCCTGCGCGAAGCGGCCCAGTCAGCGGTTGACTTTCTCTGCAATGCTCAGAATTCCACTCAGGGGGGCTGGCGATACGAGCCGACCGTGGACGGATGCACGTCAGTCACTGTACTCGTGACAATGGCACTCATGAGTGCCCAGAAGGCCGGACTCAAAGTGCCACCACAAGTGCTCGATGGGGTCGGCCATTTCCTCGACTCGGTCCGCACCGACGGAACTCCAACCGGGCGTTACGGATATCGGGCCGAGGAGAAAGGCTACCGAGCCTCCTCGACGTCACAGGCACTTCTCGCGCGCATGTATCTCGGGTGGAACAGAGAGAACGAAGAGCTTCAAAAAGGAATCGCGATCATCGATGAGCGTGGCCCATACGACAACCTTTACTACTGCTACTACGCCACGCAGGTAATGAAGCACTGGGGCGGCGAAGAATGGGAACGATGGAACTCGGTCATGCGAGACGATCTCGTCAAAACACAAGTGAGTGTCGAAGGTCCCGAGTTCGGAAGTTGGACTCCGCGTCAGAGTGGCGGGCCGGACACGGCGGGTGGGCGATTGTTCATCACTTGCCTCGCGACGATGACGCTGGAGGTCTATTATCGTTATCTGCCGTTGTATGATTCGCCCATCACAACCGAAGTCGTTGCTGATGCCGCTCCAGTCGAAGAGTGACGCGACCATTGTTTTCTTCATTTCACACCATGAGTCAATCCTTGGATGAAACGCTCCACGATGATTCGCCGCATATTCTTGATCACCGCATTGCTTGTTCCGATGCTGTTCACTCGTCCGTCAATTGCTGAGGAAGGAGCCAAATCGATGGACGTCTATTTCGGAACCTACACACAAGGCGACAGCAAGGGCATCTACAGGAGCACGTTTGATCCGGAGACGGGAGCCATCTCCGCTCCCGAACTTGTCGCGGAAACACCCGAGCCGTCCTTCCTCGCCTTGCATCCCACACAGCCGCTGCTCTTTGCCGTCAACGAGACAACCGAGTACCAGGGGCAGGCGAGCGGTGCCGTCACTGCTTTCAGAATCAACGAAGAGAACGGACGCCTCTCCGAGTTGAATCAGCAGGCTTCGCACGGCGGCGCTCCGTGTCACATCGTCGTTGATCACCCCGGCAAGAACGTGCTTGTCGCGAATTACGTCGGCGGCAACGTCGCCGTGCTGCCCATCAATGAGGACGGCACGCTCGCTGAGGCAAGCTGCGTCATTCAGCACGAAGGTTCCAGCGTCAACGAGTCGCGGCAGGAAGCCCCACACGCGCATTCGATCAATCTCGACTCGACCGGCGACTACGCCTTCGCCGCTGATCTGGGGTTGGACAAGATCCTTGTCTACCGCTTCGACAGTGAGACAGGGACTCTCGTTCCGCATCAACCCCCCTCGACGTCCGTCCCTGCCGGCGGCGGACCTCGTCACTTCGCCATGCACCCATCCGAAAAGTTCGCTTACTCCAACCTTGAGATCACCTCGGAAGTCCATGCGTTCCGCTATCACCCGCAGACCGCCGTGCTGTATGGGTTTCAGACGATCAGCACCATCCCCGAAGAAGTCCCCGGCAACTCGACGGCCGAGATTCAGGCCCATCCCTCGGGCAAGTTCGTCTACTGCTCGAATCGCGGTCACGACAGCATCGCAGTCCTCCGTGTCAATGAGGAGACGGGCGAGTTGACGTTCGTCGAGGCCGAGTCGACACACGGTCAGACGCCACGCAACTTCGGCATCGATCCGTCCGGGCGGTTTGTGATTGCAGCCAATCAATCGACGGACAACGTCGTGGTGTTGAAGATCGATCCGGAAACCGGAGGCCTCTCGACGACCGGTCACTCGGCTCAGGTGCCTGCTGCCGTGTGCGTCAAGTTCCGCAGCCGTTGATCCCAATCACCCTCGAGGAGCAATGTTTTCGCTCTCAGGCGTCAGCAAGTCGTACGACGGACAAACAGTCCTGCCCGCGCTCGATCTGACGATTGATGAAGGGAAAGTGGTCGTGCTGGTCGGCCCCAGTGGTTGTGGTAAGTCGACCTTGCTGAGATTATTGTTGGGGTTGATCGAACCTGACAGCGGCACAGTCGAGTTTCGTGGTCAGCCAATGACGGGGAATATTGTCCCCGAACTCCGCCATCAGATCGGCTACGTCATCCAGAACGGCGGACTCTTCCCACATTTGACCGCTCGCGAGAACGTGACGCTTCTCGCTTCACATCTGAAATGGAAGCCGGAGCAGATCGAGTCACGCGTCGATGAGCTGCGGGAACTGTCGCACCTGCCCGCTGATGCTCTCGATCGGTACCCCACCCAGCTCTCCGGGGGACAACAGCAACGCGTCGCCCTCATGCGAGCCCTGATGCTCGACCCCACCGCTCTCCTGCTTGACGAACCTCTGGGGGCACTCGATCCGCTCATTCGTGCGGAGTTGCAGAAAGACCTGCGGGACATCTTCCGATCACTCGGCAAGACGGTTGTGCTTGTCACACACGACATCGGCGAGGCGGCGTATCTGGCAGACGAAATCATTCTGTTGCGTCGAGGCGTCATCATTCAGCGAGGCACCATCAGCGATCTGCTGCACCGACCAGCCGACCCATTTGTTGTCGAATTCATCAGCGCTCAGCGGAACCCCCTCGAAGAGGTGACCGGATGAGCTTGCTGACACGTTGCCTTGCCATCACCCTCGTTAGCGCCGTCGTGACGTTGCCGAGAACCATCTCCGCCGAAGAGACGGTGTCTGTGCGAATTGGCGCTAAGACGTTCACTGAGTCAGTCGTGCTGGCCGAGGTCATCGCCCACTTGGCCGAATCAGTCGGGGCTGAGACGGAAACGGTGACACTCGGTGGAACGCCTGTCGTGTGGAAAGCTCTCTTGGCTGGCGAAATCGATTGCTACGTCGAGTACACCGGCACTCTCCGTGAAGAGATCCTCCAGGGGGTGCCGCTCACCGACCTCCCGTCAATGCGTGAGCATCTTGCCGATCAGGGTGTCCTGATGAGCGAGCCATTGGGGTTCAACAACACGTATGCGCTGGCCATCTCACCCCAGTTGGCAGAGAAGGCTCCCGGGCTCAAGACCATCTCGGACCTTCGCGAGATGTCCGACTTGCGATACGGCTTCGGCAATGAGTTCATGGACCGTGGAGACGGCTGGCCTCGCTTGAGTGCGACGTACGGGTTGCCGACAGTGAATGGGCACGGTCTCAATCATGACCTCGCCTACCGCGGTCTCGAATCGGGCAGCATCGATGTGATGGATGTTTACACGACCGATGCAGAGATCGCTCATTACGACTTGACGGTTCTTGAAGATGACCTGCAGTTCTTTCCGAACTACCAAGCCGTCCTGCTGTTGCGGGAGGAGTTCGCCGAACAAGCACTCGAAGTCTCCGCACAGATTTTGAGACTGGAGGGGATCATCGACGAGCCGACAATGATCGGACTTAATTCTCGTGCCAAGCTCGATCAGGTGCCCGAGTCAGTTGTCGCTGCCGACTTCGTGCGATCAACGTTCGACATCGACGCAATAGCTGAGGTCGAGACACGGGCCGATCGCCTGCTGCGATTCACTCGTGAGCACCTGCTGCTCGTCGGCATCTCGGTCTCACTGGCGATTTTACTCGCCGTGCCGCTCGGCATCGTGGCAGCCAAGCGACCCCGATTCGGACAAGTCCTGCTCGGCATCGTGGGCATCGTGCAGACCATTCCTTCGCTGGTGTTGTTTGTGGTCCTGATCCCGTTTCTCGGCGTGGGACCAAAGCCGGCCATCTTTGCTCTGTTGCTCTACAGCTTGCTTCCCGTTGTTCGCAACACGCACGCAGGTCTGACAAACATTCCAGAGTCGTTGCTTGAGTCGGCCGCAGCACTTGGTTTGCGTCCGGCTGCCCGCATGCGGTTGATCGAACTGCCTCTCGCCGCTCGTTCGATTCTGACCGGCATTAAGACTGCCGCCGTAATCAACATCGGCACCGCGACACTCGGCGGGTTCATCAACGCAGGCGGATACGGAGAGCCGATCTTCGCCGGCATTCGCCTCGACCGACACGATCTCCTCCTCGAAGGAGCGATCCCGGCAGCCCTGATGGCATTAGTCGCCCAAGGACTGTTCGAGCTCGCAGAACGATGGGTCATCCCACCGTCGACATGACGTCAACGTCGAATTCGTTTCATCTCGCAGAGGGGACTTCGCCGGAACGAAAGATGCGGATACGGGCGAAGGTCAGCTGCGACCGACACCGATTCAGCTGGCGACCAGTTCGGGCGTCGGCACGATGACCTCTTTGTAGGTCGTGCGGGTGTGGCGGAAACCGATGCGTTTGTAGAGGTCGATGGCAGGTTTGTTCTCTGCCGTCACCTGCAGAGTGACCCGCTTGAGTCCCCGTTCACGAAACCCCATCAGAGACTTCACCATGAGCGCGCGACCGAGGCCGATCCCCCGGTGCTCCGGTACGACGCCCACGTTCTGAATGGAGCCGGTCCACCAGCCTTGCGACACTCCCTGAATCGTGGCACAGGGTGTGATCGTCCGGAACTCGGTCGCCGGTTGAACGATCAGCCATGTTGCCTGTGGCACGAATCCCCGTTGAAGGGTGATATCGCTCATCAGCTTGCGACATCCCGGCAGGCTGCTCAGCGAGGCGAAGACGTAGGAGTCCAACTCACCGTGAAAGCTGAAGGCCTTGGCGATCGCATGGGCTTCGCTCAGCACCGGATGCCACCCGCGCCACTCGTATCCCTCGGGCAACGTCGGCTCCGCCAAATCGGTCCGGCGAAGGTTGATTTCCATCCGCAGCCGTTTGAAGTACGTTGAAGGCATCGAGGAAGTCGCTTCAATGGGGAGTCAGTGCCACGTGGAAAGCCGCACGTCACCTGTCATCAGTCTACCGCACCGCGAGGCCGGGTCAAACTCGGCACGACCGGTGTGTGACGATGTCGCGCCGGACCTTGCCATGCGTCCGCTCCGCATTGGTCGGGTGGAGTTTGTCAGTCCGGCCGTTCAGGCAGCCCTGTCCGGTTACAGCGACTGGCCGATGCGTCTGATCTCTCGCAGGTACGGAGCTGCGTATGCAGTCGACGAAGTGATGATCGACCAATTCGTCCTCGACCAGCGACGCCGACGGGCTCGAACCAAACATGTGTTCCGTGTCACTGACGAGGACCACCCGATCGGCGGACAGCTGATGGGAGCCGACCCGGAACTGTTCGCTCCGGCGGCTGTCCGCCTCGTCGAAGCAGGGTTCGACGTGATCGACATTAACTTCGGCTGCCCCGTCAAATCGGCGGTCGGCGGATGTCGGGGCGGGTACCATCTGGGGCAACCGGAGAAGGCGCTGGAGATTGTTCGTCGCGTCCGGGATGTTGTGCCGTCCGAGGTGCCGGTGACCGTCAAGCTGAGGCGCGGCATTGATGACTCAGCCGCGAGTCGTGACCGGTTTTTTGAGATCGTCGACGGCGCATTTGATTTCGGGATCGCCGCTGTCACCGTGCATGGCCGCACCGTCGAACAGAAGTACAAGGGGCCGAGTCGCTGGGACTTTCTGCGCGAGGTCAAAACGCACGTCGGTGACCGGACCGTGATCGGTAGCGGGGACCTGTTCACCGCTGAGGCATGCGTGCGAATGATGCGTGAGACGGGCGTCGACGGCGTCTCGATCGCACGTGGGTCAATCGGCAATCCGTGGATCTTCTGCCAGTTCGACGCATTGCGCAACGGCAACCCCCTGCCGGCGCCCCCCGCTGTGCGGGAACAGGCGGACGTGCTCCGTGAACACTTTGCGTTGGCTCAACAGTGTTACGACGAGCGTCGCAGCGTCGGTCAGATGAAAAAGTTCGGCATCAAATACACCCGTCTGCATCCCGATCGTGCACAGGTCCGCGATGCATTCGTCGCCGCGAAAACGCCGGAGGAATGGCGATCCGTCATCGACCACTGGTATCACGATGATCGCCCCGGACAATACCCTCACGTCGACGAGACGACCGAGTGATTTTCCTCTCCCCCGGAGGGAGAGGGTGGTCCTTCAGTGTCTTCCATTGATCGCTGGTTCTCAGTAGGTATCGTTCTACAAGTACCTCTGGAAAACATCTCATCCAGATGCAACACTGAACATGGCGACAATGTTCGTCTCACAACTCACAATTGACCCCAAGGAGGAGGAAGACATGTTTCGATTCGTGCTGGCTCAAACTTTGATGCTGATCCTGACCGTCTGCGTAGCGGGTGTGACGTCCGACACACAGGCAGCGGACACGGCGAATGCAAACGTCACCAACAAGGTTTACTTTGACATCTCCATCGACGGCGAAGAGGCGGGCCGGATCGTGATTGGTCTCTTCGGTGAGGACGTGCCGAAAACCACGGAAAACTTTCGAGCCCTCTGCACCGGTGAGAAGGGTCAGGGACAGTCAGGAAAGGATCTCTCGTACAAGGGAAGTTCTTTTCATCGGGTCATTCCAGAGTTTATGCTCCAGGGGGGCGACTTTACTCGCGGGAATGGCACTGGCGGTGAGAGTATCTATGGTGAGAAGTTTGCGGACGAGAACTTCAAGTACTCCCACGACGTTCCGGGGCTGCTCAGCATGGCGAACGCTGGGCCGAACACCAACGGCTCACAATTCTTCATCACGACCGTCACGACCCCTTGGCTTAACGGCAAACACGTCGTCTTCGGGAAAGTCGTGGAAGGCATGGACGTTGTGAAGAAGATTGAATCGCTCGGTTCTCGCAGTGGTCGAACTCGTGCTGAGATCACGATCGCTGACTGTGGTGAGTTGAAGGAATAGCGACACGACGGCATCGGTCGAGTGAACCATCAAGGGAGGGCGTCGCTGCTGCTTCGCCCTCACTTTCACCTCATCCACCTCACACCAGTATGCCGGCGACGCAGGCGGTCATGCAGCAGGCGAGTGTGCCGCCCAGCATGGCGCGGAAGCCGAGGCGGGCGAGATCGGCTCGGCGGTCCGGAGCAATGCCGCCGATGCCGCCAATCTGGATGCCGATTGAGCCGAAGTTCGCGAAGCCGGACAGAGCATACGTCATGATGACCTTGGACCGTTCGGACAGTTGCACCGGTGAATCGGGATGCAGCCATTCGCCATACTTCAGGTACGCAACGAACTCGGTTGCCATCATCTTGAGGCCGAGTAACTCACCTGCGGCGAGACAATCCTTCGATTCGATGCCCATGACCCACGCGAGTGGTGCGAAGGCGTAACCGAGGAGCTTGGCGATCGTCCACTCCTGTCCGAATTGGCTGCCGACCCAGCCGATGATCGCATCCCCCATCGCGATCAGTCCAAGAAACGCGATCAGCATGGCAGCGACGTTGATGGCGAGCTTCATCCCGTCGGTCGCACCGGCCGCTGCCGCCTCGACGATGTTGGTCGTGGTCTTCTCCACTTCCACCTCGACGTGTCCGAGAGTTTTCGGCTGTTCGACTTCCGGTTGCATCACCTTCGCGATCAGCAGCGCAGCCGGAGCCGAGATGACGGACGCTGTCATCAGGTGACCCGCATCGACCCCCATGCCGACGTACGCGGCGAGCACCCCGCCTGCGATTGTGGCGAACCCGCCCACCATGACGGCCATCAACTCAGACTGCGTCATGCTGTCGACGTATGGGCGAACCACAAGCGGTGCTTCAGTCTGTCCCACGAAGATGTTGGCCGCGGCTGAGAGGCTTTCCGCCCCGCTGGTCCCGAGCACGTACTGCATGATGCTCGCGAAGAACGACACGACCTTCTGCACGATTCCGAGGTGATAGAGGATCGACATCAGTGAGCTGAAGAACACGATCGTGGGCAGCACCTTGAAGGCGAAGAAGTGTTCTTCGTAATCCGCACCGAACACAAACTCGGAGCCCGCGTCGACAAAGCTGAGGATGCCGGTAAAGAAGTCCCCCATTGCTTGAAACACGACTCCGCCGAGCCTCGTCTTGAGAATGAACAGTGCGAATGTCAGTTGCAGCAGCAACCCGCCGATGACGATCCGCAGACTGATCTTCCAGCGGTCGCTGCTCATCAGCCACGCAAGCCCGATCATCACGAACAGACCAAAGAAGCTGATGAATCGCGGGGCGAGTTGGTCCATGGTCTTGCCGATGTTCCCGAAAGTGTCGTGATCCGAGCGGTCCCATTCTCCGTTGCAAACGTTACACTGACGTCCGTCGAGAATCCATCCGCTGAGGGTTTCATGGTTCGAATCGTCTCCCTGTCCGTCCTGTTGACGTTGATCGTCATTCTCGGGCTGACGTTCTTTCAGGTGCTCGCGCCGTTCATCCTGCCGCTGTTCCTGGCGGGCGTGTTCACCATTCTGTCGCAGCCGTTGTTTCGCTATTTCATCGATCGGACCAAGAACCGCGTGCGGCTGGCAGCTGGACTCACGACGGGGACGATCGTCGCCAGCATCATGATCCCGGTGACGCTGGCCACCGTGCTGGCGTCGTTGCAATTGTACGTCGTCGCCACTCGACTCTCCGACCGGGACTGGACCAAAACCTACCGAGACAAGACCGATGCCCCGTTGCAGTACGTCTGCGAGTTCCTTAATGCCCGCCTGAGTGAAAGCCGCTTCAAGGACGATGACGACACAGAGGAGGCACCCGCGGACGAAAACCCGTATTCGAGCGAGGAAACGGCTCCGAATGAGGACGAGACGCCGCCGCCTGATCCAGAGACGCCCCCCGATCCCGACGCGTTACCGATAGATCTGCCGCCGGGTGACCAAACTGATGTCGACGCATCTGCGGAGGACGTCGATCTCTCCGAAAAGGAGTTGATGGAACAGGAGATGGAGCAGGTCCGTTTCACTCCGACCAGAATCCGCAAACAGGTCGGCGATCGGCTCAAGGTGGTTCTGCAGGACATTGCTGGCCGTTCGCTGGGGGGGGAGACATTCGACTTCCTCTCCAGTTCCATCGCGGCGGTCGTCTCTGCGATCGTGTCCTTTCTGGTCTTCGTGATTGCTCTGTACTACTTTCTCGCCGACGGCACAGCTCTACTCAACGCAACACAGAAGCTGATTCCCGTGCATGCGGAGTATCAACGGGAGATGCTTGACGAGTTCTCGAAGGTCGTGCGGTCGGTCGTGATGGCGACGTTCTTTGCCGGGCTCGTGCAGGGCATTGCGACGGTCGCCGCGTTGTGGGTCTTCAAGTTCGATCACCTGCTGGTGCTGCTGGCACTCTCCGTGTTGAGTTCACTCGTTCCATTACTGGGGACATGGCTGGTGTGGGGCCCCTGTGCCCTCTGGCTGCTCTGGAACGGCCATTGGGTCCAGGCGTTGCTGCTCGCCTTGTACGGAGCGATCTTCGTCGGCATGCTGGACAATGTCGTCCGCACCTATGTGCTCAATTCAAACACCAAGCTGCATCCGCTCCTCGCCTTCATCAGCGTGCTCGGAGGATTGCAGACGATGGGCCTATGGGGCATGTTCGTCGGCCCGATCGTTGCCTCGTGTCTGCATGCGTTGGTGAAAATCTTTAATCACGAATTGACGCTGCTTTCCGAGGAGAAGTTCGCAGTGAAGATCGAAAGCACGGGCGACGCGGAATCGACAGGCTCCCCGGTTGAGAAAGGTGCCCCGACAGAGTCCAATGGTCCAGCGAGTGGTTCGTGACATCAGACAGATCTGATTCAGTGTCCTACGACCTCCGAATGAGGAACATGCCATGATTCGCTGCCGGCTTCTCACGCTTGTGATGTTGACGACCATCACCATCATCCAATGTCCGACAGCCGTGCTTGCCGACGAGCGGGATGGCAGGCTGGACATCTACTTCATTGACGTCGAAGGCGGAGCGGCCAACCTGATTGTCACACCCGCGAATGAATCGATCCTCATTGACTCCGGCTACCCGGACAACAACGGCCGCGATCGCGATCGCATTCTCGACGTCGTCCGCAATGTCGCCGCACTGGAGCGGATCGATCACGCGGTCGTCTCACACTGGCATCTCGATCATTACGGCAATCATGCGTCACTCGCGGCGGAGATCACGATCGGCCAGTTCTGGGATCGCGGCATTCCTGACGCCCTCCAGGAAGACAAGGACTTCGAGACCCGCATCGCTGACTATCGCTCCGCATCACAGAACGAGTCCAACACGCTGCGGGCGGGCGATTCCTTTCTCCTCGACTCGAACGGCACCCCGCTGCGCGTGAAGGTCATGACCGCGAGTCGTGAGGTCGTCACCAACTCGGGCCCGCCCAACCCACATGCGAGTAAACACGAGCCGCAACCCGAAGACACATCCGACAACGCGGCGAGTGTGTCGCTGCTGTTCACCTTCGGCGACTTCAAGTACCTCACCTGCGGCGACCTCACATGGAACGTCGAGGCGGAACTCGTTACTCCCAACAACCCGCTCGGCACGGTCGACCTGTTCATGGTGACGCATCACGGACTGCCGACCAGCAACAACCCTGCCCTCGTGCACGCTATCGACCCGACCATCGCCGTGATGTGCAACGGCCCAACCAAAGGGGGCCACGAACAGACAATCGCCACCCTGAAGGGGGTCAAGTCACTCCAGCAGTGGTACCAACTGCACCGCAACGTCAACCTCGACGACACGGCCCAGGCTCCCGCAGAGTTCATCGCCAACTGCGAACCAACCGTCAACTGCGAAGGCATCTGGGTGAAAGCATCGGTCGCCCCCGATGCCAAGAGCTACACGGTGCAGATCGGTGAAGAGGGGAAGGTCAGGACTTACGTCACCCGTGAGAGATGATCCTTCCAATGAGTGTTTGGAGACACATCAGGCCGATAATCCTGTTGCCCTTCATGGCCACAGTTGTCGTCCCAGGTTTGATCGTTTGGACTGACGGAATCGTGTTCCATCAATACGGGCTGATCTTCAGTCCACAAGCGGGGTGGGTCTTTCGCGGAGCTGGCATCATCGCTCTCTGTCTGGGATTGGCACTCTTCGTTGGCACAGTTCGGGCATTTGCAATGATCGGAAAAGGGACTCTCGGGCCGTGGGACCCGCCTCAACGACTGGTCATCGCAGGCGCGTATCGTCACTGTCGACATCCCATGATTTCCGGAGTCACTTTCGTCTTGATTGGTGAGGCTCTCGTGACGGCATCGCCTCCATTGCTGGTATGGCTGTCTTTCTTCCTGATGGCCAACATGCTCTACTTGCCTTTGGTGGAGGAGCCGCAACTTGTGCGTCGTTTCGGAGCAGAGTATGAAGAATACCGACGCCACGTACCGCCGATCTGGCCAGACCCAATCCCGTGGGCACCCGATTCCAAGGAACAACATGATGAACCGACGTGACTTTCTGGCAGCAAGTAGCGCCTGCGTGGCGATGGGAGCATCAGGGCTGGTAGCAGACGACGCCGATGAGCCCGGCATCATCGATGCTCACTCGCACATCTGGGCGCGGGACATCAAGTCATATCCGCTGGCGGAGGGGATGACGCTGGACGATCTCAAACCGCCCAGCTTCACGACGGAGGAGTTGCTCGAACTGGTGCGGCCGCACGGAGTGACGCGGGTCGTGCTGATTCAGCATCGGCCTTTTCATGGAGTCGACAACTCGTACATGCTCGACTCGATGAAGAAGTACCCCGGCGTCTTTACAGCGGTTGCTTGTGTTGATGCAACACAGGATGATGTCACTGGGGAGATGACTCGACTGCAGAAAGCGGGAGCCGGTGCTTTCCGCATCACGCCGAGCGAGGACGGCACGACGCCCTGGACCGAGAGCGACGGCGTCCGCGCCATGTGGAAGCACGCGGGCGAGCACGGCATGGTCATCTGCCCGCTCATCAACCCCGAGCACCTGCCGATGGCGGATCAGATGTGTGAAGAGTATCCGGACACCTCCGTGGTAATCGACCACTTCGCAAGGATCGGTGGTGACGGGCAGATTCGAGAGTCCGACCTCAAGAACCTCGCCAAACTCGCACGCCACAGGCACACGCACGTCAAGACGTCCGCCTTCTACGCCTTCGGCAAAAAGCAGGCCCCGTACGACGACCTGATCCCGATGATCCGCCGGTTGTGCGACGCTTACGGCCCCGAGCGACTGATGTGGGCGAGCGACCTGCCGTATCAGCTCAATAGCGACAACACGTACCCGGATTCGCTGGCCCTCATTCAGGACCGCATCGACTTCCTCTCGCCGTCGGACAAGCAATGGCTGCTCCGCAAAACAGCCGCCCGCGTCTACTTCGGCGAGTCAGACCCGGCCTGAGTCGTGGCCGTCGCAGTTGACGTGAGGCCGAACGCGGTCAAGTGATCGGTCCCGGCGATCAGCAGGCGGTCGTTTGCGAGGACCATGTTGCCTCCGGCGACGCCCAGCACTTGGGCCAGTGGATACCGTTGTACGGCTCGACCAGCGTGTCGATCAATGGTGAACAGCGAATCGTGTGTCGTCCAGAAGATGTGGTCGCCGGCGACAACACCTCGGCCGTATCCGAAACCGGCCGGATCATCGTGGCCGAACTGCCAGACCATCTGGCCGGTTGCGGTCTCCATGCACCACAGTTGATCGCCGCTGACATACAGGTCGCGTCCGGTCGCTCCCAGTAGATGCACGACGTGTGACGGGAGCGAGCGACTCCAGAGCGTCGCACCCGTGCTGACGTCGATCGCCATCAACTCGTCGGAGTCGTTTGGTTTGACGAACGCAACTCCCTCGCTGACCAGCGGCGGCAATAACCCGTTCAGATTCTCTTCGCTGCGCTCGGTGGGACTCAGTGCGGTGGACGGGTACGTTACGACCCAGCGGATCAC
Organism: Planctomycetaceae bacterium; assembly: GCA_020426505.1. Lineage (GTDB taxonomy): Bacteria > Planctomycetota > Planctomycetia > Planctomycetales > Planctomycetaceae > JAHBXU01. Next base: position 30,402 of record JAGQPX010000038.1, on the reverse strand, counting down.
GCCAGTTTCGGGAACGAGAGACGCGATCGCGCCCATGTCGGTCGAGCAGAGCAACCGATCATCGGACAAGGTGAGGAGCTGATGTCCCAACTGGATGCGTCCGGAGAGCGGCTCGGTCAACGCCTGACAGATCCGCGTCTGCCAGATGAACGAACCATCGTCAGCGGACAGACAGACAATCCCCTGCTCGGGCTGCGGGGCGGTCCGCATGAGAGGCAGGTACAGTCGTTCTCCATCAGCGGCCGGGGTGCCCGTCATCCGCCAACCGTCAACAAACAGATCCTCATCCGTCTTGAACCATTGCAGCAGGCCCTCTCCGTCCGCAATGTCGAGACAGACCAGCCGCGAGGGAGAGGGTTGCAGTCGAGACTCCGGCAGGGTCAACACCGACGGACCAGTCAGGGCGTACAACCGTCCGGCGACAACGGTCGAGGTGAACCTCGGGACGCCCACTGCGGGACGCAACAATGGTTGCAGCACGGGCTTGAACGGTGGATAGATGTCTCCCACATCCGCCTCATCATCGGTTGGCCAGCAAGGCTTGCCGTCCATCAGATTCACTGCCCGGATTGATCGGCCATCGTGGAAGAACACAGTCCCTACGGACACCACCGGAAAACGACTGAGCGGGGCAGGCCTGCCGAGATCTGCACGCTCACGCTCCCATTGAGCGACCGAGATCGGCGCGAGCGGGATCATCCAATGCGGTCCATCAAGCACCTGCTCCGTCGACGCGCAAGCATTGCGGGAGGTGTCTCTTGCGAACGTCGGCCATTCACGCGTTGAGTCTGCCGGCGACCATTGCTTTGATTCCTCGAATACCTCGCTGAGGATCTCCGACAACCGTCCTTCTCGACCGGCGATCGTTCCTTCCGCCATCGGGAATTCTTGCGTGAACTCCTGCAATTCGGATGCGGCACGAGTCATCTCGCGCTCTGCGATGCTGCACATCACGAGCCGGGCAGCGACGTCGGCCAGTGGAATCTCCGGGTTCGGATACGACAGGACGTCCAACCGGGTTGTCTCGTCGTCAAGGGGTAACAATCGTGTCCACGTCTGTCGGGCTGCGCTGATGTCGCCCGTCTCCCACTGTCGTTCGCCAAGAAGCCAGAGAGCATCATCTCCCCAACTGCTGGCGAAGGCATCTCGCAGCAGGACTTGCAGAGATGCGTCGTCATGAAGCGATTTGGCCTCCTCGATCTGCTGCTCGGCCCAGCCGTCAATCTGCTCGCGATAGGTTGCCAGTCCGTCCGGTGGCAATTGTGTAATGAGCAGGCGCGCATAATCGACGGCGTTGAGGTAACGACCGGGCGAGGCTTCGACGAGAGACGCCGCGTGTTCGTCGGTCACATGATCGAGGGCAGCAATCGCATCGCTCCACTGTTCCTGTTCGATCAACCCCCGAATGTTGGCAAACTGCTTGGCGACCAGCAGCGGCACATCAAGCGTGACCGATTCACGAAGCGGCGGGGAACCGTCCTGTGCGATCGCCGCACGTGAAAGGACGAACGCCAGGGCAATTACGATGCACAGAACATGCATTTGTGGAGTGATTCCGCAGCGAATCCGGGAGACGAACATTGTCACTTGACGGCACTGCTGGACGAGCCAGCAGTGGCACCCCGGTTCTCCGGCGTGACCAATCGGTCGCATTGTCATGACCCGGGGTCCCGCAGGCGATGACCGAACCAGAAGACCACGACGCCCAGAAGGGTGAGCGTCGGCATGTACAACAACTTGAAGCCGAAGTTCAATTGCCAGACGATCAGCAGCGGCAGAAACACCAGTGCGACGAATTGCAGGAAGAAGCCGAGTTGATTTCGCATGTTCGATTGGTCCCCGACGAATCGTCGTCGTTTCAGTTCTTCAGGAGTTCGTCGATACTGACCTCGATTGTGGTGTGATCGCGTGTTTCGTCAGCAGCAATTTCAGCCTTCAATGATTTGTCGATCCACCCGAACCGCTCATGCCAGATGCGAAACGTCTGCTCCCCCACCGGCAGTCTCTCAATGAAAAACTCGCCCTTTTCGTTGGTGAGGGTCGCATACGGATGATCGACGACCAGCCAGTGGGCGTTCATCCACGGATGCAAATCGCACGTCACCTTGACCGGGTTCGGCTCCGGGAGGCGAAACTCCAGCGGCACCCCGTCGCGGTTGTTTGGCTGAACGAGGAAGTTCTCCGGCGTGTTGAAGGTCGGGTGCGTATGCGTGTTGTGGTTCGTCGGGTCATCCGACTTCACGAGGACGGTCTGGTCCGTGCGGACGACCATTGTGTGAGGCACGAACCGACAACCCTTCTGGTCGAACACCACCTCGGACTCCGCGCTCACCTCCAACTCGGGGTGGATCGCCTTGGGTTTGCGTCTCAGAAAGACAAACACCCCCGCCAGCCCGCGTGACTCCGGATCGATTCGCAGCGAATCATCGGGGACATCCCCAGCGGTGCACACCGAGTCCTTCACGGCTGTGTCTCCCCTGGCGACCAGCGGTGCGACCTCGGGAAGATCACCGGTGACAACGACGCGACCTTTCCATGCTCCCCAGTCCTCAGCAATGAGTGACGTCCCGAAAAGCAACAGACACACGATCACACTGATCATTCGCAATCTCAACAACACCGACTTCCTCCGATCCCTTTGAAGATTCAGCCGCTCGCACTCATGTACTGTTCACGCAGCCAGAGGCCCGCATAGACTTTCGGGTCGATCAACTGCGACTGACTTTCTCGCGATCGCAGCCATTCCCACAGCAATTGCACCGGGACAGTGTGGACCACGATCGACTCGGACTCGTCGCCCCCTCCGTCCCCCTGTCGGGTCAGTCCTTCCGCGAGAAAGATCGTTACCGTTTCCGACGTCAGCCCGGGCGACGATGGGACCGTTGCCATTTCGGTCAACGATCGGGCGACGTAGCCGGTCTCCTCCTCCAGTTCACGGGCGGCGGCGGTTGCGGGTGACTCTCCGGCGAAGTCATCGGTGTCGCCAGCAAGTCCGGCAGGGATGTCGATCACAGTCCGCTTGACAGCCGGGCGAAACTGCTCGGTCAGGATCAGTTCGTTGTTCTCATTGACGGCCACAACGGCGACGACGTCCTCTGCCCGTTCGCGCTCCGCGTACTCCCAGCCGTTGTCATTCACCAGTCTGACAAACCGTCCGCGTGCAATGACCTCGGGATCGGACATGGGTGCGAGATTTTCGGGGCTTGAGACTAAGCGAAAAGCGGCGTTGATTGTTCCGCTGGATTTCAGCCCATATCATACTGAGGACCAAAATCGGATGCACCTGCTGCCACGCAGTCGGTCAACCTTTCTCATCACGATTGACACAGTTCTGGAGCCTTTCATGTCCCGATTCTGTCTGACTCTTGCATTGATTCTCACGGTTCATCTCGGGACATCGTCATTTGTGATGGCAGCCGACGAGGCGACTTCCACGCGGATCCTGTTCCTCACGCAGAGTCAGGGATTTGTGCACGGCTCTGTCAAACGTGATCCTGAGCAGGCGGGCAAACTGGCCCCCGCTGAGGTCGCGATGATTCAACTGGGGCAACAGTCCGGACTGTTCACCTGCGACTGCACTCAGGATGCTGCAGCCGACTTCACGAAGGACAACCTCCAGAACTACGACATCGTCGCCTTCTACACGACCGGTGAACTGCCGATTGCTGATGCCGACCGGGACTACTTTGTCGACGAATGGTTGAAGGAGAAGGGGCACGGCTGGATCGGCTTTCACTCCGCAGCGGATACGTATCGCACGGACAACCCCGAGCACTCCTGGTACTGGGACATCTGCGGCGGCACCTTCATCGGTCACCCGTGGGGTTCAGGGAGCAACGTGACGCTCGCCGTACATGATCCGGATCATCCGCTTGCCAAACCGTTCGGCACGGAGTTCAAGATTCAGGACGAGATCTACATGTATTCGCACTTCAAGCCGGAAAACGTGCGGGTGTTGATGAGCATCGACTACGCCGGCAGCCCGACCGGTGGGACTGTCAATGCGGAGTTTGGATTCCATGTGCCGGTGGCCTGGGTGCGGTCGTGGGGTGAAGGCAAGATTTACTTCAACAATCTGGGGCATCGCGAGGAGACGTGGACCAATCCCGCGTTTCTCGAATCCATCGCCACTTCAGTCAAGTGGATCCGGGGCGACATCGAAGGATCGACCGAGCCGAACCCGGTCGTCTCCGCCAAATGGGAAGCCAAGTCCCGCAAGGACGCCCGCAAGCACGACTTCAAGGTCGAAAACGACTGAGCCTCGCGTTTCGCTCGACGCTTGACGACTTACGCCTGACGAGGAAAACGCGATGCCAATGGATCGGCACAACTATCCCAAGATCATTCTCTCCGGCACCGACCCAGACCTGCCGGACCCCTGTCCGACCGGGACTGCGCGGTACACCGACTATCAGGAGATGACGTGCACGGGCAAAACGCAGCTGCATTCCTGCTGGGACATGCTCACCGGGCGTGTCGTCGTCATGAAGCGATTGCTGCCCGAGTACGCGATCGACCAGAAAGAGCGTCGACGATTCTTACGAGAAGCGCGGGTCACAGCACAACTTCAGCACCCGAACACGGTCCCCGTGTACGATGTGGGACGGGATGAAAACGGCGATCTCTACTTCACCATGAAGCGGATCGCGGGTGAAAACCTGTTCGAGATCATGAAGCGGCTGGCGCGCCATGACGAGAGCACCGAAGCCAAGTATCCGCTGATGTCGCTGCTGGACATTTTGCGTCGTGCAAGTCTGGCCCTTGCGTACGCTCACAATCACGGGGTGATCCACCGGGACATCAAGCCGGAGAACATCTGGGTCGGCCGGTTTGCGGAGGTGATTCTCCTTGACTGGGGCGTCGCGAAGGTCTGGGGCCAGCAAGACGACCTCGAGAACGAGACAGACCTCTCATTGCACGAAAGATTGAAGCAGACCGAGATGCCTCTCGAACCGCTGACGATCGCCGGCCAGCGTCCGGGAACGCCGTTGTACATGTCGCCCGAACAGGTGCTTGGCCGACCGTACATCGACGAGCGTACGGACATCTTCAGCATGGGCGTGCTGTTGTACGAGATGCTGGCCTTCAAGGAGCCGTTCCGGGGGCGGACGATCGGCGAAACTTTCGATCGCATCATCAACGATGAGCCGGTGCCGCCCCGAGAGCAGGCCCCCGGTCGAAACATTCCGTCCGCGGTGGAGAACATCGCCCTCAAAGCGATGGCGAAAAAGCCGGAGGACCGTTACGCCTCTGCGATGGAGTTGATCGACGCCATTCGTGACGTCCAACACGATCTGCCGGAAACACGTCCGGACGTGTGACTCCCCCAAGCCGACGGCTTTGCCGTCGTACTGAGAGGTGCCCGTTCGACGAGCGGAGCTATCGGCTTGGGATGGAAAAACCCCCCTGGGCGCCCAGGGGGGTCGTGTCAGACGTTGGGTTGCCGCCTTCGGAACCGGCTTATGCTCCGGCTCCTTTGACCGTGGCGATGATCGCGGAGGCGACCATGTACGGGTCGGCGTTGGAAGCCGGCCGGCGGTCTTCGAGACGTCCCTTCCAGCCGCTCTCAACGGTGCTGATCGGAATACGAATCGAGGCACCACGATCGGAGACGCCGTAGCTGAACTTGTCGATCGACTGCGTTTCGTGCAGACCGGTCAGACGTTGATCGTTGTCAGCTCCATAGACGTCGATGTGCTCCTTGATGCGAGGCTGGAACGCGGAGCAGAGCTTGTGGAAGAACTCTTCGCTGCCGGACTCCCGCATGGCCCCATTGGAGAAGTTGGCGTGCATGCCGGAGCCGTTCCAGTCACCCTTGACCGGCTTGCAGTGCCAGTTGATTGAGAAGCCATGCTTCTCCGCGGTGCGTTCAAGCATGTACCGGGCAACCCAGGTTTCATCGCCGGCACGGGCGGCACCCTTGGCGAAGACCTGGAACTCCCACTGCCCCATCATCACCTCGGCATTGATGCCTTCGACGTTGATTCCGGCTTGCAGGCAGGACTCGAGATGCTCTTCGACGATCTGTCGACCGACCGCTTTGCCGTGTCCGACGGAGCAGTAGTATGGACCCTGCGGACCGGGGAAACCTTCAGCCGGGAATCCGATCGGTTTGTTAATGTCGGTGTCCCAGATGGTGTATTCCTGCTCGAAGCCGAACCAGAAGTCATCGTCGTCGTCCTGAATCGTCGCACGTCCGTTGCTGCGATGCGGGCTGCCGTCCGGGTTCAGTACTTCGGACATTACAAGGTAGCCGTTGCCTAAACGGTCGGGGTCTGGGAAGCAGGCGACCGGCTTCAGCAGACAGTCCGACGAACCGCCGGGTGCCTGTTCGGTCGACGAGCCATCGAAGGACCATGTCGGGCAGTCTTCGACCTTTCCGCTGAATTTCTTCCGGATGAGGGTCTTGCTACGCAGGCTTTGTGTCGGCTGATAGCCATCCAGCCAGATGTACTCGAGTTTTGCCACGTCACTCATCTCTCGTCTCCTCCAACCTCTCAAAGATGGAATTATGACAGCCCTCCAAATGTCCGACTCACGCTGTACAGACATGCTGAGCAGTTTGCCTGGAAATTGTGCAGACTGCTCATAATATGGGCTGTGGATCGCCTGCCAATGAGGTTTTCCACCCCTTTTTGACATTTTCGTTCAAGATTAGCAAGCCTCGTGCCGAAGGCTATTCCCAATTCTCGGCACCTCGCCAACACAACCGCATCGTGGAGTCAGGAACGATGAATTCGAGTCAACGAAGAGTGCTGTTCTTGTGCACCGGAAACTGTTGCCGCTCGCAGATGGCCGAGGGACTGCTGAGGCACCTTGCCGGAGAAGAAATCGAGTCGATGTCGGCCGGGGCGAATCCGGCTCACTACGTGCATCCGCTCGCGATCGAGGCGATGTCCGAACTGGGCATCGACATCACACAGCAGACGAGCAAGCACATCAACGAGTTCCTCCCGCCGCAGGGGACGCCACCGGACCTCATCATCAGTGTCTGCTCGTCAGCGGAAAAGGAGTGCCCGACCTTCCCCGGCGACGTCGAACGCCTGCACTGGCCCTTCGACGATCCCTATTACGCAGACGGCAGCCATGAAGAGCAAATGGTCGAGTTCCGACGCGTGCGAGATGAAATGCGCGACAGACTCTCAGCCTGGCTCGGCGAACACACCTAGCGCGTTATCAAGGCTGATTTGAAGTCTCGCGATCTCATCCCTCCCAAGACGACGGCTTCGCCGTCGTTCGAATGGGAGACAATGGCCAATTTCCCACGATCGTTCGACGGCAAGCCGTCGGCTTGGGAAACCGTCATTTCAGATTCGCTGAACGAGTAGCGCTTCGCCGATGGCCTCATCGCTGGTAGATCGGCAGGATCTGGTAGGGGGGCGTGAGGGCGAGTACAGCGAGGGCCGTTGAGTACATTGGACCGTACTTGCGGTCGTTGCTGTAGGACTCGCTGTCCCAGGAGCCGTCGCGGTTCTGGTTCTCGACGTAGGCATCGAGCAGTTTGGGATAGAACTCGAACCAGTAGTCGCCACCCAACTGGTACATCGCCTGTGAGCAGTAATAGGCTCCGTAGTGATAGCGGTCTTGCATGCCGATGGATCGATTGAACTGATCAAAGCTCGTGTTGAGAATCCATTGCCCTGCCTGCTGAGCGATCTCCGTATTGTGTTCGCCGCCAAGCGAGAGAGAGACCACGCCCGCCCCGACCATGCCTCGGCTGACGTAGTCGTCCTCGCCTCGCAGACCGTAGCGGAAGCCCTTCTTGCGTTTGTCGAAAGTGCGACGGACATAGCCCATTGCTTCGTCGATCCACTCTTCGGGAATTTCAAACTCCGCGTTGCGGGCCGATCGCAAAAACATCAACTGCCACGCGGTGATTGAAAGGTCAGAGTCAGTGTCGCCGAACCGTTGCATGTACCTCCAGCCGCCCCGATCGTCCGGGAAGCGTTTGGTCATCGTTTGCTGGGTGCGACTGTGAGCGAGTGCATTCTCGATCACCTCTTGAATCAGCTTCTGCCGCTTGGTCGACGTCATGCCGTACACTTCAGTGAGCATCAAACCGGAGATGGCATGGTTGTAGTTCCCTTCGAAGTGAGCGGCCCGGTCCCGGCCGACGCGCCTGAGCGTGATCGCCCCGTCGGGCGCCTGCATCGAGAGGACGTAGTCGACGCCCTTCTGGATCTCCGTCGAATACTGCCCCTCATCGGGCAGATGGCCACGCGAGAGATAGGCCATTGTGGCCAGAGCCGTTACCGCCGGCTGCCCCGACGGGTCCGTACGATACGATCCATCCGAGTCCTGCATCCTCGCGAGGTACGTCAGCGCGCGGTCAACGGCATTATCCAGCTTGTTCCATTGCGCATCGGTGAGCAGCGGCCGCGAGCCGAAACGATCCACCTCAGATGAAACGGATTCGTCTTGACCGCAGGTGACGTTGACACTGATTCCCATCAGCACAAGGGCCAGTATGAAAGCACATAGGCCGCCCCGCTTGCCTTTCTGAATTCTGGCGAATTCAGCGACGCGTGACACGAAAACCATTCTCACGGGGACTCCTCCTCGCCAGCCTGACGTGTGATTTCCGAGAAGTATTGCTCGATGGCACGTCGATACTCTTCCGGTGGAAGTTGGCCGTCGCCTTGCAGGAGGCGGTCCTCCAGTTCGGAGACGAGATTGTTCCACTGGTCGATCTGCCGTTTGGCGTTGGAGGAGAGTTTATTCGCTTCCCCTTCCGCCCGGTTGGCGGCTCGTTGTTGGGCACGTTGCATCATTCGCATGCGGGCACTCATCTGGGAAGCGAACATGTTTCCCATTCCACCGCCGCCGCCCCCACCGCCGGACCGCAGGAAGTCGCCGATGACATTGAGATTGGTCGGTCGCGGAGGAATCCCCAGCGCGGCAGCGAGGTCCCGTTCATTCTCCAGCAAGGCCAGCAGTTCATCAAGAGTCGGATCGTCCAGCAGATCGGCGATCGGATCCTGAACAGGCAGCTTATCCGCCTCATCAATCGCCAGTTTGATCAACTCATCGAACAGCCGTTCCGCTTCTAGCATGCCTTCGGTTGCATCCTTCGTTCGCGCGGCGGCTGCGTTCAGCGTGTTCCGTTTCAGCGAGAAGACGGCCCCCAACTGGCTGGACGCCACCCGCTCATCGAGTGTCGCGAGCAACTGGCGAGACAGTTCGGCCATGTTCTCGGGCAACGTGCCGTCGTCCCGTTGAAGCACGCCTGCGAGTTGTTGTTCAAGGTCGGCCAGACCGGCGGTGAGGTCGCTCGTCTCCTGAGCCAGCTGATGTTGCTCGACCGATGCGGCGACGTGGAATTCGCCCTCGTCGAGCAACTCCATCTGATGCACCCAGGCGGAGGCCTTGGTGATGAGACGCCGCGTCTCTGCGAGCCGTCGGACCACAAACGGACCGAGGTCCGGATGATTATTCTCCGCCGACAGCGTGACAAGCTGCGCATCCATCGCCAATAGCTGTTCGTAATACTGACGACCAGCGGCGGTGACCTCTGAGAGTCCCAGCGTGGTGAATTCGTCCTGTTCGCTCTCAGCGGGCGATTCGTCGGTCTGCTCAGCTTCATCGGCGTCCGAGGGATCCGCTCGGTTGAGGGGCGATCGCCAGGAGGCCGCCTTGTTCTCGACTTGCCGGGCCGATGCTGCAATCGTCTGAAGTTGATCGCGGGCAGCACGGACTGCACTGTCGCTCACGCCCAGATCGAGCGGAGACCAAGTCTCGAACTTCTCCTGCAACTCCGCGGCCGACTGTGCCAGATCGATCGAAGCCTGAAGCTTCTGGCGGGTGATGCCGACGAGCCCCTGCGGGCGAAGTTCCTCCTCCAGACCATTCCAACCCTGCACCTGTGCGTCCAAATCCTGCTGACGAACCGTAAGCAACGTCAGCTGATCCCGGAGCGTCTCGGACTGATTGTTGATGCTGTCGACAAACCGCTTGAGCAACCGCGGGTCTTCGGACAGGATGCGGGCAAACTCCGCAATGAGTTCCTGACGCATCTTGAGCACCTCCTCCAGTCGCGCGAGGTACTCCTCGTCCAGCTCAAACTGAGCCATGCGGCGCTGGAAGTTGTTGATCCGTCCTTTGTCCTGTTCGAGCAATGCGAACGAGTCCTCGACAAACACCTGGTACATCGTTTTCACTTCTTCGACCGCATCGGCGAGTGCATGTTCGCGTCGGATGCGCTCGAACTGCGAGGACAACGCTGCGAGCCGTTGTCTCGCCCGCCCGGTCTGTTGCCACGCCTGCTCCACGAGCGGCTGGCGTGCGTTGTTGGATTTGGCTTGAAGTCCGTTCCAGACTGCCTCACTGGCCGGAACGATGTGCGACTCAGAGATCTCTCCCAGTTGCAAACCGATGAACGTGTAAGGCGTGTCCGCCGACGTCTTGCGGAGATCGGCCGCGATATCGAGTGACACAGTCAGCTTCTCGTCGCCAGCTTGCAGCAGATGATCCTGCGGACCAGCCCAGTCGACATTTCGTTCGAGTTGATCCAACGCCTCGCGGAATCGGTTCTCGGCGACCTCCAGCAGTTGGTCAAGCTCACCCAGACGGGGAGCAATGGACATCTCCAGTTTGCGTCGCTGTTGACCAGCGAAGCTGCCCGCCCACTTGTCGATTCGCAACTTCATCACGCCGCTGGTCGATGACTGCGCGACGTCCAACGACCGGCGAGTCATGTCATCCGGCGGTCGGGGGGCACCTCCCATTTCGGATTGATTCTCCGAATTCGACCCGCCCGGGGGAGGAGACGACTGAGCATTGTTGTCAGACGCGGACGACGAGTTGGCCTCACTGGGCGATGATTCGCCTGGGTTGGATGGACCGTTATCGCCCGACGGTGTTTGAGGCTGCGTCGCCCCTGAGGGGGAAGGAGTCGTCGGTGAGGTCGAGGCGAGTTCGGTACTGTCTTGCGGAGACGGCGTCGGGTTCGTCGGTTGTGTTCCGTTCGGGGGAGGCGTGTTAGAAGGATTTCCGGAGGGCTGCGGATCACGAGGGGCCGGCGTGTTCGACGGCGTTGTTGCCGATGGCGGTGTCGTCTCGTTGGGTGTCGGTCGGTTCGGAGTCGGATTCGAGGGTGACGCATCCCCGGGAGTAACGGGCTGCTTGGTCAGGTTACTCGCCAACGTCGGAGATGGTGTGTCCTGTGTCTCAGACGGCTTCACCTCGGAAGGGGACGGTTGAGCTTCCGGCAGCGATCCCGTGCGTGCTGGCGTGGACTTCGCCAATTGCAGCGCATCGGCGGGCGACGCGGAAGGCGACTTCGGCGCCTCAGCCGGAGACAGCTCGGGGCTTTTCGTCGAGGCGGCCGACTGGCGGGTGTCGTACACGCGGACAGCGAACTCCAGTTCCTGTCCGTCCTCCAGGTTGTATTTCTCCAACGACAGTGGGACCGCACCGGCGATTGACGTTTCCCCCAGTTGGTCATTCAGCGGGATATCGATCACCTGCATCTCACGCATGTCGCCATCCGGCGAGTCCTTGCCGTAGATCACCAGTTCGGCCTTCGCGATCCCGAAGTCGTCCGAGGCGGTGAACTCAATGTCGATTTCGTCATCCGGTCGAGCAGCCATCTCTTCCGTGGGGGAGATGATCTCCACCGACGGTGCCGCGTCCGGCTTGACGCTGATTTTGCAGACGGGCGGATGTTTGTTCTCCAAACCGTGTTCTTCGGTCAGCACCGCGACGATGCGGAGGTCTTTTTCGAGCTTGGTCCGGAACTGATACCACCGTCCGTCGGCCGACGTCAGCTCGCGATTGTCCTCTTCGTCGAGACGGAACATCACCTTGTCGACCGCGTCTCGTGGAAGCACAGCAACTTCCAGCATCGTTCCCTCGACAACCGAGACCTTCTCCGGCAGTTCATTGAGATTCACCAGTTCCTGTTCTGTGTACTCCGGCGGCACGGCACGGAATCGCACCGCTTCGATCTCCGGACGGTTCACGACGGTGACGGTCTTCCAGTCGGTTTGGCCATCTCCGGCGCGGAGTCGGTACGTCAACGCCTCGTCGGCTGCCTTGATGCGGTGGACGAACTGCTTCTCTTCCACGCCGACGGAATCAAGCGGGATCAGTTCCGGCTCGCTCGATGCCTCGTGTTGAAGGAACAGCAGCCCCTCTTCGACGGCACGTCCGGTCATCGTCGCCTGCAACGTGATCGGCTCACCCCGCGCGACCACGAGATCATCAACCGGCACCTCAAGTTGTGTGACGGAAATGTTCGCCGTCGGTGCCCAGAAGCGTTTGACCAGCACGGATGTCTGTTGCCAATCGGTCAGACAGGCCGTCAGCAGCAGGACCACCACTGCACACACACCGAGGACGCTCGCCATGACTCCCCGCAGCGACACGACTTCATCCGTCGCCACTTCCGGTTCGAGCCGGGTCGCCTCTCGGGAGAGCCGGTTCAACATTCCCGAATGGATCAGCCGTTGTTGTTCGAGCGGTGCTCCGGCCAACTCGGCAACGGTCGACCATCGTTCTTCGGTTTGCGGCACGGAATGATCGACCTCAGCGGCGAGTTCCTCCCAACGGCGTCCACGCCTCAGTCCAACGACGACCGACGCCACGAGCGTCACGCCCGCGATCCCCAATGCGGTAAACGTCAAAAACATCCGCCAAGAGGGACTAAATAGCGTGAACGTCCAGTCGATGAGCATCGCCAGGCACATCGCGAGCAGCAGCACCAGCAAGCTCAAAACAAGAGCCTGTGAGATGCGTGCCTTGTCCCGGGCGCCGCGCACCTCGCGCAGTTTGTCTTCGATGGGAATGGGAATTCTGATCGGCGAATTTGAGGTGATCATGGGAAAACCTTCTGAGTCCAATCGATGACGGATAAGTGTGTTGTCCGAATGTGCTGGCGGTGACGAATCAGACCAGTCCCAGACGCTTGCGTGCGACCCACTCTGTGCACAGACAGGCGAAGGCGATCGCAAGAAAACTCCAACGGTTCCATAAGGGCATCCGCTCCACCTTCTCGCTGACTTCGGGTGCGAGCGAGGAGAGCCTCAACAGTTCATCAATCGCTGTGGGGGGAACCACCTGTCCGCCCGTCACTTCCGCGATCTGTTTCAACAGGGAGATGTTACAACGGGTGTTCACCTGCTCGATACTCCCTGCCGGTGACACATTGATTCGTGCTTCGGCCCGGTTTTTGTCTTCGGTGTCGACAAGCAACCGGTCGACGTCCGGTCCTGTCGCGGTCACGCGAAACGCCCCCGCCGGCAGACCAGGAAACGTGCCGAAGTATCGACCCGGAACTTTGTCGTCGGCCACAAGATCGACGCTGGCGGCCGGCCCCTCCTGGGTACTGGCGGTCGCTGCGAGCATCGCTCCCCGCACCGGATTGCCATCCTTCTCGGACAGTCGCACCGTCACCGCCACCGGTTGCCCGGCATCATAGCGAACCCGATCCGTACTGATTCGTACCAGTTGAGAACCTCCGGCCCGCTCGGCTGCCGTGAGCCATCGCATCAACTGTCCCCAGAACCGATGGTGATAGCGATCGCCATAGCGGAACCGAAGTGAATACGTCGACGGTGCAGACACGAACACGACGCGGCCCGCTCCCACCTGATGCCAACACAGGAACGCATGCTCAGGCGAACGATCGGCCCCCTCCTGCACGTCGACCGCCCGTCCCGGCACGTCTACTGCCAGCAGCGACTCGGTCGTCGGCTTGGGGTGCGAGTAGTCGGACAGCCCGGTCAGCGGTTGACGCTCGTATTGCTGGGTCCAAAGTAACTCGCTCTCCGGCCACGATCCGGCGATGGTGAGGACCGGATGATTTCGTCCTGCCGGAGCCACCCGGACCCCCAATCCCTGTGCTGAACTCAGTTCGCGACCGCGCTCCACAGGCAGCAAATCCATGATTGGCTGACGAACGAACCCCTGGGGCATGTTCTCCGCTCCGGCGATGACGATCAGATGACCCCCGCGGGTCCGCACGAACTCATCAAGCCCCTGTTGACACGATTGATCGAAATATTGGGGATCGATGTCGCCGAGGATCACCACGTCGTAATTCGACCAGCCCTCCACATCACGCGGCAATCGGCCGGTCTGGGCGATCGCCCCCGTCGCTCGAACCTCCGGGTGAAACAGCAGCTTGTCGAACGTGACCGATTCATCCCGGCGAAAGAGTTGGTCGAGATAGCGAAACTCCCAGCGGGCGATGCGGTCGACGAGCAGCACCCGAAGCGAGTCGTTCACGACGTTGACCGTGAGAGACGCCATGTTGTTCGTTGTACTCGCCTCATCGTCCAGCGGGTCCAGTGACAATTCGAACTCCTGTCGCCCCAGTTCCTCCGCCTCGACCTGAAACGAAACTCGCGAGTCGATGCGATCACCGTCGAACGTCAGCGCTCTCTCGTCGATCGGCTCGCCGTTCTTGCGAAGCACGAGTCGACTCTTCTCACCGGCACACTGAAAGGCCGTCACGATCACGTCGATGAGAATCGAATCCTTCTGCACGACGGCGGCCGGCGCATCCAGCCGATAGAGCATCGCATCGCGGATCATCTCGGTGTTGCCGATCGGCACGACGTGCACGGGAATGCCCGCGAGTGACTGTGCCACTTCCTGCGGTGCCACGGCCGCCGAGTCATTGTGTCCGCCGTCGGTGATCAGGATCGCAGACCGGATCGAATCCGACGCTGCGGCTCGCCCCAACTGGTCGAGTGCAGCTGACAGATTCGTGCGGGGAAGGTCACTGTCGGCCTCTTCGGCCGAGTCGCCCGTGTGAGACCCGGCTTCGAGTGGTCGCAGGCCCTCACTCCAACCGTTGTCGAACGAGACCCCGGTCACCTGTCGATCGAACCGGAACGCCTTCAGCGTCACAGGGTTTTCGATCTCCTCCGCATCCTCTTGCTGCATGTCGTCAAGTGTTCGTGAGACGTACTCACGCCGTGTCATCCCACTCGGTTGGTCCGATGCCGACTGACCGTCGCCTGTGGCAAACGTGTTCTCCAGCGATCGTGTCAGTTCGGACAAACGCCTTTCTGCACCAACGAGTGCATCCTGAATTGACAGCAGCGACTCGGCGAGATCGTCCTCTGCCGCAGCGGTCGAGTCATCCAGCGCATCATCGACCTCCCGGAGATCAGCCGCGATATTGCCATCGAGCAGCGTCAACACGCGTTCCGCTTTGCCACGATTCTCCGCAGCGTCTCCCGTCATCGCGGAGATCGACGTTTCCAAATGTACGACCGCCCGACGGACTGCCTCGGCGACTGCGTCACACTCCTTTCGGATGTCCCTCGGAGAACGATGGTAAAGTACGGCCTGTCGTGCCAACTGACTTCGTTGAACCGCCGCATGGACCCCGACAACCGCCCGGTCACAAGCGATCAGCGGGTCGTCGGTCGCCGAGTCACCCGATGCCGACTGAGCCCACCGAAACTGGCGCGTGCTCGGCGGATCGTTGACATCCATGCTCTCGCTCGTGTCGACCAGCACCGCGATCGACTGGGGCTTCGTGGTCCGACGTTGGGTGACCCATGACGGGCCGAGCAACATCCAAAGCACGACGGCGATGGCGATCACCCGCAGTCCCCAGAAGGCAATGGCCCATCCGGTCCCGGTCGCCTGTCGCTGTGACCACAGCAGTCCGGCGAACAGAACGGCCAGCAACACGCCGATCCCGATCGCACCCGTGATGCCGATCGGTCCGTCGATGCTCAGGCTCTCGACGATTTGTGTTGTCTGATCATTCATGGTCTTGTTGCCGCTGCTGAACAGTTTCAGCGTTGCCTCTGATTTTCACTGTGAACCGGCGCTGGTCTCGATGAACGAAGGAAGTGACACATCCCCGGTTCGCGACCTGGCCGATCGCGTCGCCAGCAATAGCTCGACCCCCAGCAGAATGAGAAGTCCCACCAGCAGGGGCGTCCACACGGGACGATCATGCTCGCCACTCGTGACGACGGGAATCTCCGGCGTCTCCGACTCTGCGAATGTGAGCCCCGCTGTGTCAATCAACGAAGTCTCCTGCTCCGCACTCAACGGTGTCAGGTCCGACTCGAGTGCATCCCGCCTCACCTGGAAGGGAATCGTCAGCGTTTCGTTTTCGGGACCGAAGTACTTCACGTCATAACGTCCCGGTAACAGGGTGTTCGAGTAACGGAAGCCAGCAAGGTCGTCGTTCGCCTGCAGCGAGAGATCGTGGTCCTTCCCATCAGGCGAGACGAGCGTGACCTCCGTCTGCGAGTCGGCCAATGCTTGCGGAAGTTCGATTCTTGCTCCGGTCTGCACGTTGAACTGCGTCGCAGCCGGCTGCGTGAGATACGCCAGCCAGTCATTCACCATCACCACGTGCGCCTTCGTCATGGGCAGATTGCTCCAGCCGACATCGAAGGGCAACGCCTGAATGATGACCCGTCCGCGTCCTACGTACTGCTCGGTGACGAGAGGGGCTCCGTCCCCTGTCTCCAGCAGTACCGAAAGTTCCTCTCCGGCTGACGAGCGATCGAAGACATGCCTCGAACGAATGCGGACCGCGTCGATGTCCAGCCGATTGGTGTCGGACAACTGGGCCGTCGCCGGATGCTCACCGGACGGCGGATGAATCGTCTCCTCTTCGGTTGAGTCCTCATCGAGCGTCTTCAATTCGTCCAACGGCAATGGGCTGAGCCCTCCGCCGTCCTGATACCACGCTGCGTTGAACGACTCGCGGTCGGTGCGTCGACCCAGCACGACCCACAACCCGCCGCCTCGCTCGACAAAACGTCGCAGTTCTTCGATGGTCTCTGTCACCAACGGAGGCAGGTTGGTCAGCACGACGGCCTGATAATCGGCGAGCGACTCCTGCTCCAACTCGTCCGGGGTAATGAGCTTGGGAGCAAACACGGCATGCCACTCCGCATGCGGAGACTCTTCCTCGTAGCCAATCGCCGTCGTGAAGAATGCCGCATTGGACACACGCTGTCGGTAGTCAGCGGGAGGCTCGACGATCAGGACGGGCACGCGATCCACGACTTGCACGACGACTGTGTTTTCGTCATCCAAAGTGAGTTGATCTTCGCTTTGGAGCCGGCAACTGAGAGGATACACACCAGCCTCGCCGGATCGCCATTTCCACGACACGGTCGCAGTCTCTCCGGGCGCCAGTTCTGCAATGGATGACGAGCCGGTGACTTGACCACTCTCCAATTGGTCGAGCGACATGGGGGCACTCGATTTCTCTCCGAAGTTCTGCACCTGCGCCCGCACCGTGACCGATTGATCCAGGCCGACCTGTGTGTGCGATGCCTCGATGCCGACGACCGCGACGTTGGCGACCGGATCGCTGAAGGCTCCACACGGAACCACCTGCACGGACGTCCGCATGTCGTTTCGTTCCATTGCCTCCTTGAGCTGCTGCCAGTTGCGAGCGGCGTTCGCCTGCCAGCCGTGCGCCTGTTGATCGGTGAACACCAACACATGCCGCAGTTGAATTTCGTCGTCCGCGACCGCATCAATGGCCGCCTGAACGGAGGAGAACAAGTCAGCGGTCCCCTGCGAGGGGGTGAGCTTGTCGATGTCCTGCTGGAGTTGGGCACGTGTCAGCGAGTCGACCGCGACCCCCTCTGCTGTCTGCCAGTCGGGACCTCCGACCGCCAGCATCAGTTGCACGGAGTCGGACTCGGACAGTTCGTCCAGCGTGTCTTTGACTCGTTGCTGGAGTTCGGCGAACGGTGTCTCTTCGCCGACGTCGCGAGACATCGACATCGAGTTGTCCAGCACAAGAATGACCTCGCGAGACGGATGATCGCCGAACCATTGGCCTCTCAGTTGCGGGCGAGCCAGCGCCAGCACCAATGCGAGCACAGCCGCACAACGGAGCAGCATCAACAGGAGTTCTTCGAGTCGCTCCCAGCGGCGGCCCTTCTGTGCCGCATCGATGAGAAACTGCATGGCTCCCCATTGCACAACGTCTCGCTGCTTGCGGCGGAAGAAGTGCAACAGCACAGGCACCGCCGCCAACGGGAGAGCGAGCAGAAAGAGTCCGTTCAGAAAGCTCATGCACTTGCCCCCTGCACTCGTCGTCGCGCGGCTCGCCGCCGGAGGTAGTAGGCAAGACTGTCCCCGAGATTACGATCCGTCGAGAGCGTCACAAACTCGCAATCAATCTCGACCATCTTCTCGTGAAGCCTGTGCATGAACGACTCGAATTGTTCGAGATAGTGCTTGCGGATCGTCCCCGGATGCACGTTCAGACGCGTGGAACTGGCTTCCAGATCTTCAAAAATGGAAGGATTCCGAAAAGAAAACGAAATCTCCTCCGGTGCCAGCACCTGAATGACCAGCACGTCGTGACCTCGCAACCGCAGTTGCTGAAGCGAATGCCCCAACTCCTCCAGGTCGCCGAAGCAGTCCGAAAAGACAATGACTAGACTGCGACGTTTGAGCACGCTGCGAACGTCCGTGACGGCGTCATGCAGTTGAGCCGCTCCATCGGCCCGTAGTGTCTGCAATTGATCAATGATGGACATGAAGTGACTCGCCTGCGGCCGTGGCGGCACCACCGTGCGTGTCGAGCCGGAGCCAGTCAACAGGCCGATCGAGTCACGCTGCTTGAGCAACAGCCGGGCGAGACAGGCAGCCGTCATGCGGGCGTAGTCGAACTTGCTCATCGTCGACTGACCGAACTGCATTGACCCACTGGTGTCGAGCACCAGCCATGCATGCAGGTTTGTCTCGTCCTCGAACTGCTTGATGTAGTACCGGTCACTCCTGGCCAGCAACCGCCAGTCGATCAGCCTCAGATCATCCCCCTGCGAATAAGCGCGATGCTCGTCGAAATCGCAGCAGCCCCCCTTGTGCGTCGAGCGGTGCATGCCGGACATCACGCCGTCAACAACCGTCCGCGAGACCAACTCCAGCCCGCCAATGCGAGCCAGCGTCTGCGGATCCAGCAGTTCGAGCTTTTTCGGTTTGGAACGGATCAGGGCCATCAGAGGTTCGCAGGTGATTCAGGACATCGATAGGGGACAATCACAAGCAACGATTGCTCACGCTGCTGACACACGAAGTCCCTTCACGACCTGGTTGATGATATCGTCCGTGTCCACGCCTGCGGCTTCTGCGTTGAACGTGGGGATGATGCGATGTCGCATGATGGGCAGTGCGACATGTTTGACATCCTCAGTGGTGGCGTGCACCCGCTTGTGGAGCAGAGCCCGGGCCTTCGCAGCCATGAGCAGCGCGATACTCGCACGTGGGCCGGCTCCCCACTGGACCATGTTCTTCAAGTCGGCTGGCAATCGTCCCTCTTCCGGCCGCGTGTTCCGGGCAAGATCGATCGCCGCATCGTAGACGTGGTCCGACACGATGACCTCTTTGACAAGGTTCTGCATACGTTTGACCATCTCGGCATTGAACACTTGTTCGATGTTGGCCTTGTAGTTGGTCGTCTGCCGTCTGCAGATTTCCCGCTCGCCGTCCCGGGTGGGATAGGTGACCTTGATTTTGAACAGGAACCGGTCCAGCTGTGCTTCGGGCAGCGGGTACGTCCCCTCGACCTCGACGGGGTTTTGCGTCGCGAGCACGAAGAATGGATCCGGGAGTGCATAGGTCTGACCACCGACGGACAACTGCCGCTCCTCCATCGCTTCCAGCAGTGCACTTTGCGTCTTCGGAGGTGTGCGGTTGATCTCGTCAGCGAGCACCAGATTCGCAAACACGGGGCCCTTGACGAAACGGAAGTCCCGCTTCCCGGTCGCCTTGTCCTCTTCCATCACCTCGCCGCCGGTGATGTCGGCCGGCATCAGGTCGGGGGTGAACTGGATGCGATGGAATGACAACTCCATCAGATTGGCAAGTTGTGAGATAAGCAGCGTCTTCGCCAGACCGGGCATACCTTGCAGAATGCAGTGGCCTCGGCAGAGGACCGCGATCATCAGTTGCTCGGTGACGTCCTCCATGCCCACGATCACCTGCGAGAGCTGATGCTTCATCTCGCCGTAGCGTTCGTGAATCTCGCCGACGGCCTTTTCGATGTCCGCATCGCTGGTGAGTGTCGTGGCATCCGTTGAGTGACTGCTCATAGGTGTCTGTCCATCTGTTGAGTGAAGTGTTCCGTGTTCGCAAGTTGATTCGTTACTCTGGCGACTTTGCTGCCTCGCTGACGCTGATCCGCTGGTTCCGGTCGAGATCGAGTTGTGCGAACTGTTCCCTGGTGCCCAGAAATTCCGCTGCGGTGAGATCGCCGTCGCGGTTGAGGTCCATGCTGGCGAACCACGCCGGAGCATCGGGCGTGGTTGTTGAATTTGATGGGGTGGTTGACGCAACCGCCTGTCCCAGAACCGCATGGGCATGTGCCCCGAGTGTGACCGTCACTCGAATCGGCACGGGGAGTTCATCGAGTCGCACAGTTCCGTCCCCGTTCCGGTCGAGCGACTTGACGAGCGGAGAAATTGCCTCGATCTCTCTCAGCGACAGGCGGTGATCGTTGTCCGCATCGACGCGTCGCATGAGGGGCGAGCCGTCGATCACCGCACCGATCGCCACCTGTCCGCCCCACTCGGTGTCGCTTGTCCGCTGGGCGGCTGTGAGTTCAAGAACTGACTGAGGCAATGCCAGGCTCACGCGATCCTCGGCCGCGGTGAGCGTTAGCATCAGTGTTGACGTCGCGTCTGACATTCCGGTGATGATCAATCCGGTATCACTGTCGGTTTTGGTCGCCAACTCTGCTGTGAGTGACAGTTGTGGCTCAACCTGCGTCAGCTGCGATAATTGCTTGGGTGTCAATTGCGAGACGTTTTCAACACCAATTTCCGCCAGCAGTTGCTTCATCAACGGCGAGTGACTCTGTTCTACGACATCCGCTGCACGTAGTTGCCGTGAGAGCCGTTTCCAGTCGGTCGTCTCATTGAGGATCGTCACCAGCGGAAACGATGTCCAGGACTCGATGAACGGCGACTCGGTTAACTCGTCCGCGTCGACCCAGTCGTCTTCGTCACGGTCCAAGGCTCTGATTCGTGACAGCGACTGCTCAAGCTCTTCATGCGAGAGTTCGCCATTGGCGTCACCATCCAGTGCGACCCACAGCGGTGCGAAGCGTGAGCGTTCAATGGCGAATTCCGATCGCAGTTCGAGCAGTGCCGGACCGGGCGACCACTGAGCGAGCAGCCAGCGTGCCTCGTCCCGACTCACATCAAGCCCCGGCTGCGCAGCGTACTTTTGCAACCGGGTGAGAGTGGCCGTTGGACGATAGGTCTCGACGGTTGTGCCTTCCGGTTTGTCCTCCTCATCATTCAGTTCCGTTTCGTCGGTCGCCTCCGCAGCAGAAGCTTCCTCGGCCTCATCTACGGCGACAGTCTCATTCACTTGTACGTCGGGATTGAGTGCCTGGTCGATCCAGCTTTCACGTGTCTTGCGAAAGCTGACACCGTCGACACGGATTGTCAGGTTCATCAACAACGGGCCATCGGGCGTGACCAGCAGCAGCCGCACATCGGCATCGTCGCTGGAAACCTCGAACGGCACGTCCCAGTCGCCGCTGCGATCGCGCCGATAGTTGGCGACAATCACACTCCCGGGACGCTCAGCGGTTCGCATCACAATCCCGTTCGACATCTCGGGTTGCGGAGGCGTGGAGACTGTTTGAAGTGCACATTGAGCCAGAGGTTCGACCGGCTCGTCCGAGAGGGAGGCGTTGACCAGACTCACAAGCAGCAAGCTCAGGCACGTCAGCGCAGACAGCACTCCTCGCTGCGAATGGCAGCGCGCGATTGACTGTGATGCACGTCTTTCCTTCATCAAGCCACAACTCTCTCAGCTGAGCAAATCACGGATGGGACTGCCATCGACGATTTTCTGAGGACGTCCAGTGTTCGCGATGTTCTCGGTCTCCGGAGGCACGCCGACGGCTGAGCAGAGCGTCGCCAGCAGTTCGTGAACACCCGCCTTCCCGTCTTCGATCTGCCGTCCGTCAGCGGACGTCTTGCCGTAGACCTGTCCGCCATTGATGCCTCCGCCTGCGAGGACGGACGTCCATGCAGACGGGAAGTGATCGCGGCCCGCTTGTCCGTTGATCTGGGGGGTGCGTCCGAATTCGCCCATCCAGATGATGGTCGTCTGCTCCAGCAGACCTCGCTCTTCCAGGTCCTCCATGAGTGAGGCCCAACCCGCATCGAGTTGTTCGGAAAGTGTGGCGACCTGCTCGAAGTTGTTGTTGTGTGTGTCCCAGCCGTTGAGCGAGACTTCGACGAAGGGGACTCCCTGTTCGATGAGCCGGCGTGCCATCAGGCACCCCTGGCCGAACAAGCCGTTGCCGTACTTGTCTCGCACATCGTCAGACTCTATATCCAGGTGGAATGCGGTGGCCGCCTCGCTTTGCATGAGGTTGACCGCACCTTGATAGATCGTCTGATGAGCCGCCGGGGCAGCGACCTGATGTGTCTTGAGGAACCGCTGCTGCATGCGGCCCCAGAGTTCGAGCCGCTGCGACATCTGACCCGGAGTCACTCCCTGAGCCGGCTGGACCGAGCTGACCTTCAACGTCGCATACTCGCCGTCACCCGGTGTCGCTGCGCCGAATCCTCGATCGGTCTCTCCCACCACAAGTGGGCTGTATCTTGGCCCGAGGTATCCGGGTCCGTAGGCCTCCTGATTGAACGAACGATAGGGAGCTATGCTCACATAGTTGGGCAGCGTGAGAACATCGGATCCCATCTCCTTCGCCAACGCGGCTCCAATCGACGGATGACGAATGACCCCCATCGGCGGGTGTCCTGTCCGCATGAGATGCGTGCCCCGTGAGTGGTCCCCTTCCTTAGTGCTGAGACTGCGGACGATCGCCAATTTGTCGGCATGCTGAGCCAGTCGCGGCAGATGCTCGCTGAACCGAACGCCCGGAACGTTGGTCTCGATCTCCTGAAACTCTCCCCCATTCTCATGATCGGGCTTCATGTCAAAGGTGTCGGTCTGCGTCGGTCCGCCGTTCATCCAGAGGAGGATGCAGTGCCGACGCCGACGCGGGTCGGCTGCCAACTCGTCGGCCAGCAGTGGGAACCAGCCACTCATGCTGAGCCCGCCGATCCCCAGTCCCGCCGTGCGAAGCCATTGACGTCGATTCATGTCTCTGCTCCTCGTTCTGTGGACAAAATTCAATCAGTGATTCAAGGTAAACTCAGCCGAATTCAACAGCACCCACAACACGTCGCTGAATCGCTGCTGCCGTTCGCCTTCGTCAGCGAGCACATAATCCAGCATCTCCTGACGCTCGGCCTCGTCCGGCAGTCGAGAGAGCGTTGCGAGGAACAGGGTGTCGACACGTTGTTCGTTGGTGAAGAACGGAGCTTCCAAAGATTTCAGGATTCCGCTTGATCGCAGGTCGGTCGCACTCTGCATCAGCCCGCCATTCATGAGCGTGAGCGCCTGAGGGATGCCGGCCTGATAATCGGTGACTTGCCCCGGCGGTGCCCGGAACTGCTCCAGAAACGCCTGCCGACCGTTGTTCGCGAACCGCATCAGACTCCCATCGTCTGTCCCCAGCGGCTCCAACCGCGTGGCGACCGAGATCGAATCGTACAACTGCTCGGCAGTGAAGCTTTTGATGTTCATCTGAGCGAAGTGCAATGTGCTGGCCGGATCGTCTTCGAGTGAACGGCTTGTCAGTTGATACGTCTGACTATTCACAATCACGCGGAATAAATCCCGCAAATTGAAGTCGGTCGCCACAAAGTACCCCGCCAGTTCGTCGAGCACCTCCGGACAGAGGGACGGGTTGTCGATCCGCATGTCGTCGACCGGATCGACCAACCCACGACCGAACAGGTGTGCCCACACACGATTGACGGTGGCTCTCGCGAAGTGCGGGTTGTCGTCTGCTGTGATCCATGAGGCGAGCTGCTGGCGACGCGAGGGAGATTCGTCACTGTCGTCGAGTGAGCTCCCGAGTAGGAATTTGGCGCCGATGACGTCATCACTGTCCGGGAGGGTGACCTCGCCATGGTCGGTGTCTGCAACCTTCAGCACGGGAGAGACGCGATCCATCTTCCCTTCCGGCTGCGAGATCTGTGCGAAGAACGCGGCCATGCCCCAGAAGTCCGTCTGCTTGAGACGGTTATCGAAGAAGTGATCGTGGCACTGGGCACACTCCAACCGGATGCCGAGGAAGGCTCGCGATGTCTGTGCGGCGATTTCCTCTGGCTTGAGGTTCAAGGCGGTGTAAAACAGGATCGGTCCGGACTCGCTTACGCGCCCCTCGGCCAACAACAGTCGCCGCACGAGTTCGTCGTAAGGCACGTTATCGCGGAAGCGTTCGGACAGCCATTCCTCAAAGCTGGAGGTGCCGCCGTACATGCTGAGGTCCACTCCGTCGGGCAGCAGCATCCTTCGCCAGACAGCCCCCAAGTGCGTCGCATGGTCCCGCCGCGCGAGCAACTGCTCGACGAGATGCTGCCGCCGATCGACGGACGTGTCTCCCATGAATTCACGACACTCGCTGACAGTCGGCACGCGCCCCGTCAGATCGAGATAGACCCTGCGGAAGAACTCTTCATCACTGCTGGAGACCGCAGGAGTGATGCCGTTCGCCTCCCAGCAGGCGGCCATCAGTTCATCGACTCGTCGGCTCATCTCAGCAGCAGACTTCACGACGAGAGTGGGCGCATCCGCCTGCAGATTGATCACGTCCTCGATGCTCGCGTCGGCAACTGCCTCGTCGACCGGGGGTGTCTCGACTGGCTCCGGCACAACGTCGACCGCCACAGAAGGTGAGGGGTCTTCAACGACGGGAGTGACAACATCCGCCACCGAAGAACGCGTCAGATCATTTGACGCAGTCAGAATCGGCACGTCCGGCGACGTCACATCATGCACGAGCACGTCTCGGGGCACGCCGACATCGTACACCTGCTGAGGTCCTTCGTCTGGATAGGCAAACCGCACAGTCGATGCGACGACTGCGGTCTCGTCGATTAACTGGCACTTCAACGGCAGATGAGTTTCGGGGTTCAGCGTCATCAGCAGACGCTGCGTGTCTCCATCTCCCAAGCTCAGCGACACACTCAACTCAACGAATTGATTGTCGCCTTCGCCGATGGTCCGCCACGATTCACTCAAGACCGTGATTTCGGACAAGTGCCCCGTTGAGAGATGCTCATCCTCCGATCCCAGAAACGTCAGCAACAGGCTCTCTGCAGTTTGCGGCTCTATCCCTTCAAGACGATCTCGCCAGACGATACTCTCTCCCGATGTGTACCGGGATTGCAGGTGACGGTCCCAGTCATTCCAGACAACATCGCCTCCATTGCGGATGACGACCTGCCGATTCGCCTGTGAGAACCAGCCATGAGTCTCCCGCTCGTTGTCTTCTTCGACGGTCGACTCGACCCACGGTTGAGCTTCGAGCGCCCGCAGCATGGACGTCCACGAATAGCTGGGCTGCGACGTGCCGATGATCACTGCCAGCACCACCACAGCAGCCGCACACATCGCAACGACCGATTGCACCTTGCGTCGCCATGTTGAGCCGCCACGCTGAGACTCACCGGAAGATGCAGTCACCGCTGACATCGACACCTGCGCAAACTCCGCCTCCAGTTTCTCGGCGAGGTCAGCGACGAACTCCTCACGGGGCGGCTCGCAGTCGTACGCGGACCGCAGCAGCAGCAGCGCGGAGATGTCTTCGTCAGGCAATGGGCCGTTTTCAGGAGACTGATCTGTGGACATCACATACTTCTCTCAAATGTTTCGGATGCGTGACCAATGACAGGCGACTCGGCAATGACCCGTTCATACAGTCGTCTGAACTCTTTCCGTGCTCGAAACAAGGTTGACTCAATTGCTTTCTCCGACTTTCCGCTTCGCTCCGCGATCTCCCGGACGCTTAGGCTCTCCACGTACTTCCACTCCAGAACGTTTCGTTGCAGATCGGGTAAATCGTCCAGCGCCCTCAGGACCTGCTGTCGATCCTCCGCGGATTCCATTTCGCATGGCGAGGGAGGCACGCCTTCCTCCCCCGACGATTCGCTCCGCACTCCCGCGTGCAGGCGTCTGCTTCTTGTTTTCTGACGGTAGTGGTCAACGATCTTTCGCCTTAAAACGCCTCGCAACCATGCCTGCACATCGGTCTGCTCCGGATCGAGACCCGACAATCCCTGCACGAGAGCCATGAAGGTCTCTCCCACGATGTCTTCAGCCGCAGCGCGATTCTCGACAGACGCCACCGCATGACGCCAGACGGACGGCAAGCTGCGCGTGTAGAGCAACCTCCACGCACTTCGATCGCCGCTTTGAGCCTGCCGCAGCAGTTCCGCGTCCGTCAAGTTTCACCTCGTTGCCGGAGCGAGTGCGTTGTCAGAAACCTGAAACGTCCGTCCGGTTGTTCTCTGGGAAACAAAGTCGCTCTCACGCAAGCAATCACGCAGGAATTTCGAGCATTTTTCGCCTCACCCAAATTCGCTCACCTCATCATGCCGAATCCAAGTCGGCCTGTCAGCGACAATCGATCGAAGTTGCGTCGAAATCGGGGAGAATTCGCATCGACATCCGCCGATGCTATACCTAAATCTCAGTCGGTCTGTGCGACTCATGCGGTTGACGATTTGGGCATTCTGTCGCAACTGCTGGGGTTTTGGCCAAAGAGCGGTGATTTCGCTATCGACTGAGGAAGCATGCTTCCGAGGTCGCCCCGTCCGATTGACGGCCAATTTGTCCGGTAATTCGGTACCGGCAGAGCACGCGTTGCAACGACAGACGAGCGACGGCATGGCCGTATCGCCTGGTGGTGTCACGCTCTCGCCTTCGGGCCGGTCGGCCCACTTCTTTCTGACAAGACGTGTGCTCTGTCAACGATGGGGTGACGGGTGCCAATGTCGGCCTATCCAGCAATGACTGGGAATGACGACGATTCCGCGATCAACTCGCTGGCGCCTCTCGATGCACGTCGGATCGTAACGCGTCCCTACTCGCTGGTACGGTCGCGGAGATGTTCGTGGCAGGCGATGCAGGTTGACGTCATGTTCTGGTGGACGTAGGCAGCGCCTTCCAGATTCTGGTGCTTCGCCATCGACTCCAGTTGTTCGGAGAGCCGCACGAACTCGGTTCGGAAGTGCTCGTAGATCAGGTCGTCTCGCTGATGCTCCTCCCGCTGCGGCGCTGTAACGGCAAGTTGACTGAGGACCTCTGCCGATTTTGTGATGGTCTTGAAGTCCCGGTTCAACAGTCCTTCGAGGACACGCTGCGAGGCCATCAGCTTGGCCTGCATCATCGGCCCCGAATCACCCTCAAGCGGCTCAGCGACCGTGTCCGGAATGGGCCGAACCGCATCGTCTGCCTGCGTATTGAAACGCAGAACCACCAACGTAGTCACCGTCACGATAACGCCTCCAATGAACCATGCACGTTGCTTCAACGGACCACCTCACGGCTGCTGATTGTCATGAATGAACCTCAGATTCTCGATACGCTCGCGGATTCTAGCGATGCCACTGAATGGAGCCAGATCAGGTTCTGTCTGCATCGCGAATGAGGTCAGTGACCACCATTCAACCGATCTCGTTCGGACGGACAACGGCGATGCGCGCCGCATTGTGTGCGAATGTGCACGCTGTGCCCAGTGGCGTGTGACGCATCCGCGCGAGTGTCACACGTTATTTGTTTTCATTCCTGAGAATCACGTTCAAACAAGCGTGCAAACGATTGCAACGTTCATCCATCTCAAATAAATGCTTTGGCACGTGAACTGCGTGGGAGCGATGGTTCAACGGGATGGACAACCATCGTGCGTGCGATTGAATGATTTACTGGACTGCTCTTCTGGTAGGAGTCTTTGCGTGTCTCGTCAACTTGCGCTGCTGTGCACTCTGCTTGCATTGGGTTCCGGGTGCGAGCGATCGCCTGAGCCGGAATGGGAATACAGTCCTCAAGTGCTCGCACTCTCCGGCGAATTGCAGACTGCTGTGCGTTCAGAGGTCCGTGACCGCGTGGGGACATACAGCGAACCGATACTTCTCGGTCACGATGACGTCGACACAGCATGGCTGAAGCACGGGCAAGCCGTCTATCAGAAACGATGTGTGCAATGTCACGGAGTGAGTGGAGGTGGTGACGGCCCCTCTGCAGCGGCCATGTACCCCAAGCCCCGCGATTATCGCAAAGGCATCTTCAAGTTTACCTCCACTCTTTATGGAGCCAAGCCGCTCCGGGATGATTTGATTCGCACGGTCAATCGAGGCATTCGTGGCACCTCGATGCCGGAGTTCAAACTCCTGCCGAAGAAGGACATCGAAGCGGTCGTTGATTATGTCTTGACGCTGACTCATCGGGGGGAACTCGAGAATCAGATTGCCGCAACCGCAGACCTTGAAGAGGAAGTGGACCCGGAGTTGGTGGAGGAGGACCTCGTGCCGCTGATTGTCGAGGCATGGAAACAAGCCGGTCAGAACGAAGTGCATCCACTGACACCTCAGCCTGAGTATTCCGCACAGCACGTCATCGCTGGCAAGAAGGCGTTTCTCACGAAAGGCTGCTCGAAGTGTCACGGCGAGGACGGTCGCGGACTGACGGCTGACAACCTCAAGGCGGGGTTGAAGGACACGTGGCAGAACCCCACTCGTGCTGCGGACCTGACGTCCGGGATGTTGCGAGGCGGTCAGTTGCCAATGGATGTATACCGCCGCATCTATGCCGGAATCAACGGCACGCCCATGCCCGGATTTGCCAATGTTCTCAAGGAAGAGCCGGACACGATCTGGGACCTCGTTGCCTATGTGCTGTACGTCTCCAATCGTCGTCGAGCCGGCGACAGTCCTCCTCCGGGGCCGCCAGCACCGTTTGTCCCGGTGGAGGACACACCAATCGAAACGGGCGGATAGATCAACCGCGACAGAGTGATTCCCGATTCCATTTCCTGACACACCTCGAAGCTCGCGAACATGTCTGATAACTCGTCAGTCGATGCCCAGCAACAAGAGTTGGCCGAACTCAAACAGCGTGTGCAACAACTCGAAGCGGAAATCCGCGGGCAGCAGACAACTCAACCGGCGCAGTGGCCACCGCAGAATTTCTATGCTGACTACTACGCCTACTCCGGAGCCGTGTTGGGCGGCGTCGCGGCGATGGTCAGCCTGCTGGTCAACGTCATCGGAGCTCCCGTGGCCAACAAAAGCGCACTGGAGTTGATCCGTATCTATCTGACGTTCCCCATGGGGGAGAAAGCGTTGGAGCTCAGTTCCGACGCCGGTGGACTGACACTGATGCTCGGCTGTTGTCTGTACCTGATAACGGGAATGGTCCTTGGCGTTCCAATTTACTGGCTGCTGATGCGAATGTGCGGCACGACCTCAACTCTGGGTAAGAGGTTAGTTGTGGCGTCCATTCTGGCGATTGGCCTGTGGATCGTCAGTTATTACGCCATCCTCTCGTGGCTCCAACCCATGTTGTTTGGCGGAAACTGGATCACTGATCCGAGTCTCCTGCCGCCGTGGGTCGCTGCCGGAACACACCTGTTGTTCGGCTGGGTGATTGCGCTGCTCGCTCCATGGGGACAGTTCCAGCCCTATCGGCGACCGACCGCAGAAGCATAGTCGTCGTTTGTTCCACCGATTGATTATCGATTCTCATTTTCACACTTTCAGAAACGACTCGCCACGATGGCTGACGCAACTCCGACAACCGACGCTCCCACACCGGCGGAAGTTCCTCACCACGATCAACTCGTTGATGAGCGGCTTGTCGCGTGGTACTTCCTCGCCGCGTTGGCCTACTTCTTCATCTCGCTGAGCGGCGGGTTCCTGATGGCTTTTCAGCTCATCGAGCATAACCCACTGAACGGGATCGAGATCTTCTCACCCGGCCGGTGGAGGATGTTGCATACGAATGCGATCGCCTACGGGTTCTTGGCGAACGCTTTCCTGGGAATGTTGCACTGGGTCGTGCCCCGTCTGACACTGCGTTCCGTGCTCGACCGTCGGTTGTCCTTATTCATCTTTGTCGCCTGGCAGGCGGTCGTGGTATCGACGGCAGTTGGTCTGCTGCTCGGCGAAGCTCAAGGACTCGAATGGGGCGAGACACCCGTCTGGATCGACCCGGTTGCACAACTGGGATTACTGCTGGTCGCGATCAACTTCATGGCCCCCATCATGAAGCAAAAGGGGCCGATGTACGTGACGCTGTGGTACTTCGTCGCCGCGTTCATCTGGACGTTTCTGACCTATGCCATGGGGAACTTCGTTCCGCAGTACTTCGTGACCGGATCGAGTGCCGGTGCCGTGGGCGGACTGTTCATTCACGACCTTGTCGGCTTGTTCGTTACCCCTCTCGGCTGGGGCATGATGTACTACTTCGTCCCCATTCTGCTGAAGAAGCCGATCTGGAGTCACGGCCTTTCGCTTGTCGGCTTCTGGGGTCTGGCGTTCTTCTATCCGCTTCAGGGAATTCACCACTTCCTCTACACGCCGA
>JAGQPX010000037.1 GCA_020426505.1 Planctomycetaceae bacterium | reverse complement strand
GATCTACACAATTGCACCACGCGATCATCTGGCGGAGTGTCTCCAAATCTGTCTAGATGATCGTCTTGGCCGAACCCGGCACAAGTTGATCGTACATCTGTCACGATTCAAGAAGTCCGAGGAAGTTTTTCAGACCTTGTTGTCATTACTCAACGATGAAACCGTCCGTGGAGCAGCACTCGAAGCACTGAAGCGTCTGGGTGACGTGCGTGCGATCCCTTCCATCGAGAGGACTCCAGTGCGAGCCGGCGATGACGGAATCTATGAATCGCATCAGAAAATGATGGCCATGAAGAAACTGAGCGAAAAAGCGGACAATCAATGATCGCCCTGGCATCCGTCCACATCTGGAAGCAGTTTTATGGAGAACGAGATTGACCCGAGACGAATCAAGCGCAGCGTGGCCCGACCGGAATCGGTCGGGTTCCGGAGGCACAGGATGATACTCACTCGGCGTCCAGTCAATCCAATCGCGATCGTTTCCCCGATGCGAGTCATCATGTCGCTTCGCGACCCGGCCAGGTGGCTGTGCTACCCGCTTGTCAACACCGAATAATGGCATTGACCCAAGATGACTGAGCAGATTTCTGACAGACTGGATAATCGGCACCCACGCGTGAAGTTTGGTGATCTCGATCCCACACGTGTCGCCAGATCAAATCCTCAGCGACTGCTCAGCTTGCATCTCGATTATCGATTTCAAACAAAGCCCGTTCCTCATCCACTCGGCACCTGGTGCTATCGCGGATACGTCGCCGAGTTTGAACTGACTCCAGAGGGGACTCTCGTCCTGAAGTCTTACTCGTATCCAACATCACTCGGAATGAGGAACACAAAGCGCACAGCAGTCAACGAGCCTCTCGTTGGTAACTTCTGGCTTGTGATGAATTCGCACTTCTACGGTCCCGAAGTTTATGTGCCATTTCGAGAGGGCAAGATCGTGGAGAATGAGTCCGAGTGGGGTGTCGAACGCGGCTTTCCGCTGGCAGATGTGAGGTACCCGGAACGCTACGAACACTACATCAAAGAGATGCCGAAGCCGTTGGTGC
Organism: Planctomycetaceae bacterium; assembly: GCA_020426505.1. Lineage (GTDB taxonomy): Bacteria > Planctomycetota > Planctomycetia > Planctomycetales > Planctomycetaceae > JAHBXU01. The sequence goes on along the minus strand of JAGQPX010000037.1, from coordinate 53,527 downwards.
TGGGGAGAGTCGTCAATGCACATTTTGATTATGAAGGTGACTGTTTCATCGTCAATTGCACTCACGAGTTTCCGTTGATCTATCCGCGTGCAAATCTCGTCCGACAGGGTGAAGTGGTCTGCGAGATCGATATCTTCGGCTCTTCGTCATGCGGTGGACTCTTCGTTGAATCTCCGACCGATGCAACGATCATGGCTGGCGATGTCATTCTGGCGACCGGCAAGACAGGGCGTAAGCTCTTGGCAAAAGGTGAACCTCGATAGAATGAACAAGTATTGTATTGTCATTCCCCCACTTGATTCTGACCATGCGCCGAAGAAAAACGATGACCGAGATTCAAGCATTGATGCTCTTAAATAATTCAGCGCGGAGTGGTAAGCAACTTGTCTATCAGCGTACGGTCAAACGACCTCTCAACCATGCGGAGGAGTAGATTCTCAATGTCAGTACAGCTTGATCCTGCCGAAGTTGAAAGAAAACTGAGCAAGGTCTTCGAATTCGCGGCCAGAGCACATGAGGAGATTTACGAATGTCTTCGGCGTCACTACCCAGATGCGACGGACGATGAGTTGTTTGAGCGGTATTGCGGGGTGATCGCTCATCGGCGGGCCGGGAAGTATGGCGAACCGTGGTCAGTTGAGCGAGACTACACCAAGAAGTTCCTGGAAGAATGGAAGCGGAAACGATGTCAGCAAAAGTCCTCGACGTAGAACCTAGTCCAATTGCGGAGCCGCTCTCGCCGACGCCTGAGGACTGCAAAGCCCCTGCATGTTCGTCAGACATCGTCGACTGGCTCGCTGCGGAGACGCATTGTTCGGAGCATGCGGCGAGGCAGGCGGTTGAGTATGTGGCGGCTCAGCGGGCGGCGCTCGATGTGGTGCCGACGCAGACGCGGGTCGTGTTTGAGCGGTTCTTTGATGAGTCGGGGGGGATGCAGCTGGTCGTGCATGCGCCGTTTGGGGGGCGGATCAACCGGGCGTGGGGGCTGGCGATGCGCAAGCGGTTCTGCCGGTCGTTCGACTTCGAGTTGCAGGCGTCGGCTGACGATGAGGGGTTCATCCTCTCGCTGGGACCGCAGCACAGTTTTCCGATCGAGTCGCTGTTCCCCATGTTGCGGACGGACAATGTTCGCAATCTGCTGGAGCAAGCACTGCTGGCAGTGCCCATGTTTCAGATGCGATGGCGATGGAACGTCACGCGGGCCTTGCAGGTCGACCGGCGACGGAACGGCAAGAAGGTCGCCCCCGCCCTGCAGCGGTTTCGGTCGGAGGATTTGCTGACAGCTGTCTTCCCGAAGCTGACCGGCTGTCAGGAAGAGCACACGGGCGATCACGAGATCCCGGACCATGCCCTCGTGCAACAGACGGTCGAAGACTGCATGACCGAAGCCCTTGATCTGGAGGGGCTCATCGACATCCTCGGTCGGGTCCAGCGGGGTGAGATCACGTTCGTCGCGAGAGACACCCGCGAGCCGTCGCCTTTTGCTTATGAACTGCTGAACGCAAACCCGTACGCATTTCTCGACGGCGGCGAGATTCAGGAGCGGCGGGCACGAGCAGTCGCGACACGGCGATCGATTTCCATCGAGAGTGTGCAGGATCTGGGGCACCTCGACCCGGACGCAATCGTGCAGGTGGTCCGCGAGGCACAGCCGCTCGTTCGCAACGCAGACGAACTGCATGACGTGCTACTCAGCCGATTGTGGTTGTCGCTCGATGATGAGGTCACACTCGACTGGCGTGATGACTTCGCAGCACTGCAGATGGTTGCTCGTGCGACGACCGTGACGCTCGAAGATGGCCGCCGTGGTTGGGTGGCGGCGGAGCGTCTGCCTGCGGTGCAGGTCATGTTCCCGGAAGGGATCTGCGATCCTCCGCTCAACGTCCCGAACGGGGTGCGGACTGATTGGACGACCATCGAGGCCCGCGTGACCACCGTCCGTGGACTCATGGAGGTCGCGGGGCCGCTGACCCCGGACGATGTCGCTCGCCGAACAGGGATGACCGTGTCCCAGGCGGATGCCGCGCTGGAAGCACTGGAAGGCGAAGGCGTCGTGCTGCGTGGGCGGTTTACGGTGGAGAGTCGAAAGTCGAACGTCGAAGGCCAAGATGGGAAGACAGATTCCGCGGACATTGACTCCCCGCTCTCGACTCTCAACTCTCAACTCTCAACTCACCCCCCTCAACCAACAGAATGGTGCCACCGTCGTCTGCTGGCCCGTATCCATCGATTGACCGTCGCTGGGCTTCGTCGTGAGATTGAGCCGGTCGATGTGCGGACGCTGTTTCGGTTTCTCACGCGGCATCAGGGGGTGCATCCTGAGTCGCGCAAGCAGGGGACGAATGGCCTGTTCGAAGTGATTGGACAGTTGCAGGGGCTCGACTTGTCCGCAATCGCGTGGGAGGCGGACATCCTGCGCAGCCGGGTCGAGGACTATCGGGAAGCATGGCTCGACGAACTCTGTCTCACTGGCGAGGTCGGCTGGGGACGGCTGTATCCGCCGAGTCGCGATGCTGACAAGTCACGCCCGATGGCGTCCATCACGCGAGTCGCTCCTGTGTCGCTGTTCCTGCGGGAGGACTTGTCGTGGCTCAGTGAAACAGCTGGCGATGTCGACGTCGAGTCACTCAGTAGTCCTGCCCAGCAGGTTCTCGAACTCCTCCAGCAACGCGGAGCGGTCTTCGCCTCCGACCTGATGAATGAGACACGCATGCTGCCGGGACAGGTTGACGATGTCCTCGGTGAACTCGTGACGCGCGGCTTCGTCACGTCCGACGGCTTCGCCGGTCTGCGGAAGATCGCCCGCGCCAGTGCGAATGCGGAGGAGAATGGCAAGTCACAACGAAAGTCGCGGGCCGTCACTCGGCGTCGGTCTGCGAGCGGTGTCGGCCGCTGGTCCGTCTGGCGTGGCACATTGCCTGACAAGTCTGTCGAATCAGCTGTCGATGAGCGTGAACGCCGTCGTGAAGTCGTCGAGGAGTGGGCGTGGCAATTGCTGCGTCGCTGGGGTGTTGTCTTCCGTGATCTGTTGCAGAAGGAACCGGGTGCCCCTCGCTGGTGGGAGTTGACGCAGGTCTACCGGCGACTCGAAGCCCGAGGCGAGATTCGTGGCGGACGATTCGTCGAAGGAGTCGCAGGCGAGCAGTTCGCCACGAGCGACGCGGTCCGTGAGTTGCGACGACTGCGAGATGATGAGTCTGCGACAAGCGATCAGCCGGGCGAGTTGCTGTCACTCTCAGCGGTCGACCCACTCAATCTCATCGGCGTCATCACCCCGCATGACCGTTTGCCAAGCCGTCCGTCGAATCGGCTCGTCCTTGTCCACGGTCAGCCGGCCGCACAAATCGTCGCCGGCGAGTTGTCATTCCTCAAGGAATGCCGCTCCGCGTGGAAAGAACACATCGCCGCATTCTGTGAAGGTGTGCCGGTTACTGAGTCGACGGGCGATGACTCACAGGAGATCGAGGACCGCCACGCACAACGTTTCGAGCGACGGTCACAACGAAAAGCGGCTTCACCTCCGTCAGGCATCCCTCGCCCCACGATCTCATGACAAAGACCCATCAGGAGTTTATCCCGATGGGCCGTCGATCGTGATGAGCGTAGAGCCCCATTCAACTCTGATGTTGGGAAGGGTGGCAGGGTCAGCAGCGAAGCGGATGGCCCTGCCATCACCGGACCGGGCCTTCGCGTTGGTCAGACCCGGCCATCCCTTCCGCTGGTATACGTCAGAACTGACCGACAACGTTGCGGTCGTTCCGTTGTGAGAGGTTTCGCCAGGTGTCGAGGTCAATGTTCTCACTGATGCTTTGCACGGAGCCGTCCATCAGCATGCTGTGCACCATGCCGACGTGCCAGCTGCGAGACGTGACCGCTGCGTAGGTTGGGGCATTGCACGTCTTGTCCTCGCGGCAGGAGGTGTAGTCGCCTTCTTCATTGACTCCCGTCGGCACAACGACGGGCGTGTTGGGCGGCAGCGTGGCGGTGAAGCCGGTCTGGTGGACCCGACCGTCCACCCACTCCGTATGTCCGGAGTCGGCTCGGTTACTCCCCCCCATGCCGATGAGCGTCTCAACATCGGCAGCCGTGTCGGGGATCGCTGCGGTTCCAAAGGCACCGTCACGATTGTACGGAGTGAAAGTCTTCACCTCCGAGAAGCCGAGAGTGTTCGTCGTGCCATCAATGAAGTCCCGGACCCGGAATCCCTTGTTGGGAGCAAAAGCTCCATTGCCCGTGCGGTACGTCGCGATGTCGAAGACGTTCCAAGTTCCACCGTTGAAGCCGTAGTTGAGTGGGTGGTGCTCAGGGGCTCCCGTCCCGTCCAGCCGCACGTGATCGTTTGGTTCGGATGGACAGAGATACGTGTCGACTCGCGTTGGGGCAACACCGACGTTGACCGGGTCCTCGTAGCTGAACGTCAGGTCGGCCAGGTCATACAGGTTGGCCTGTTCGAGGTAAGGCAGAATGCGTGCCTGGATCGACCATTCGCCACCGCCGGTCGGGTTGACGAGGCCATTGCCGTCGGCGACGAAGGAAGGAGGAAACTGACCGAACGCATCGTGGTAGTTGTGCAGAGCGAGACCGATCTGCTTGAGGTTGTTGCGGCAGTGTGTGCGGCGAGCTGCCTCGCGCGCCTGTTGGACCGCTGGCAGAAGCAGGGCGATCAGAATCGCGATGATCGCGATGACGACCAACAGTTCAATGAGGGTGAAAGCTGAACGTGACTTGAAAGAGGAGGACATTGGATTGCTCCGAAGAGTCGATGACGTGTGTGGCCGACGTTCGTCTCCGTAACGAATCATCTGAAAAGCCATCGAGTCTGGCTGGCAGTGGTAGATTGGACATGTGGACGCCCATTCGAAGGCAAAACGCATCCAAGCTGGCTGACTCACGAGGCTGAGTGTTGACACTGAGTCTCAATTTCATTAGGTTACACCGCAGCTCGCTCAACGACAAGGCCCACACACGTCCTTATCCCCAAAAACTCGAATTCTCATGGCCGAGTCAGAGAACACCCGTCAATCAGCCGAGGAAGCAAGATCCTCGTCCAATCCGACTCAACGATCGTCGAAGCAAATTGAGTCATCAGAACTCTTTGCAGGTCGTACCGAAATCGAAATCCTGCACGATGGGGAGACCTATCGACTCCGTAAGACCAAGGCGGGCAAACTGATCCTGACGAAGTGATGTGCCCCCTCACGCCACGAAACCGATCCTATCGTGAGTAGGCCAGTTGCAGCGATTGCAGGATACTCTGCTCCAAAGCGACGTCGCGGCCCATTCCGATCCAGCCGGATGGGGACGACTGACCCACGACCAGATTCAGGTCGCGTTGCAGAGGCTTGCTCTCCTGAAACGTCGCTCCGCCGGGCGAATTGGCAGCGACGCCGGGCAGGTCTTCCTTCTCCTGAAAGGCTTCGACGGAGACGAGGTAGCCGAGTCCCTGCTCGCTGGGCAACACCCGTACCAGCACCTTCCGGCGGACCGATTGCAGCGAGCTTTCCAGCCGGTTTTCGAGGCCAACCGAGTCCTGATGCCACGGTTCCAAAAGACCGGAGCCGGTCCGGTACTCCGTCTCGATCACACGTGAAAACCGGTTCTCACGGGCGATCTCGAAGTGGAATTCGTGCAGCACATCGACTGTCCGTTCCCAGAGAATCTCGTCATTGTTCGCCGCCACCGGTAGTGGGTTCGCGACGTACGCTGGCGGTGGAGTGCCGAGCCCGGGTGACGCGCAGCCGCACAGGAGCAGCAAACCCAGAATCATGCTGGATGATCGGCGCGACATTGAGGAGAAGCCGGGAATCGGCGAGAGCAGGGACGAAGGGGCAGGAGTCTCTCAGGAAGAGGCATTGACAGCAAGGTCAATCCGGCTGCTCAGGCACCAACTGGCTCCAGCTCGCCCAGATCCTGCATTTTCTCCCATTGGTCGACCGAGTACATCACTTCACGGTGTTTCGAGCCATTGTAGGGGCCGACAATACCGTCTTCTGCCATGTAATCGATCATGCGAGCCGCTCGTCCATAGCCGATGCCGAGCGCACGTTGCAGCAAGGAGCAACTGCCGCGACCCTCGCGGATCACAGTCTCACACGCTTGCGCGTAGAGTTCGTCCCGATCCTTGATCGCATCCAGTCCGCCACCGCTGGTCGTAGCACCCGACGTCGCATGCGCAATCTCAGCGCTGTATTGAGGTTCGATGTCGCTGAAGAAGTCGATAATCGCATTCATCTCGTCATCGCTGACAAACGTGCCCTGAGCACGGGAGACATTGCTGGTGCCCGGTGCGAGGTACAGCATGTCGCCGTTGCCGAGCAAACGTTCGGCTCCCGACTCGTCGAGCACGACGCGGCTGTCACTTTTGCTGGCGACCTGGAACGCGATGCGTGCGGGAAGGTTTGATTTGATCAGACCCGTGATGACATCGACGGTCGGCTTTTGAGTCGCCAGCACGAGATGAATGCCGACGGCGCGTGACTTCTGCGCGAGACGGATGATGTGTGCTTCGACTTCCTTGCCGGAGGTCATGATCATGTCGGCCATCTCGTCCGCGACGATCACAATGTACGGCATGCGGTCGGGGACTTCGTCCGCCTCCGCACTGTCCGGATCGATGCCCAACCGATCGAGGACCTTTTCCTTGCCGAGCTTGTTGAAGCTGTCTAAATGCCGGACGCCGCAACGCGCCAGCAGATCGTACCGCTCTTCCATTTTGTCGACCGCCCACGACAGGACCGCCTCGGCCTTTTTCATGTCGGTGATCACCGGGTGCATCAGGTGCGGGATGCGCATGTACGGACTCAGTTCGACCATCTTGGGATCGATCATCAGCATCTTGACATCGTTCGGCGAACGGGTCATGAGCAACGAGAGAATCAGCGTGTTGAGGCAGACGCTTTTGCCGGTGCCCGTGCGTCCGGCGATCAACAGGTGAGGCATCTTGGCGAGATCGACCGCCATCGGATGTCCGCAGACGTCCTTGCCCAGAAACATCGGCAGCTTCATCCGCTCCGTTTTCTCCTCACAGGCTTCGATCAGTTCTTTCAACCGCACCATGACCCGTCGGTCGTTGGGGACTTCGACACCGACGGTGTTCTTGCCGGGAATGGGCGAGACGACTCGGACCGCCGGCACGCGCAATGCGATCGCCAGATCGTCCTGCAGGTTGACGACCTTCGAAACCCGCAACCCGGCTTCGAGTTCGAGTTCGAACTGCGTGACGACCGGACCGGTGTCAATCTCGGACACTTTGACATTCAGACCAAACTCATCAAATGTTTTCTCCAACGTGACTGCGGCTGCCTGCGCACGCTCCGCCAGCTTCTCGAAGGGGAACTCCTCCGCATCTTCGAGCAATTCGAGTTCTGGAAGCTCGAAGTGCATGAAGACCGGTTCTTCCTCGTCCGCATCGAACTCGTCGTCGACCGCAGCAGCTGAAAGACCCGCAGGGGGATTCACCTTGAATGCACCGCCGCCGCTGGAAGCCTTCGTCGATTGATTCGCGGCCAGGGTATCCAGGAACGACTTCTTCGGCTTTGCAACGAGATCGGTGGTCACGGGGCGGACGGCCCCCTTCCTGTTGACCGCTCGTCCGTCCGAGGAGAGCCATCGGCCGAACAGGAATCGCGAGATGCCTCGGACAGGACGCAATGCGATGTTGATCAGCAGCGAGAGGAGTGCTGTCTCTGAAGCGAGTAGCATGCCCGTGATGGCAAGCGTCGTAATGATGATCAGCGATCCGATCATCGAGAAGTGGTCCATGAGGATTGTGACCCCGAAGGCACCCACATAGCCGCCGCTGCCGATGACATGACCGCCGCCGAGGTCTGGACGCAGCAGCTGCAGGAACAGTGAGGCAGAAGCAATCAACAGTGCCCAGCCCGACCATCTCACGAAGGGATCTCGCATGCGGGTGCGGGAAAACAATCGCATGTCGAATACGAACATCGCGATTAGCAGACCGTAAGCTCCCCAGCCGAAGACGGTCCGCAGTCCATACGCCAGGCGGGCGCCAACCGGTCCGCAGACGTTCAACACTTCTGCATTCTGCGGGTGGACCAGTTGAGACGGAGGGTCAGCCGGATCGTAGGACCACAAGCTGAGGCCGACAAAGACGATCGCCGCGAGCAGGCCGAGGGCCAGCAGATCGGTTCGAAGGCGGCGATAATCAATCATGATCGGCAGGAACGATACACACGTCATCCCTCCTGCCATCGCCCCAGCGGGACCGGTTCCCGGGGTCTCACAGCCCGTTGATGCGACACGGTTCACAACCCGTGACAGTCAGTGCAGTTCGGACTCGCACCATCGAGGCCGCAGGAGATGCTCCATCACACAGAGCATCGACGTAAGGAGGGCGCACTGTCTCACTTCAAACCTATCACACGCATGACCTCATGATGCCAAAAGGCAACATCCCCGGCGGCGAATCATCAAGCTGCCGATGGTCATCGGGAACAGCGAAACGGGTCCGGTTGTAGCGGTCATGCTCGCGACTGCTGCAGAGACCATCGCCGACGTCGGTTTCGAGGTCGGGAGATCGTCCTTGGTTTCTCGAAGTGAGGTGGTCTAAACTTTTCAGAGTTGGTCAATTCCTGAAGCCTGAACCTTGGAGCTCGCTGATGTCGAAACAACGTCTGGTATCTCTGGCAATCATCTACGGACTGATCAACTCTTCCTTCTGCTTCGCGGAGGTTCTGTTCGAGGATTCATTCGACGGACAACTTGCGGAGGGCTGGGAGATCGTCGGCCTCAGCGAGGACGATTACCGAATTCACGATGGCGGGTTGGAAGTTCGTGTAGCGCCGGCGTCCGAGGGTTCGACGACTCAGTATCTGCACGTCGTGATGCCGGAATTCAAGGAATATGACTTTCTCCGAGCCAGTGTTGACATCACGTTGCTGGACGAATTCACGCAGCCGGAGGAGTTTGCCGCTGTGATTCTCACCGACGGAGGCGGATGGGACTTTGCCACACGAAAGCAACTGATCCGTCGGATGCTGATGTATTCTCCGCCGAAGGTGGAATTCCATGGGGAGCAGGGACATGAGGATGAATTCCACAAGTACAGCTTCACTTACTGGCCGGTGGGAGAAGAATCAGGTCCATTGAGCATTATTCTGCGCGGCCAGAATTATGCCTTCGCCCAGATTGGACCATCAACGGACAATGAATACCTGAACCTGTTTCATTCGGCTGTGAACAAAACTCCCGATGTTCGCGGCTTCGGCCTACAGGCAGGTGGCGGGCCAGCCGAAGGTGAGCACTGGGTGCGGTTCGACAACTTCCGCGTCGTTAACGGTCAGTGACAACATTGTCCTGACGATGGGTGCCTTGCCGGGAGTCTATCCGCCGGTTCGGCTACACAACCACTGAACGAGGCTGTCTGCAATCTCAGTCTTTGGCCCGGACCAGTGTGCAACCGTCTCTCCGGTCTCATCAAGCAGTTCGACGTCGTTCGACTCGGAGCCGATGGCGGACGGGTTGTTGAGCACGATCCAGTTGCAGTTTTTGCGGCGGAGTTTTTGCAGGGCGTTCTCGCGGGGATTCTGAGCTTCGAGTGCAAAGCCGACGACCCAGCGGTGCCCCTTCATCGACCCCAACTCTGCGAGCACGTCGTCGGTCTCGATCATCTCCAGCGAGACCGGGCCGCCCGTCTTGGAGAGCTTGCCGGTGAACCGTGCCAGCGGTTTGTAATCACAAACGGCTGCCGCTGCGATGACGCCGTCACACCCGGGAAACGCATCGACCGAGGCGCGTCGCATCTCCTCGGTTGTCTCGACAGCGACAAACTCACATCCCTCCGGCGGCTTCAATTCCACCGGACCGCTGACCAGAACGACATCCCATCCGGCAGCGACCGCACTCTCTGCGACCGCGTACCCCATGCGGCCACTGCTGGCGTTCGTGAGATAACGAACGTCGTCGAGATACTCCCGGGTCGGCCCGGCTGTCACGAGGATGCGCATCGAGTTGCCGTTTGAGACGAAAGGTCTTCAGTTCGCTCCACGCTGTGAGGCTTGTTGCCGGACGGGTGGACCAAACTGCAATGTTTCGACGATCTGCCGGTCCTGTCCGGCGAGACGCTCGCGCATCTCCGGCTCCAGGGCGAACACGAATGAGACCTGCCGCCCGGAGGGATCAGCACAGAGATAGTACACCCACGTCATTGGGACTTCCTTCGTTTCGTCCCCGCTGGGCAACGTGTACTTGCCTTCGACGGTCACCCGGAAGATCGTGCGGTCGTCCTGCGTGGGAATGCGATCGCGGGCGACGATTGCGCCGAACTGATCCCCCAACGACTGGCGGATGCTCGCTTCGTATTGCTCCACCGGCGTTGTCTGACCGGCGGCAACCTTGGCGACGGGGGAGAAGTTGCATTGACTCACGAGAGTCCCCTGATCGAGTAAACGCAGAATGACCACTTGCGGGTCCGAATCGTAACTCGCATGGAAGACGTGCCAGCCTCGACCATGCACGAGTGACAGTCCCCAGGGACCGGCGTCAAATTCAAGGGGAAGGCGATCGCCGGGCGGGTCGAGCGGGATGGATTCGGCAAATGCCTTAGTCAGGGCTCCATCCCCTGAAGCGAGCGAACGAGTGATCACCACATGTGCGTCGGAGTCGATGCCCGGTGCGATTGTTCCGATTGCGCCTTCCTCGGAGTGCGTCAGATCGACGGAGGTCACCAGTTGCTTCGTCAGATCGAACAGCAGATGTCCCGAGAGTTTGACGTTGGTCAGGGCTCCCAGCCGGGCACCTTTGACGGTCCCGCTGAACTCGACCCGCGCCGTCTCGTCCTCCACGCTGACCAGTTTGGCCGTCATCTTCGATTCGGTGGTCGCCTCGACTGTTGAGAGCATTTGAGCGGCCCAATCTTCGACCTCCCATTCTTCGCCGACTTCCACTCGCCGCGACGGGAGCAGTGCGAGAACCGCAAGCGGGTCTCCGGGAACGTCGATGAGTTCCAGAGCATCGCGTGTCATCAACGCGGTCGGACAGTATCGCTGCATTCCGGACCGTTGACCGTGCGATACGATCACTCTCATCCGAGCGGGCATCGATTGCGTCGAGAGTTCGTCGCTGATCTTGGTGCGGGTTGATGCCTGATCGTACTCCCGCACACAGCGATAGGCCTCCGCGTCACGTCCCGCGCCGGTGAGTCGCCGCTCCCGGAATCGATAAGCGGCCTGGGCGTCGAGATCATGGGAGACCGATTTCCCGCCGCCCGCACTGGTGGCGATCTTCCCATCGATGGTCACCTGCATCGTCACGTCACGCACACGGACGTCGGTCGCCGGCTCCTCCAGCGAGTAGGCATCGGCCGCCTGAGACACGGACACCCACGACATCGCCACGAGTGACGCCAACACTTTCATCCCTGTCGAAGTCCACGGCCGGGCGAGCGCAGCGAGCATCGTCTTTCCTCCTGAATCTGATTTGGAATCCATTGAGGTCGTATTCTGGCGATTTCGGCCCCGCAAACCAATGCCAGTCTCGGTACTTCCCAGATCCAACGCATTCAAGAACGTGGGAACGGATGTGGAGGGCGAAGCTCCTGCTGAGCCGCGCAGCAAGTTGAGCGACGAATGGTTCTTGAGGCTCGGCAGGAACCTCGCATTCCGGTGGTCCTTCTTTCACAGTTTGAACCCAGCATTGTCCCTGACTCGCCGTACGACGACACAATCAGGAGCTTGATCGCTCGGCGAGCTGCCGCAGTTCCTTGATCTCTGCCTTCACGTCGCGGACGGGCGTCGGGTCGAGGTAGCGGGTCACGAGTTCTTCGAGTTCGGCAGCCATTTTTTTGATTCTCTTCTCGGCTGCTCCGTCCCGATTCGCTTGGGATTTCTCGATGCCCGGCACTCGCACGGCGATGATTTTTGATTGGAAGTAGGAAGTGCCGGGCAGCTTGTCCACCTCGGCGATGATCGATTCCTGCTCGTCCCACTTTTCGGTACGAGCCATTGCCAACGCGCGAGCCAGCATCACACTGCGACGTGAGACGAGGTCGATCAGTTCCCCTTCAATCATCGCCAGATTGCCTTCGACTTCGAGCCGGGCCGCGTCGTCAGGCACTTCGAGGGTCGCCTCGCGATCAAGTCCTGCCACGAACGGCAGGTTCGCCAGCACGGCGCCTCCACTGTGCACGAGCAGCCGTCTCACAGGATGAGCGGCATCATTCTTAATGGTAATCGTCCCGAATCGATCGGACATGAACTCATCAACAGACGGATCGGGCGCGGACTCGCTGGGCAGCTCGTCGTACACGCGTGCGCGAATGCCCACGAGAGGCATGTTGGGATTCGTGCGCGGCACGAGGCGAAGCTTTGTTTCCGGGTAGACCGGTCTCGCTCGGATCGCCATCAGTTCGACACGTCGTCGCGTTCCGGTCATGGCCGTCGCGAAGGCTGTCTCAATGCCGCAGACCAATCGACTTCGCTCGATTTCGTCGACACGCAGATACGTCCACGGGACGGATTGAACGCTGCGAACTTCGCCTTCCCGCGTGAGATAACGGAAGTGGGGCGTCAGTAAATCTCCCGCTTGCGGTAGCACGCCGACGGATTCCGGAGCGAGCAACTCCGCACCACGAGCGATGAGCTCTGCTGTGTCGCCTTCCGTTGCATCGATTCGAGCGACCGGGCGAAACAGGTCGATCAGCAAACCAAACACATCGTCCGTGATCAGTCGCCGATCGATCACGCTCCGACGGACGACCGGACCACGAGTTTGGGAGTTACCATCCCATTCCCATCCGGCGATGGTCATCGGACTCTCATCCTCGATGCAGAGCAGCAGCACCTTGTCGACCGGCTGCTCTCGATAACGGCCCGTGAGCTGTGAGGATGTCTGTCGCTCCAGTGCCACGTGATTCGACGGGAGCAACCAGTCGTTTGTCTCAACGTCACATTGCCAGTAAGACCCCAAGACTCCCCGAATTCTTGCATCGAGTGTCGACTGCAACTGTCGCCGGAACCGCGTCGTGAGCGACGGAGTCTCGCCGTAGGCAAGTGAGACCCTGACGCGATAGGGTCTGAGATTCCAGGGAATCTCATCGAACGCCGGTTCGACGTCCTCATCAATCGCGGCGACGTCCGGACTGTCGGTTGTGCTCGTCTCGGCCGGCGCTCCATCTGCGGCGTCAGCAGCGACCGTTTGGGCCGTCGCCTGTTTATTCGATGACTCTTGGGCAACGATTCGCATCGCCCATAGACCGATCACCACAAACGCGATCAGGATGGATTGACCGGTCGCTTGGGCTGCATGGATCGTTCGTCGCGGAGGGGGCACCTTCATGGCAGGTCCTCCGCGAACCATGACTCGATGACCCAACGGTCGATTTCCTCGTATGGGTGCACGGGACTCACCGGCACGCCGCGGACGTTTTTGCGATAGACGAGGTACTCATCGACCTCCCAAAGCGGGATGATCATCACTTCACCCCAGAGATGCAGATGCAGACGGCTGACCAGTTGCAGTGCCCGCCGCCAGTCGGTGGCGAGGTCCAATTCGATGATTTCCTGCCGCAGCCAATCGGGAAAGGGATCGAGGTCCGAGACCTGAGCACGACCGGTGAGCGTCAGGAACGGCCACAGTTGCGTGATCGGCTCGGTAATCCTCACAGTGTGATAGAGCAGATCCCATTGAACCTGTTCACTCTCTACTCCCACGAGCGGCCCCTCCGGGACGTCGACAATTTCCACGGTGATGCCGAATCTGGCCCATTGGTCGACAAGGTCCAACGCAGCGGCCCGAACAATCGTTTCGTCAGCCACCGCCATCCGCAGCGGAGGAAGTTCACCGCCCAGTTGTTTTCGGGCGGCGAGCGTCAACGAAATTGCAGAGAGGGGATCATACGGACGCGATTGCACGAGAGCGCTGTTCGCGTAGCTCTGTGACGAGAACGGGCCGTTGACAATTCGGCCCAACTCACGGCTTTCACTTTGCAGAACCGTGTCGGTGAGAATCTGCTCACGGTTCACCCCATAGGCGAGTGCTCGCCGGTACTCCCGGTTCTTCATCGCTTCGCTGGCGGGATTGAATTGAATCACATGAGTGATCGGCACGGCTGACTTCTCGACGAAGAAGGACTTTAGTAACTCTTCGTCCTCGCGGAGTAATGCAACATGCCACGGAGGGGCGTTGACGAGCATTGAGACCTCGCCGCGCATGAGGGCCTGCATGGCTGCGTCGACATCTTCGTAGAGTCGTTCGTGAATCTCCGCGAGGTGATAGAGTCGCAGATCGTCCGGTTCATCGATGGTGCGGCGGTAAACGACACTGTCAGCGGTCTGCTCCGCAACGTGAAATCCGCCTGCGGCTTTCTCGACGTCGACGACCGAAACAGGTGATGTTCCCTCTTCGACTTGCGTGCTCACATCAGTTCGGCTCGCCTCGATCAGCGGGATCGAGAGGAGTGCTTCGGTCCGGATGGGTACACGGCTGAAGTTGACCGAGAGTGAGAATGGCGATGTCACATCGACCGAACGCACATATCCTGCAAAACGTTCATTGTATGACGGACTCGACGGATCGATACGGGCTGCAAGTTGCCAGGCAATCTGCGGTGCGGTCACGATCGGTTGGGCCTCCCAGGGTTGTCGACTTTCCCGGAGCTCGAAGACCGCTTCTCGTCCCAGGTTCAGCGGCTCCCAGCGGTCGCAGAATCGTGTGTTGTAATGAGCCGAGCCGTCGTTTGCATGATCGACTTCGAAGAAGCGGATGCGAGTCAGGCGATCGGCACGTCGCTCCGCTGGCAATTGCACGACGTTCGTATTATCACTTGCAGAGGGCAAGTCAAGCACGCCCACGTGCAACCGCTGATAACGATCTGCGTAAGTTCGGTACCGAGCGCGCAGGTTGCGTGTCGCCGGCCAAATCGCAGCGGCTTGTTCCGCATGATCAAGTGCAGCGAGATGATTGCCGCTTGATCGCTCTCGTTCGGCTTCGCTCAATTGCTGTTCGGCCATCTGCGCGAAACGGTTCGTCCACGTCGCGACATCCGGATAAGAGGAATACATTGTCTCCAACCGACGATGGAAGTGCCGGGCGCGTCGCCACTCCTGCTCATTGAGCGCCTGCCGAATGAGATTGTCGATAATGACCCCGACCTTCTCCGGCAGCCCGGAATAGTCGGGTGTTCGCGAGTAGATCTCTTCGGTTCTGGCGAGAGCCGATTGGTAATCACCATCGGCGATCTTGCGATCAGCCTCCGCAAGAAGCAGAGCGTTATGACGCTCCAATGCACCGGGCCAGTTCGGCGTGTTCCGTCTCACGATGTTCAGCAACTCGTACGCAAGATCGAAGTTCTCCTCTCCGGTCAAGATGTCGACCCGTCGAAGCATCAAGTCTTCGTGATGGATGATCTGTTTGATCTTGTCCAGCTCGATGAGATAGTCAGCCTCGTCCTCCTGATCAGGCAGACGCAGCGCAAGTAGCCGGGCCTCCTCCAACTCCTTGCGATAGGCTTCCAGTCCGGAATTGGGGATCCCCTGCCGCTCCTTGATCTTGGCATCCAGGGCTTCCTGCTTGATACGGAGAGTGTTCGGCCGGGGGGAGATCGGTTCGACAACAATGACCGCGTCGTCACGCTTGAGCACGATCCAATCGACGGGCGGCTCTCGCAGAAGGACTTCGGCCGAAGGGATCTCCATCTCTTCGAGTTTGGGGAGCGGTTCCGGCTCCGGTTCGGTCGGCGTCTCGACCTCGGGTTCCTCTGTGTCGGGATCTTCGGCTGAATCTGTCGCCGCCGGTTCTGCCGTGTCTCCCCCCGGTTGTGCGAAGACTCGCGCGTCATCACCACAGACTGCCATGAAGGCAATCGTGCAGGTGATGATCCATGTCATCCATCGTTTTTGGGGTGCGAGCTTCGGCATGAGTTATGGAGAATTCAGGATCGAGGTGATACGAACGATGCCCCCATCCGATGTGGCGACCATGAGTTCTGATGATGTCTCACGCGGTCCGCTGCCGAGCGCCTGTCCGATGGTCTGTCGGCTTTTGACCTCGCCGGTGTTCGCATCGATATTCATCAGCATCCCATCTTTTCGCGCGACAACGACAGCGTCTCCCTGGACGACAGGTGAACCTGCGAGTGACGTCTGCTCAAGGTTAACCGCCCATTTTTGCGTGAGTCCATTCTCGATCGCGAAGCAGACCAACTTTGTCCCATTCACCTCTGCGAAGACCATTGGGCCCGCGATCCACACATCGTTCGAGACAGGACCCTCCAATTGCGTGTCGCCCGTCGGCTCAAGTGTGGCGGCGTCCATCAAGGTCAAGCGATCGCCCACGGCGGCTGCGATCTGTCCGTTGACGACGGCAACGTCGAAGTCGATCGCTGCCCCCAGGTCGAAATTGCCCGCTTCGTTAAGAAATGGCTGCGGCGATTCCTGCAATCTTAAAAGGTGAAGCTGACCGGAGTCGGCTACTGCGACGAGCGACGTCTCATCGATGGTCGCGACCTCCCGCCACCTGGACTGGACCGTGTCGCTGTGCGGCAACGAGAAATCCTGGACCTTTGATGGTGAACCATCCTGAGAGATCAGATGCACCCGGTCCGGCAACGGCAGGGCGATGAACTTGCCCATCCGCGTGGGAGCCGCATCGAGAAGACCCGGGAGTGGAAAGTTCCGTTCCACCTGGCCGAGTCGATTGATGACCCACATCTGAGGGGCAGGATCTCCACACCAGACATCGACGCGGCCGCTCTCGGTTTGTGTTGCTCCCAGTGGAGTCGTCAATCCATCCGGAAGTTTGATGCGGACGGTCGAGTTGGTGAGGAATCCCCCCGTTTGCATCTGGGAATCGCTGACACGGAAGACATCGCCCGATTCCGAAACTGCAATCAATCCGTCCTGATTCGGGAGTGTTCCGAATGAAAGGATCTCACCACCGAGGACGACTTGCCATTCGCTCGTGAGTTGATCGCGATCCGCCTGAAACAAAGTCATCGCGCCGGTGTACGGTCGGCGACTACCGACGTAAATCTGTTTTCCGATCTGTTGCAACGGCTGGGTCGCGATGCCCAGTTCGAGAATCCTCGCATCGGCCTCGATCGCATCTGCAAGCAACTGCAACTTGCGGAGGTTGCGACTGGCCATCCAGACTTGCCGATCCGGACCTGTTGCGAGGAACATGGGGCTGCGAGTGGCGCCTTCCGACTCATACCGGGCTCCTTCGGTCAAGGGGGGCTGACCTTTCTCATCGGTCGCTGAGAACGACGTCACCCGCTCTCCGGTCGACGGGACGAACACATCCCGTCCGCGAATGACTGGCGGATCAACGACGTGTCCCGGGATCGCCAGTGCGGCTGCTTCGGTCAGCTTGTCTCCCTCATTCCGCGTGTCCAGCACATGGAGCTGCGATTGATCTTCCGGGAGATTCTCAGCCACCATGACGAGAGCCCCCATCGGTAACACGGGAGCAGCGACGCTCTCGGGAGCCTGACCGAGGTGTGAGACGGCAGCACACGCGAATGGACGCTTGGTGAGCGTGTAGACGACCTCCTGATCGCCACAGACAACAATCCGGGCATCATCGTTGAGCACAGCCGGCGGTGAGAGCAGCGGTTGCGAGAAGGTGAGTTGCGATATGACCTGTCCCGATTCCAGATCGAGTTTGCTGAGCGTGCCGGACGCTCCCACAACATACGCCTGCCCTTCGTCGATCAACGGAGGACCACTCACCGCTTGAATCGCCGGTTGTCGCCACAACAGGGCTCCGGACTGTTGGTCGACGCACACGAGTTCATCGTGATTCGTATCGAACACCAACAACGCCGACACCGTTGTACTGATGGGGACCGGGAAGAACGGCGTGTCCCAGCCGATCACTCTCCGCCAGACAGGCTCTCCCGTGATGTTGTCGACGGCATAACAACTGTCTTTGACGATGCCGAACACGGTGCGTCCCACCGAGACCTCATCCGTTCGCGATCGGGCATGAAACGTGAGAACGAGCGCGGGAGGGAAGGCCGTTGGGTGTTCGTCGGTCACGGCATCGATGGTCTCGACCCTTTCGCTGACGGCGTCACGTTCAGCGGTCAGTGTCGTCGCGAGCTTGGCGACGACTTTGGAGTCATTCGTGAATTCCGGATATCTCGACAAAAGCTCTCTGCGCGTGACGAGTGCTTCGAGCGGGGACTTCCTCTGCAAAGCGGCCTCCATCGCGGCCAATGCGTCCGTGAGCGCTTCGTACTTGAGAATCGCCGCAAGAGAAACCCGCCGCGCGGTTTCGATCCGTTTCAGTAGAGCCGAGGTGGCAGCGTCTTCTGTCTGGTATCGCTCCAGAATACTTTGAGCTGAGTCGGCCACGTCGAGCAGACTCCGGTCGTAGACTTTTCCCGCTGCGACTGCTGCCCCCTCGGCGATCTGTTCGGCCCGCTCACGGATCATGCCTTGCTGTTCGTCGAAGCCTTCGGCATCTCGTCGGGCGTTGATGAATCCTTCGAGTTCCTTCAGTCCCTCAGCCCAGTTTGGTGAGGCCCCGCCGATCTGTCGATCAATCCGTGAGACCCACAAGTTGACCTGGGCGTCATCCGCGAGAGGGTCTCGTGGGTGAACAATGAGGAATTCTTCGAACCCCTTGATCGCGTCGTTGTACTTGCCTTCCTCCATCAAGGCGAGGGCCTTGTCGAAATCCTGTTGCGTCGACTGGCGGCTGAGAATGAACCAGAACGTCAGTCCAACAAGCGCCAAGATTGCGGCTCCTCCGCCCAGACTGAGAACCAGTGGAGATCGGACCGGATCCCGTTCGCCGGGACGCAGATGTCGCTGATGACGACGCGGAGGGATTGATTCCGTCGCCGATCCCGCGTCAGAGTCATCCTCTGTCTTCGGTGAAACCGGCCTTTTCGCATCTTG
Source organism: Planctomycetaceae bacterium (assembly GCA_020426505.1). Taxonomy (GTDB): domain Bacteria; phylum Planctomycetota; class Planctomycetia; order Planctomycetales; family Planctomycetaceae; genus JAHBXU01. The sequence continues at coordinate 34,664 of JAGQPX010000037.1, read as the reverse complement.
AACGCGGGCGTCTCTGGGATCGACGCCGGACAGCTCTTCGGGCGTCAGGTTTGGCCAGTCGTCATCAGCGTCGGCTCCCGCGTCACTTCGGGATTTGCGTCGCTGCTTACGGTCGTCGGACTTGACCCGCTCCTTCGATCGTTTCTTCTTTCGCCGCTGCCGATCACTCTCGTCGTCATCCGTGATGATCTCGTCTGCGGTCAGCGGATCGTCCTCGCTGATGATCTCGTCGGCCGTCAGCGGCTCATTGGGGTTCTTGACGTCCGGTGAATCAAACTCAGCCGTCAAAGGTCGCAGTCCGAACGTGCCGGGACCGGCATCATCCTGCTGAGGAGCCTTGGTGGTCCCTGCATCTTCGGAAACAAGGGTGATGTTCGCCTCGCCGATTCGGAGCACGTCACCCGGCTCCAATACCGCTTTCTGAACCAGCGTGCCGTTGATATCGACACCGTCGATGCCCGCCGCGATGACTTCAATACCTGTCTTCTTGCTGTAACTCACACGGCAATGCATCAACTCGACATCGTCTCCGTCGATGCAGACGTCATTCGACGGGTGCTGCCCGATCGACAATGGCGCCCGCTTGTCGAGTTCGACCGTGCGAACTCCGTCGTCCGGTAACTTGATTTGCAGGTGAGGCATAACTGGCAGTGACTTCTTGTTGCGAATGTGAACTGACGTCGGCTACTCGTTTGGTGTCGAGACACGGCGAATCCGCTGCATCCCGACCGTCACGCCGGCATCCGTGACAGCGACAACAGTTCCATGTTTCGCCTGATAGTGGGGTTCGATAATCATCTCAAGTTTTTGTTCACTGGCGACCTTGTGGCGGAGCACATCCTCCAATTCACCCGGACCGCCGACCGCTTCGTCGTCGACGAAGATTGTGTCATTCTCATCAATCTCAACAATCACGGACTCGTCAGCAAGGTCGTCGATGGTCGGCATTTGAGCGTATCCCTCTTTTTCCGGCTCAGGAGGCTCAGACTCCATCGACTTCTGCAAGCTGAATGACGCCGTGATCATGAAAAAGATGAGAAGTAGAAACGTCACGTCGACCATTGGGGTCATGTCGAGTTCGTCGTCGAGTTCAACTCGCCGCGAGAGGTGAAACCCCTCCTCTTCATCCTCGGCCTCATGTGATCTGAGATGTCCCTGCGGCTCGGCGCTCTCATGACTCAGTTGCGTTGTCTGCGCCTCGACGGCCTCCGGCGAGGAGTCGTCTTCCTCCGGTTCGATGCCAACCGGCTCAGTGACCGCATCAACAGCCCGCGCCGGCTCATCGTCGACGACCGGCACCTGCACCTGTTCGCCACATGCAGGGCAGGCGACGTTCATCCCCGCCTTACGGCGAGTGATGCTGAGCCGCTGACGGCAGGATGGACATCGGAACTGGATCGGCATGAGTGAAGGACTTCGGGTTTCTCGAACGTGAGTGTTAAATGGTCCGTGTAAGGATTGCCGTTGACGTTACTTCTTGTCCTGGACTCCAACATAGAATGTCAAATCTTCTCCGCCTTCATTCGCAGCCCGTGCGACCTCTTCGACAAAGCCGGACGGCAGCTCGCGATCCGCTTTGATGATGACTGTTTTCGAGGATCCTTCACTGGCCAACGATGACTGAACGTACGGAGACACCTCGCTCAATTGTGCGGGGCTCCCTGTGGGACCGTCACTGAGATAGATTTCAGGGGTTTCATCCCGCGTGACGATCGTGATGACCACGGCCGAGTCGGTGCTCACGCCTTTGCCATGCTTCGCGGGGGGCACCTGAAGTTTGGTCTCCTGTTGCATGGTTGATGTCACCATGAAAAAAATCAGCAACAGGAACACCACGTCGATCATCGGCGTAATGTCCAGATCCGCGTCGGACTTGATCCTTCGCTGAGCGGAAGAGCCGTCGCTGAATAGAGACTTGCCGGGCAAAACGTTGACTCACAGACAGGGAATGCAGAAAGCTCGAAGCGGTGATTGCCTCTCGATGGACCGTGGACGCGCCGACATCTAAACGGAGTTTGCCGATTCGAGATCGTCCAGAAACTCGCCGACATACTGCTGAACGGAGTCCTGAAGTTTGCCGATGCGGACCTGCACCAATGCACCGAGAAGTACGAGAGGAATCGCCACTGTCAAACCCATCGCTGTCGTCAGCAACGCGAGACTGATGTCGTCTGCAAGTGCCTTGGGGTCAGACCCGGTCTGCTGACTCGTGGCAATCTTGGCGAAGGCGAGGATCATGCCACTCACCGTACCGAGTAGCCCCAGCATCGGTGCGGTTTTCACAATCGTCCCGATCCACGAGTGACGATACTCCAGATCGGCGAGCACATCGCGTTCAAACTTTTCCGCGAGCATGCGGCGGAGTTTGGGCAGAGGACGATCCTTGTTCGCCAACGCGACGAGAATCAACTGGGGGACCGCTTTTGCCCAGAAGGGTGGCGAATCGCACAACTCAGCCGCCCCGTCGAAGTCGCGTTTCTCCAGGTGTTCGTGCATCTGATCGAGAAAATCGGCGGCTGCCGCTTCATTGGCAAACCGTTTTTCCTTGATCTTGCGTAACAGGAGGATGACGCAGAACACGCCGTATAAGGCGGCGACCCCCAACGACGCGTAAATGATTGGGCCAGCCCAGTCGAAAATGAAATCCATCGGTCCTCACATGTGATGAGTCATCTCTGTCAGTTTCCCGCCGTCCTGGCATCTGAACTCCTCCCTGAGATCTGATTTTGTCTGCTCGTGCCGAAACGCTGATCGCTCTTTGACCGAGACCTTGCTCCGTATTTGTCACTCTTTGTTTCGCAGCAATGATGGTCATCGGAGATACGTCTGTCGAGTCACGTCGAAGATGTATCCGCTGCCCTGTTTCTTCGCCATGAAGTACGTTCGCCGGATTTCCGCCGCGGGGCGCTTCCGATAATTGTACTCGATCGACGCTAACTGTTGCTCGGTCTTCAAGGGGTAAAAGTGAAAGATGATCGACTGCCTCGTTGCCGGCACTCCGGCCTTCTTCAAAAGGGCTTCATCGCTGGCACGACGTTCTCCGCTTTGCCATGTCATGTACAAACGGTTCTCGCCTTTGCCCGAATCAGCCGTGCGTTTTTTGGGGGAACTGCTGAAGTTCGAAACATAGATGATCTGCCCCTCCGGTTGCAGCACACCCAGTTCGATTCCGAAGAAGTCGAGTTGGCGGGCGTATTCATCCAGCGAAGCATCCTGCCCGAAGCGAATGAACCAACGTTGCTCGCGAGAAACCCCTCCCGCACCCGGGCCGTTGCCTAACGGACGCCCTCCGGTCCCCGTGGCACTTCCCACCTTCCCGGAATTGGCTGCTGAGTTAGCGACGACTTGTTCAAGCTGTTCGGTCGCCTGATCGGACAGGTCAACGACGTTTTCCAACACCTCTTCGACCGAGACCTCTTCCGCCTCCTCTTCCACTGTTGCATTGGGATCTTCCGGATCGGGCGACTGCAGATCCCACGTGTCATCAGGGTTCCCGTCCTCGAAGCCGCCGCTGACTTGCAGCATCTCCAGCGGCACCAGTTCGCTCTGCGGCGGGGGGCGCCGCACATACCAGATCGCAATTACGATCAACACCGAAATGACAAGTGCTGCAACCAGCGCCATCATGAACGAACTCACCCGATCGTAGCTCGTCACCTTCATCACCGGCGGCGGGGGAAGCTGACCCGGCGGTGGTTCCTGAATCGCTGTCATGTGCGTCGGCGTTATCACGGCCAGATTGCCGATGCCACTTGCATTCAGCGGGGCCGGGGAGGGAGGAGTCACATGCGCCGCCAGAAGGCTTGGCGACACATCAGTCATCGCCGATTCATGCTATGGGCGTGCACAGGCTCTGTCAACGAGGCCGGTCGTCCCACACTACTTTCCATTGAACATCAGCCGCAGCAGCGGCACACGAAGAATCAGAAAGTGGTGAATCACCAGAGTGATCATCAGGCTGGACGTCGCGATCACGAGGAACTTGAACACCGGCATGACGTTCACCGGCATCAGCAGTGTGCCAATCATCACCACGAAGATGTGATGGAACAGATAGACCGTGTACGAGGCGTCTGCGAAGTAACGAAAGTATGGTGAGTTCCGATCCGCGTATTTCTGGAATCCGATGAAACACAGTTGGGTGCACAACAGGATGAAGAGAACCTCCGAATATTCCCTCAGCACGGATGTGATGTGGAGGCCATGCACCCCCCGAAGCGATGCGTAAACGACAAGACACGGAACAAATGACCAAAGCTGCCATGTCGCCGGCTGTTGAAACTCATCACGGAGTTTGTGGTCGACATATAACCAGAGCCCGAGTACGAAATACGGAAAGTAAATCGCAAACTCATCGAGATTCAGGAAACCGCACAGCAACGGAGTGTCTGCCCAACCGTGTCCCAGGCGCTCTACGAGATCCCATCCGAGGAGAGTCACGGGGAGGATCAACATGAACCGGCAATCCTGCCGCAGTGAATCGAGCAATCGGCTTTGTTTCCAGCTTTGTGGAATCAATGGCATCAGCAGGAAGATGACGACCGCTGCCACGAAGAAGAAAATCAGAGTGTTGAGGAACCAGAGATGTTGAACCCAGTCCCCCGCGATCATGCGTTCGGGAAGGACCTTTGTGAAGAACTCCGAGAGACTGGTCGTATTCCCATTAACGAATCGCTCCACGAAGTAAATCTGCGCCACATTGAGAGTCAGCGCGGCGCTCACGAGTGGGAGCACGATACGCTTCAATCGCACGCGGAGAAAAACATCGATGCTGTATCGCTGGAGGCTCATCATGGCGAAGAACCCGGAGATCACAAAGAACGCCGGCATGCGGAACAATCGCATGTATTCGCTGAAGACCTCGAGGAATCTCGACGACTGCGGGTCAGAGATCACCCAGGATCGAGTCGGCGAAAAGACGTAAGCTGCGTGGAGCACGACGCCCAGCATCATCAGGACGCCCCGCATGGCATCCATGTAGTAGAACCGAGTCGTCGGAACCGAAGCGACGCAAGCCGTCTGACACGCTGAATCCTCGACCGCAATGGCCGCTGTCTCGACGACCGGGATCGCGGTGCTGCCAGAGGCATTCATATCAGGGGAGACGCTGTGGTGGGAGGACAAGAGTGGCCCCAAATAAAGCAGTTACGTAATCGGCCGCGTTCCGTAATTCTGCCCCGGAAACGACGTTTTCGCCGACGAATCGCCCTCACCCGCTCAGACTTATTCAGGAAAGACGTCCGTCCTTGACGTTTCGGACGATTCCTCCCAATCGTTGCCTCCGTACCACACCGGGAACGGACGTTCAGCATCTCACGCAATGCCCATGAATCAATGCATCCTCCCACATCTGGGACGGTCAGGAGTGCGTCACCATCGGGTGGCTCACTTCGTGAGGCGTGGCCACGGTTGAGTGCGAGGCCTGATCAACGCGACGACGAGAGAGCAGCGTGAGGATCGCCGGGAGTGTCACCAACGAAACGAACAGGCAGCTGCCGACGCCAATCACCAGCACGAGTCCGAGGCTCGCCAGGCCCCGATGGGCGGCGACAAGCATACTGCCGAATCCGATCATCGACGTGAGTGAGGTGAGCATGATCGCGTTGATCGTACTCGCCGACGTCCTGTAGACGCCGGACTGCATGCGAAAGTCGTGCATCACGTGCACGCCGTCATCGACGCCGATCCCGAGGATGAGTGGAAGCACGATCAGATTCGCCGGATTGAGATCGATCCCGCAGAATCCAAGGATCCCGAACATCAATGCACTACCGGCTAAAGGAGGCAGCATGGTCAGAAACGTGTTGCGCACATTGGTGAAGTCGAAGATCGCGGTCGCTGCTGTCGTCAATGCGAGATACAGAGCAAGAACCTCGACGGGGTTGAGAAGTTTTTGCGGCTCAGGAAAAACGGCGAAGGTCGCTCCGATGACGGCCAGGGGAGTCACCATGCCGATCACCAGCGCCACAGAATCAACAGCGTCGACGAGAAGCACGATCCAAATCACCATCAGCGCGTAAATGGCCGACTGGAGGTAACTGTCGCGAATCTGACCAGCTGCCTCGAAGTTCTGGAGGGGCGTTCCGGTCACATCCGGGTCGACCGTTCGCACGTCATCGACGAATCTGGCAAGCGGCTCCTCATCCCAGACCTGTGATTCGGGATAGACCCGCAATAGCCATGTCCCATCCCTGCTGACGAATCGCTCTCGAACCGCTTCGGGAAAGTCGCCGGGCGAGACGGGTGTCGGATCAGCGACAGTGGCGATCGCCTCGAACTGTCCTTTGAGCGCGGCCAGCATCGCGTACTGATAGTTGTCGAGAAGTCCGACCTGTTTTTGCAAAGGGAACGTTTCCAACTTGTTCAACAGTTCATCCAGTGCGGTGACCGCCTCGACCCCCTGGGGTGAATTAATGTTCCGCAGGGAAAGAAACAGGTCCTCCAGTGCCAGACCGATCGCCTGAGGATTGAGGCGGGGAAACTCACGCGGGAACTCGGAGAGATGCGACAGTTTTTTGTTGATGTCACTCACGAGTTGAACCGTGACGCCGCTTTGATCCCGAGGGAATTGTGAAGCCAGTTCTTCGACGCGACCGACGGACGACAATTGCTCGAATGCCGCCTTACGCTGCAACAACTCCTGAGGGCTCTTGGCGAGCGAGACCGCATAAAGCAGCGACCCCTGTGATTCACGAAAGACCCGGTTCTGGAGGTTCACCGAGTCGACTCCGCGAGCCTGCAGGTTGAGCAGGTTCGAATCGTACTTCACCTTCGGGACGACATGACCATCGACGAGTGTCAGGCTCCCGGTGCTGATCACGATGATCGCCGCGATCGTGGCAATCGTGACAATCATGGGTCGCCTGGCCGTCAGCCGACGGAGCAGCACCCCCTGAAACTGCGAGGGAAGCCGACGCGGCTCAACGCGTCGGTCCGCGATCGCGATCAAGGCCGGCAGCACAACAAAGGTCGTGACACAGCACAGCAGAATGCCTCCACCTGCGATGATGCCCAGCTCAGCAACGCCGAGAAACGTGGTAAAGGTCGCACAGAAGAACGCCAGCGCGGTCGTCACCGCTGCCGTCACAATCCCGGTCCCCACTCCCCACGATGTTCGCAACAAGGCGGGCCGCAACTCAACTCCTGCGTGTCTCAACTCCAGATATCGAGCCAGGTAGTGAATTGCGAAGTCGATCCCGAGGCCGACGAGGATCGCCGTAAATGAGACCGAGAGAATGTTGAGGTGCCCCACCACCAGCGTTGCATACCCGACTGACCATGACAGCCCGACGAGCAACATCAACATGGCCAACGCAGGATGACGCACGCCTCGAAACCCCAACAGCAGCAACAGTCCGACTCCGACGAACGAGATGACCGACGCGATTGTCATGTCGGACTGCGATCGCCGCATCTCGTCACTTTCCAGAATTGGAATTCCCGTCAGCCCGATCTCGACGCCGGGGTACAACTCCTCCGTGTCCCCGATCAACTCTCGCAAACGGTCGATGGACTGCGATGACCCTTGAAAATCATCACCTCCATCGACCAGCACCGTCAGCAGAAACCCCATGTGTCCTGATTCGGTGATCTGGTAGATCGGTTGGAATGAGGAGGCGTCGAACCGTGCCGACTCAGAAAAACAGGTTGGCCAGGGAGACGTAAATTCCCCGGAGACAACGAAGTCCCGCAAACTATATGTCAGCGTATGAGCCTGAGTGAGGGCGACTGTTCGCTCGGCGGGATCTTGATCCTTCAAGCGCCGGTTGAGGGTCTCGGTCGTCGTTTGCAGTCCCGCACGGTCCCAGCGACCGTCCAGAATGTCGCCGTACTGGTTGAGAGAATTCAGGCAGTACTCGAGTTCCTCCGACGGCAGGTACTGCAGCCCCTTCCCCTTCAATGTCGTCGGATCAAACTTGTAGAACACCCGGTCAAAGAGTTGCGGTTGAGCCTCCAGCTGGCGACCGAGATCATCCAAAACTCGCTTGATTGCGTTCGTGTCCTGAGACTCAACCACCACGACGGCATCCGAGTTCTGTCCGAAACGTGACGTGTACTCCAGCCAGCGTTGCTGGAACTCCGCATTCGCATCAATGAGATCGGAACGATCCGTCTTGAATGACAGGAAACGGGCCGAGATTCCCAGTGAGAGGAGTACCAGCAGTGTCACGAGCCATAGCACGCCGGACGGACGACGTGAGACTGACCGCGTCACACTTCGCAGCACATCGGGGATCAAGCCGTGCTGCAATCCGGATCGGTGAACTCGACGACGAGAAGGTGCATCCGGTTCGCTCGTGGGGCGACTCACGTCTTCGCCGTGAGACATTCCTCCTTCGTCACCCGTTGGAACCATGTTTCATCCCTGTCGTTCATCACCGCTGAGCGCTTCACTTCGATTGTAACCCGCTTTCAGAAACAGAAACAACCGGCCAAATGACCGACATAAGGTCGGACGATTGTGGTCGGCGACCATCTCTGGCAGAATCCTCGCGTCTGGAGAATTAACTTCACATCCGGGAAAGACTTATTGTGCTTGAGTTGTACGACCAGATTCAGGAAGCGTGCCAGTTCATTCGCTCTCAATGGGACGGTCAGCCGCATGCGGGCATCATCCTCGGGACAGGGTTGGGCAGTCTCGCGGCACAGATCGATGTCGAAGCGGCGATCGACTATGGGGAGATCCCGAATTTCCCCACATCCACGGCCATCAGTCACGCCGGTCGTCTCGTTTGTGGCCGTCTCGAAGGTCTCTCGGTCATGGCCATGGAGGGCCGTTTCCACATGTACGAGGGCTACTCCCTCAAGCAGGTGACCCTCCCGGTACGGGTCTTCAAGGAGATGGGAGCCGAGTTGATGATCGTCTCCAGTGCCGTGGGAGGAATGAACCCGCTGCACAGTACGGGGGATATCATCGTGGTCGACGATCACATCAACCTGATGGGGGACAACCCGCTCATCGGGATTAACGATGATCGCCTGGGACCTCGCTTTCCCGACATGAGTGCACCTTACGATCAGGAACTCGGCCGTATCGTGCTGGAGATCGCCCGCAAGCATGACATCGTTGCTCATCGGGGCGTGCATTCGGTCGTCTCGGGACCGAATCTCGAGACGCGGGCCGAGTATCGTTTTCTAAGAGCGATTGGAGCGGACACCGTCGGCATGTCAATGGCACCGGAAGTGATTGTTGCCGTGCATGCCGGACTGCGATCGCTCGGTTTGTCCGTCATCACCGACATGTGTCTGCCGGACGCACTCAAACCGGCCATCGTGGAAGAGATTATCGAGGTGGCCAACGCAGCCGAGCCGAAACTCACGACCCTTGTGTGCGGCGTCCTCGCTCACGAGGCATCGCGACAGACCTGATGGCATCCCATGCGAGTGCTGGCGTTGAATCCGTTTCACGGTGGGAGTCATCGCGCCTTCATCGACGGATGGATGCGGCACAGCCGACATGACTTCACCCTTTTGACGTTGCCGGCCTGCCACTGGAAGTGGCGGATGCGTCAAGCGGCGATCCACTTCGCACGGCTGCTCAGAGAACCGGAGTATTCGCAGCAGACTTGGGACGTGCTCTGGGTCACCGACATGCTGAACCTGGCGGAACTCCGTGGGTTGTGCGACAGCAGGATCCGGCAGCTTCCAGTGGTGATGTACTTTCACGAGAACCAGTTGACGTATCCGTCTCGTCTCACGGAAGTCGAACGTCAGCGGGATTTGCACTTTGGCATGACGAACATCATCTCTGCACTGGCGGCTGATGAGGTGTGGTGGAATTCGAACTTCCATCGAGAGGAGTTCCTCACTGCAGTTGACCGGCTGCACCAACACGTGCCGGATCACTCACTGTCATTCGCCCGCGAGGCGATCCGAGGGAAGTCGCAGGTCTGCCCGCCCGGAGTCGATCCATTTTCAGAACCTCACGAGACAACGCGGGGTTCGGTGCCTCATCTCTTGTGGGCAGCTCGTTGGGAACACGACAAGCGGCCCGAACAGTTTTTCGACGTCATCGACATACTCGATGCCGAAGGGCTGCCATTCGAGTTGAGTGTGATCGGTCAATCCTATCGAGACACGCCGGCTTGCTTCGCGAAAGCGTATGAACGTCATCGCGATCGAATCCGACATTGGGGCTTTCTCGAATCACGGGAGGCGTATCGGGAAGCCCTGATGTCAGCGGACATCTACGTCTCGACGGCTGCTCACGAGTTCTTCGGCATCTCGACAGTCGAAGCGATCACAGCCGGATGTTTTCCATTGTTGCCCAACAGACTCTCATACCCGGAATTGATCGAGAACCGCCCTGAATACCTCTATGACGATGGACAATCGCTCCGCGAACGTCTCGGAGAGTTGATCACCACTTTCCATGAACGACGTGATCTCGTGGAGAGAGCCTCGGCAGCTCGCATGGCTACTGCCCGATTCCTGTGGAGCAGAATCGTTCCGACGATGGACGATCAGCTTGAGAGGCTCATTCGGTAACGCATGTGAAAGCGTTCACTCACTCTCAAGGCAATGGCACTTATTCAGTGTTGCTGGAATCGCCAGAATTTAGCCGGCACGTCCCATGTCACTTCTGAAGTCTGAACTCTGGCGAGTCCAGCTACAGGAGCGGAACCGTGAGTTTCGATGTGATTCGGACGTCTTGATCCTGCGATTTCCATTCACTCACTCGGACGCTGTGAGATTGTGCGACATGTGTTCGTAGATCGCCTTCGCGTCGGCGAAGCTCCGATCGATGCCACTCTCGACGAAGGCGTGCTCCTTCATGGCGAGTTCGGTTGAGCTGAGAGCGGCCTTCAGTTGAGGCAGTGCTTTGTCGTTTAACTGCTGGGCCACATCTTCCGGCGGATACCCCGTGGCGAGCACACGAGTATAAAGCTGCGTCAAATCGGCGGTCAGCTCTCCCCAGCGATCCTGATAGGAGCCAGCATCTCCCGATTCATCGACCGCGATGTGAATCTTCGTCAGCTCTTCAGTCATCTCCGTTGCCTTGCGGGTCATGTTGGCATACTCAGCAAACGTCAACGCGATTGCATGTTCGCCTGCATCGTTGACCCGCAGCGAAGGTTGAGGCGGTGCGGCCGGTTGCTTGTTCTGGCCACGCATCCGTTCTGTCTGTGCACCGGTCATCGGTCTCGGCGGGGCCGCAGGGACCTCCTGGACCGGTGCCGGTGCGTTGTCATAGGGGTTGACTCCAGCCGTCCCTCCCCCGCCGCTGTCACTGCAACCTGCCAATAAGATCCCGAGAACCACAAACAACTTTGCGTTTCTTGACATGGAAATGTTTCCCGATGCCCTACCGAGTTTGAGAAAGACTTTCCGCAACGAAATCCTGATATGCTTGTTGAAGCTGTCGCGTGACCGGTCCCGGCAGGCCATCATTGACCGAAGTTCCATCAACACGAACGAGGGGCAACACCTCAGCCGTCGTCCCCGTCAAAAACAGTTCATCCAGTTCAACGATCTCACTGACGGTGAATGACTGCTCACGCAGCGGAATCCCGCAACTGTCTGCGAGCTTGGTCACCAGACCTCGCGTGATTCCCGGCAGAATGGCCGGCGACAGGGGCGATGTGAGGATGGCCCCGTCTCGCACGCCGAACACACTCGTGTGTGAGCCCTCATTGACGATGCCGTTCTCATCGATCAGCAGGGCTTCTACACAACCCGCCTCGGCTGCCTGCTGAGCGGCCATGCAATTTGCGAGAAGATTCACCGACTTGATGTCACACCGCTTCCATCGCATGTCCGGAACGGTGATCGCCGTCCCCCCGCTGTCGCGAAACATCCCATACGGCTCCTCGGTAAACCCTTCAATGTAAATTAATTCGTTGGGAGCCGTGCCGCCGGTGGGGAATCGATGTGTTCGTGGTGCCGTGCCGCGTGTGACCTGAATGTAGATCAATCCCTCCTGAACTCCCGAGTGGCTCAGCGTCTCACGCATCCGCCCGATCAGTCGTTGGACGTCGCAGTCGATCGAGATCTTGTCGAGACTGCGTCGAAAACGGTCGAGGTGCTCGGCCTCAAGGAATGGTTGTCCGCTGTAGATGCGGAGGACTTCGTAAACGCCGTCGCCGAACAGGAACCCGCGATCAAGCACCGAGACGCGCGCTTCACTCAGCGGCATCACGACACCGTTCCAATTGGCGAGAGGATCGTCAGACATCACCGAAACTACGTGAGAAGCAGGAAAACATCTCGTGGGGAGATCGCGTCGCATATGGAGTGCTATGGCGATGGCGGGTTCGTCACCGGCTTGTAATCGTGGTTTCGTTTCCTCACGACCGTGGCCGACTGAATGGCATCCCCCTGCTCGATCGCAGCAACGACATCCATTCCCTCAACGACACGGCCGAAGACCGTATGCACCGACTCCGGTCTCTCATCACGGTCAAGGTGAGGTGTCGGGAGGTGCGTCAGAAAGAACTGTGCCCCACCCGTGTCCTTGCCGGCATGTGCCATGCTCAATGTGCCTGCAAAATGCCGACGAGCGTCATCCCGATAGCACTCGCAATCGATCGTGTAATTGATCCCTCCTGCGATCGGCAGTTTCTGCCCTCCCTGAGCCATGAAGCCGCTGATGACTCGATGAAACGGGACGCCGTCGTAGTATTTCTTCTCAACGAGGCTGACGAAGTTAGCGACCGTGTTCGGTGCTTCGTTCTCGAACAGCTCCAGCAGAATATCTCCCTTGTCGGTCTTCATGAGGACTTGCGGCAGTTGGTCGTCGCCGGTGGCTGCCGCCTCGGCTGCACGAATCTCCTGCTCAGTTTTCCAGTAGTCGATGTACTTCTCAGCCGAATCGATGTATCGACCTCCCAATTGAGGAATCAACGCTTCGAGGCCCTTTGCACGTTCGAATGTCTCGACAGCTTTCTCGAAGTTATTGGTGGCAAAGTAACTCACGCCGGCAACATTGAGGGCGAGAGAATTCTCCGGTGTGTTCTGTAGGACCAGTTCCGCAATTTCAGCTGCCTTGCCGAACTGGTTCTTGGCGTAGGTGATTTGCATCATGATCTCGGCGGCGTCCGTGTCTTTGGGATCACGCTCGAATGCAGTCGGAGCAAGTTCGAGCAACCGGGGCATCACGTCCTTTCGGAAATCGTTCGACAATTCCGCGGCTTCCTTCTGGAGCGAATCGCGCTCCTCCGGAGTCGCATCCTGAAAGGTCTTGCCGATCTCCTCGATTCTTGCAACGACGGCGACCTTCTTCTCCAACAGAGCCTTCCACTCTGACGCATCGAATTCGCCACCGTCATCGGCAGACAATGGCAGTCCCGCACAGAGTAAGATGGCGATCATCTCGCCCAAGCGGAACGATTGAGGTAAAGACATCCGTAATCTCCCAGGAATTCATAAGCAGGGTCTGCAACCGAGTATTCGAGTCGCATTCGCATCAGTCTATCGCAGGGAACGGAGATGTGTAGCGTCCCCAGCGGTGCACCATGCACAAATCTTAGGCATTTCGCCGTCCAAACGCCGCTGCACCAAAGTGCTCGTGGCACACGGTCACTGTCTTGCATTTCGCTCTGCGTTGTTTGTTCAGAGAACTGAGGCGAACGGGTTGTCCCAACCCGCATCGCGAAGCGACAGAAAGCATGCCAGAAGGTGAACGATTCTTGATGAGCGGTCGACTTTGTGAAGGCTTCTGTCCGCAGACGCTGCATCGATTGAGACAACACTTGCTCCCCAATCCTATCCAATCCGGCTTCCCATCGTGTGGACTGGTCCAATGAGCAATGCTGGAGCTTTCCCCCCCATCACAAAGGACGCAGAGATCACACCCGAATAAAAAAAGATTCGTGTCAGTCTTAACTCGACGCGTGCCTGTCGAGCGAGAGACCGCTGTTCACGTCGTTCCGACACTCAGAGATGGCAGTGCACAGTTGCTCCAACCAACGGGCGGCGGGTGCCCCGTCGATGACCTGGTGATCAAACGTCAGACTCAGTCTGAGAGTGTGGCCGACTTCGATCCGGTCTTCGCGGACGACGGGCTCGCGGATGATGCGTCCGATGCCGAGAATCGCTGCCTGTGGGAGATTGATGATCGGCGTGAAGGTATCGATCCCGAAGCCGCCCAGATTCGTCACGGTAATGGTTCCCCCCTCCAGCTGACTTTGCGACAACGTGTCGGTGCGTGCCTGCTCGGTCAATGCGCGCGAGCATTCGGCAATCTGCTTGAGCGACAGCTTGTCGGCATCCCTGATCACGGGCGCGACGAGGCCGGGCTCAGTATCGACAGCGACTCCGACATTCACTTCATCGTAGGTCCAGATCCCGCCGTTGTGCCAGCAGGCGTTGAGTTCAGGATGTTCCCGCAGAACAGTTGCTGTCAGTTTCACGAGTATGTCATTGTAGCTGGGCAGAGGATCGACATCTCCGGCTGCCTTCCATTCCGACCGAAGGACGACCAGTGCGGAGGCATCAACTTTCGTGGTCAAGGTCACCGGAGCGGTATGATGGACGGCCGCGAGCATTCGCTGCGCGATTGTCCGTCGCATCATCGTCGCAGGCTGAAAACGTCCCGGTGCGCTCGGAGGCGCTGGACTTTGAGTGCGAGCGTCTGATGATTCGCGATGAGCAAGCGATCGGTTGGCCGGGGAGATTGCCGTGTGTGACAGCACATCCCGTTCGCGAACCCGTCCGTTGCGTCCGGTACCCCGGATTGTTCGCCAGTCGATGCCAAGTTCGCCAGCACGCCTCCGCGCTCGTGGAGTTGCGACGAGTCTCGAACTAGGATGAGAGGATTCATTGAGTACTCTCGACCGGCGAAGGGCCGCTGCCCGGAGAACGTCCTCACCGATCACGCGTCCGGTCGGGTCGGGCGTGGGGACTGCATTCAGGTCGATCCCCAGTTGGCGAGCGAGGCGGCGGGCTGCGGGACCAGCTGCCCGCGATGGCACATCCTTCCGTATCCCGTGGGTTGGTGATGAAGTGGGCGATGTGCTTCGAGCTTCCGTCCGATTTGAACTCTCGATCGACGACGGAGGCTGTTCACCATCGGCAAGCAGAAAACCGATGACCTGCCCCACACGAACAGCGTCGCCCTCCGCCGGCGCGTCCGAGGGGAGATGCAACGTCCCCGAGTCGAGAGCTTCGATCTCATGGACCGCCTTCTCGCCCTCCAGCATGAACACGACATCGCCAGCATTGACGAACTCGCCCTGCTCCTTCAGCCATTCGGCGAGGACACCTTCCTCCATCGACCATCCGAGACGTGGCACCGTGATTTCAAAAGGCATGACGGCTACTCCTGCATCAGATCGTGAATGGCCTGTGTGATGGTTCCAGCGTTGGGAACGACATGACTCTCCAATTCGGGAGCATAAGGCGTCGGCGCGAAGGCTCCATGGAGTCGTTTGATCGGTGCGTCAAGATCATCGAATCCGGCATCCGCCACATGGGCGGCAATCTCGGAGGCAAGGCCGCAAGGACCAAACGCCTCGTCAACGATCAGCAATCGTCCGGTCTTCGCCACTGACTGCAGAATGCTGTTCGTATCCAACGGCGAGACCGTGCGGGGATCGACGATCTCGACGGAGATCCCTTCCTGCGCGAGTTGCTCAGCTGCCTTGAGTGTGTGCTGAACCATCAGCGAGAGCGCCACGACGGTCACATCGCGGCCCGAACGCATAACACGTGCCCGACCGAAGGGGATCTCGTAATGCTCCTCCGGCACAGGTCCCTTGGTCGACATCAATTCACGGTGTTCCAGGAACAGGACCGGATCGTCACTCCGCAGCGCGTGAGCCATCAGCCCTTTGGCATCGGTGGGAGTTGACGGAAGTACGACCCGCAAACCGGGGATGTGTGAGTAGATCGAGTGGTACATGCCCGAATGATGTGTCGCAGCCGAGTGTCCTACGCCGCCGCATCCGCGAAGCAGGATGGGCATCTTCAGGCGACCGCTGCTCATGTACTGCATCTTGGCAATCTGATTGACGAGTTCGCCGAACGCATCGTTGATGAAGTCGATGAACATGAAGTCGATCACCGGACGCGTCCCCGTCATGGCGGCTCCGCAGCCGAGACCGACGAATCCACGCTCACAAATCGGCGTGTCACAGAGTCGGTCCGGTCCGTACTTGTCGTAAAGGCCGAGCGTCGTCATGAAGTTGCCGCCCCGGGCACCGATGCCTTCACCCATGACAAAGATGCCCGGATCGGCTGCCATCGCATGTTCCAGCGCCTCCAGCGTCGCCGCGACAAATGTCAACTCACGATCCGATTGCGGTGGAGTGGGCGGCTGACTCACGGGTGTCGCATACACATGATTGGTGGCAGTCGCTGGAGCCGGTGGCGGACTGGACTCTGCGAACTCACGAGCTTCAGCGACGGTCTTTGTTACCTCTTCGTCAATCGCATCCAGCTGAGACGCAGCATCCTCGATTCCTTCAACGGCTGTGCGTAGCCTCTGAATCGGGCACCGCTCTTTCCATTCTGCGACCTCTTCCTTCGTGCGATAGGTAAAGTCGACCATGCCTTCTGCGTGAGCACGAGTGCGGTAGGTCTTGCATTCAAGAAGTGTTGGCCCCTCACCGGCACGCGCCCGTGCGATCGCGTCACCGGCCACACGATGCACCTCCAACACATCATTGCCATCGACCTCAAAGCCCGGCATCCCGTAGGCCGCTCCACGCGAGCCGACGCTCGGGTTGCCACTGGAGTAGATGAAGGGCACCTCCGTCGCATACTGATTGTTCTCGCAAACAAACAACACCGGCAGGTTCCAGATGCTGGCCATGTTGAGGCCTTCGTGGAACGCTCCGTTATTCACGGCTCCGTCGCCGAAGAACGCGACAGCGACCGTTCCGTTCTGCAGAACCTTGGAACTGTACCCACCGCCACAGGCCTGCAGGATGCACGGGCCGACGATCCCGCTCGTCCCCATCATGCCGATCTCCGGCGAGAACAGGTGCATGCTTCCCCCACGACCGCGTGAGCAACCGGTTTCACGACCAAACAATTCGGCCATGAGTTCCCGTGGAGGCATTCCTTTCGCCAGTGCGTGACCATGTCCCCGATGCGTCGAGAAAACCACGTCCTGCTCCGTCAGATGAGCGCACACGCCGGTCGCAATCGCCTCCTCGCCGACGTAGGTATGACACGCGCCATGCACGAGGCCACGCTGATGACACCGGGCAAGCTCCTGCTCGGTCTGCCGGATCAACTGCATCGTGTGGTAGAGGGAGAGGGCAGTGGGGAGTGGGCAGTCGGAAGTGGGGAAAGAGGGGGCGATGCGGACAGAGGACATGTCAACTTATTTCCTGGATTGAATCACTCGAATCAGTGAGCGGAGCATACGGCCGATGCGGGTTGTCATTTGGAGCAATGGCGTCTTAAATCGCAACTCATCGTTCCTCCGATCGAAACGACTGCACTGTCCGTTCCTCATGCCCTGGGGTGCCGCCGGCGTTCATGGCCATGTTGCCGCCGTCCATGGGGATGATGGCTCCTGTGATCCACGCGGAGGCATCGGACGCCAACAGCACGGCGAGGCCTGCAATGTCTTGCGGTTGCCCCATGCGGCCGGCGGGGATGCCTCGCAGGAAACGTCCCTCCAACGTGGGATCATCTTGCATGCGTGCGGTCAGACTGGGATTCACCACTTGAGCGGGAGTGACACAGTTCACGCGAACACCGCGATAGCTCCACTCGGTACTCAACTCTCGTGTCATCTGCACCACCGCTCCCATCGCCATGCTGTAGGCAATGTGACCTCTCCCGAGAGCAGTGCTGCTGGCGAGCGAGCCGATGTTCATGATTGAGCCCCGTCCCTGAGCGAGCATGCGGCGTCCGGCTTCCTGACACATCGCAAAGCGACCCACGGCGAGATTCTGGAGCACGCGATGCAGGTCGTCGATGGTCAGATCCTCCGGTTTCGACAGGCAGCCGTCTCCCGCGATGTTGCCGAGGAAGTCGACCTGGCCAAACTCCGCATCGACCTGCTGGAACAACTCGGCGATGGCTGCGGGATCGGAGACGTTCGTCTCGGTCACCAACGTGCGACGACCTAGCGACCGAATTTGCTCACCTGTCGACTCTGCCCCCTTGCGGTTGCGATCGACGAGCACAACATCAGCCCCGTGTTGAGCGACCGCAAGGGCCGTGGCACGGCCCATTCCCTGTGCAGCCCCCGAAACGACGGCCACCTTTCCTGTGAGTTCGAAGAGTGCTTCAGTCATGATCGTCCGCCGTTTGAATCAAGTGATGAGAAGGGGCAACCAGCGATGTCATCGCAGCCCCGGCGAGCAGGAATCCGGCCATCGACCACAGGCCAAACTGACCCAATATCGTTGCCCCGAAGAAGCCGCCAATGTTGGCGACCGAATTGATGAGTGCGATCCCGCCAGCAGCTGCCGCCCCCGTGAGGAACGCGCTCGGCAGTGTCCAGAACACGGGCAACATACTCATCATGCCGGCTTGTGCGAGGCAGAGCCCGATCATGGCGACGATCGGAGAGGGTCCCCAGGCGACCAGACTCCAGCCTCCAGCCGCTGCGATCGCAGATCCGGCGAGATGCCAGCGTCGCTCCCCCGTGCGATCCGAACTGATGCCGACGAGTGACATGGCCACGACCGCACACAAATGCGGCAACGCACTCAGAAGCCCGATCTGGAACTTGTTCAAATCGGTGAACTGCTCTTTGATGAGTGTCGGGAAGTAGGCACCGCCTGCGTTAGCACCGACGGCGACGGTGAAATAGATGGCGATCAACAACCAGACACGCCCTTGCAGCATGGCCCCGAGTCGATCGGCTTGATGCACTTTACGACGGTGGTCCTCCTCCTGCTGCATGCGGTTCACCAGCCAATTGCGTTCCTCATCGGACAGCCAGTCTGCATCCTGCGGACGATCGGTCAGATACCACAGCACCACGAAGCCGACCAACATTGAGGGAATGCCTTCCAGCAGGAACAACCACTGCCAGCCATGTAAACCAGCGACGGTATCCAGATACTGCATGATGAGTCCGGAGATTGGGTTGCCGAACACGCTCGCCAAGCCGATCGCCAACATGAAGAACGCCGTCACCTTGCCACGCTCCCGATCGGGGAACCAGTAACTGAGGTAGAGAATGATTCCCGGAAAGAACCCGGCTTCGGCAATGCCCAGCAGGATTCGCAGTCCGTAGAAGGTCCATTGGTCGCGTGCGAGCATGGTCATCGCGGAGATGATTCCCCACGAGATCATGATCCGGGCGATCCATCGACGGGCCCCCACTTTTGTCATCAGGAGATTACTGGGGACTTCGAAGATGAGATAACCCAGATAGAACATCCCGTACCCGAGATCGAACGTTGCCTGACTCAGCCCCAGGTCTTCCTGCATCGTCAGGCGGGCAAAGCCCACGTTGGCCCGATCGAGGATGTTGAGCAGGTAGAGAAGGCACAGGAACGGAACAATCCGCCATGCGACCTTCTTCAACGTCGTTCGTTCGAGGTTGTCTTGCATCATCCGGTTGAGCCTTCCGGGAGTGAATCAATAGAGCACAATCGCGCGACCTGGACCACCGTGGCAGTCCCGGACCTTGACCGAGGCGAAGAGGAAATAGGCCCCCTTCTCAGGCACCGCTGCGACGTTGTGCAGAAATTCGACACCCACCATCTCGCGTGATCCGAGAGCCCAATAGGTCATCAGTGCCCGTCGAGGCTCGACGCCCCCCAGGTCAGGAGCGTCGGTCGCGACACAGCGGATGCCTTTGGACTTCAGATAGACGATGGCCTCCGGGCCGGGAGCAGGCCACCCCTCGGACTTGCCGGCCAGCGGGTCCTGCCACATGCCCAGATCGTCCGGTGCAGGGCGCAGGTGTTTGTCGATGTGGCCGGTCCGAAAGATGACAACCTCTCCGGGTTGCAACTCTCCCTTCGAGCGTTCATATGCTTTGATGTGGTCGACCGTGATCTCCGGAGACGCAGGCCACTGAGACGCATCCGTCGAGCCGACGAGTGAGGTGACATCAATCACACGAGCGTCGCCGCAGGTCCAGTCGATGGGGACCTGCTCGGTCGTCATCGTGCTGACGCCGCGCGGTCCGTACGTCTTCTCATAGGCTTCGAGCCAACCTCGCACCTCGGGGGCATAGGGGACCGGGTGATCATCCGCCGGGAGTGCATACGCGGGGGGAACGAGGTGTGTGCCCGCCATCGCGTCCATCAGATGCGTGTGATGCCACATGTCGAGATAGTCGGAGTACAGGAAATCGATCTTCAGATAGACCTGTCGATGATTCCCCGTGCCGATCCCCGGTGACGTGATCGGCAACCGGGGCGAAAGCGTGGGAGACAGATCGACCGCCCGCTTGTTGCGGCAGGCATCGATCAGCCGCTGAGGCAGTTCACCTCCGACAATCGAGAAGGCACGCCCTTCGCTGTAGGGTCCATCCTCATGCTTTGGTGCGAGCAGGCAGTAGAACGCTCCGGTCGGAGGCAACTCACCCAGATTGGTCGCTCCCTCGGTCCAGATCATGCCGTACTTGAGACCGGCGTAGTGTGTGGGCTCCGCGAGATCGGGGAGCGGACCCATGCTGGCACTGTCCGTGCCGAGCGTGAGCACGCCTCGCTGACCCAGCAGGTCCATGCAGTCCGGGTCCGGATCGGGATAGCCGGGAGCCTGACGGTCGAGGATCTCCGCGATGTATCTCCGCCCTTCGGGCAGTGGTTGGTAGTAACGATCTGAGTAGTCACTGCGGAACAGGACCACATCGCCGAATCCGACTTTGCGATGCTGGCCTTCAAACCTCTCGACATGCTCCGAACGAACGAGTGGGCTGATTCCCTTCGGCGCCTGATCGAGTAGGTCACGCACATCGACAACGCACGCCTCGCCACCGAACTGCCACGGTTCAATCTTGTCCGTGTAGGCCAATCCGAGCGGCCCCGACTTCTCTCGTTTCAGTTCCGGACGTGCGACCGAATGCGGCGGCACATCGAGTTGTGTCCCGGTGTTTCCGTCGATGAAAAGCACATCAACGTTGTACGAGCTGTCCGGTCCGATGGTCTGCTGATGCACGATCGAATAACGTGGAAAGGGATAGGCAGGCCAGGTGCACGGGTACTCCGGAGCCACGATCAGCGAGTTGTCGATAAAGCGGGTCTCAGCATCATCCTGCGTATCGGCTCCATAGAGAGGATGAACGTCTGCCGCGAATGAGGTACAGACTCCTGCAATCAGCCACAGAGCCAGCAACCATGTTTCATCGATGAGTTTTTGCATGTCGTGCCTCACGAGCGTCGGTGAGTCAGTTCAGGGTGGATCGGGCGATCTCCAGTAATCCTAACAGGGTTTCCTCGCCAGCCGACTCGCGAATCGGCAGCGAGAAGCGTTGTTCGATGAGTGTTCGCAGCAATGGCGACGACTGTGTGATGCCTCCGGAGAGCACGACAGCCGTCCAGTCCGCAGGACCAAAACGATGAGACACTAAAAAGGCATTGTCCGCCATCGCACGGAATGATGCATGAAAGAGGTGCCCGACGTTCAGGTTCTCGGTCGTGATGCCCATGATGCTGCCTCGATCACCGAGCGGACCATTGAAGAACGCCAGATCGACTTCCAGATTCGTCTCCTCAACCTCAGCGACTTTGGACTGGATCGACTTCCAGGGATCGTTCAGCGAGACACCTTCCGCCCGGGCCAGTTCCGTCAGCAGATCAACAAGCACATTCAGCGATCGCCCTGCGGGGAGATGCGTGATCGTGTCGAGGTAATCACCGCCGAAGAACTTCCGGCTCTGGTAGTCACCCGGTTGGAACGCAGCCGTCCGCCGGCTGACTTGCGACCCGGTCGAAATGTTGAGAGACAGCTCACCACGTTTCAGACCTGCACCGCGCAAGGCACATTGTTGATCGCCATAAGAGCCATGCACCACAAACTCGCGTCCAACAACGCTTGCTGTTCCGACAGCACGCTCGTCGAAAGCCAACTCGGGGAGTCGCAGGTGTTGTAGTCCGATGCACTCCAGAGCCTCCCGATGCCACACGTCTCGCGAGAGGTCGAGCATCCCGATCGCGTGCGTGGCATGCATCGTGATCGGGTGACCGACCAG
Organism: Planctomycetaceae bacterium; assembly: GCA_020426505.1. Classification (GTDB taxonomy): domain Bacteria; phylum Planctomycetota; class Planctomycetia; order Planctomycetales; family Planctomycetaceae; genus JAHBXU01. The sequence continues at coordinate 12,610 of JAGQPX010000037.1, read as the reverse complement.
CTTTGCGATCACGAAGTCAGCAATCGTGACCGGCATGGCATGTGACGGAAGGCGTTCCTGCTTGTGCAGCCAATGCAACAGTGTCGTCGTCGACCCCGCTTGCAGTTCGTGACCGAGAGTCTCGAAATAGGCCGCTTCTTCCCAACGTGAGCGAACCTCATCAAATGACGGCTCGTCCGAATCACCGCCCGCCAGCGTCCGTTGATCGCGCCAAGAGATGTAGTTCGTCAGAGGTTGAGCCCGGTCATCGATCAGGATCAGGCCGCCCATCTGACCGGAGAACAGTAACCGGTCTGCATACGGTGCCTGTTCCATCAACGTTGCAATCACCTCATCGACAGACTTACAGACGGCCTGCGGCTCGATCTCAACCCAGCCTTCGGGGAGACTGGCGATCGGCGCGGGGAACGGGGACGACACGGGCGTACCGACGGACCGCTGCTCCAGATCGAGCACGGCTCCTTTGATGCTGGTTGACCCGATGTCGATGCCCAGGCACCTCATGCGTTACCCCGCGTCTTCGGCGATCACGGGGTTGGTCAACGCGCCGATGCTGTCGATCTCAATCGTGACCGTGTCTCCCGGTTGCAGGAAGACGGGGGGCTTGCGTGCTCCACCCACGCCGTGGGGTGTGCCGGTCAGGATGACAGTCCCCGGTGCGAGCCGCGTGCTGCCGCTGAGGAACTCGATCAACGTGGGTACATCGAAGATCATGTCATTCGTGTTCCAATCCTGCATCGTCTGGCCGTTGAGGACCGTGCGGATGCCCAACTCGTTCGGATTGGCGATCTCATCCGCAGTCACAAGACAGGGGCCGAGTGGACAAAACGTGGCGAACATCTTGCCGCGACACCATTGACTGCCGCCGTACTTCATCTGCCAGTCGCGTGCACTGACATCGTTGGCACACGTGTAACCCAGCACATAGTCCAGCGCGTCCTCCTTCGACACGTTGTGACACTCCCTGCCGAGCACGACCGCGAGTTCGCACTCATAATCCACGGCATCACTCTTCAACCGACGCGGAAGGACAATTGGGTCATCCGGGTTTTGCAGGGCGCCGCTGTTCTTCATAAATACGACCGGATGCTCAGGGATCGGCTGGTTCCCTTCGTCCGCATGCTTACGGTAGTTCAGGCCGATACAGATGATGTCCCGAGGAACGACTGGGGCAAGTCGCTTGGCAACCGTGACCGCCTCGCCCGTGTCGACAAGATCACCGAACAGGTCACCATCGAGCCGGGTGACGGAGTCGTCTGCGTGCAGACAGCCGAGCCCTTCGGCTCCGGCGTCGGTGAGAAAGCGAATGATCTTCATGGTGTTGTCTCCTTGTGTGTGCTTCGGTGTATCTCAGGGAAATGGAGTGCTGGTCATCTCTGCAGCTCTTTGCAGGTGTTCGTGCACGTCAGCCGGAAGCTTGATGCCGTGCGATTCGGCCCGTCGATAGTTGTCCCACTCACGTTCGCCGGGGAGCAGTACGCGCTCCACACCCTCAGCAGGTGGTGCTGCATGAATCTCATCGATCAAATGGCGAAGACGCTGATGAAACGCGGCCGGCTCTGCGATGGCGTTGATGTCCATCAATGTGAAAGAAGCATTATGCCATGACGGCCGGCTCGGATCATCAAACATCCAACTGCCGACCTGCGATGTCATGTGTCCACCGGGGACGACGGCTGAGAGGATCTCGCACCACAAACCAAAGCCGTACCCTTTGTGGCCACCCATCGGAGCGAGAACTGCCTGTCGAGGATAGAGACTGCCATCGGTTGTCGGCTTGCCGTCCGGACCGATCAACCACGTCGGCGGAAGCTCCTCACCCCGCTGAATGGCCGCATACACTTTGCCTCCGGCGACGGCCGCGGTCGCGATGTCGAGCAGGATCGGATCGCCTTCAGCCACGGGGACTGCATAGGCGAACGGGTTACTGCCGAGGACGGCCTTGCGTGCACCGGGAGCGGCGACGCTCGGCATGTCGTTGCCGGTCACCATCGCAATGAAGCCTTCACGTGCGGCCATCGCTGCGAAGTAACCGGCTGCGCCAATGTGACCGGCGTTTCTGAGTCCGACGTACGCCATCCCTGTCAGTCGAGCCTTCTGCATGGCAAGACGCACGCTGAACAAGCTCCCGACTTGTCCCAACGCAGACTGACCGTCGACCACGGCCCAAGCAGGACCTTCACGTTCGATCGTCGGCTGAGCAGAGGCCACGTACCCGCCCCCTTGCAGCTTCTTGAGATACCCGGCCAGCAGTTTCGACCCATGAGTGAAGACACCCATCGCATCCGTCGTCGCGAGCGCCTTGGCTGACTCCTCAGCCTGTTCAGACTCCAGACTCACCGACGTGAGACACGACTGCACAAACTGTTGCAATTCGGCGATCGAGATGGTTCGGCCTTCGGACATTGATCAGACACCATTCACGATGTTGGGAAGCGTCTCACCTCGGAGTGCGGCAAGTGCGATGCGAGACGCGGTCTCACGCAGTGTCCGCACCGCTTTGGGACTGGCAGAGGCGATGTGTGAAGCGGCAATCACGTTCGGCAGCGTCCGCAGCGGGCTGTCAGCGGGGATCGGTTCCGGATCACATACATCGATGGCAGCAGCCGCAATCTGTCCTGTCTCCAACGCAGCAACGAGTGACGCCGTGTCGATCAGGTCGCCTCTCGCCAGATTGATCACAATCGCACCCGGCCTCATTCCGCTGATCGACTCCGCATTGATCAGCCGTCGCGTCTCGGGAGTGGAGGGACAATGCAGCGTGATGATGTCCGAGAGACTGAGCAGTTCCTCCAGTGACACCGGCTCGCATCCCGCACTGCGAATGACGTCGGCATCAACAAACGCATCACAGACCAATCGTCGCGGCTTGAAAGGAGAAAGCCTTGCCGCCACTTCTCGACCGATGCGTCCGAAGCCGACGATCCCGACTGTCTGATCGCGCAGGGTCCTCATCCCGTCCAGCGGAGTCGCCAGACCCCAATGTCCCTCACGGATGTGGAGTGTGTTTGAAACGACCTGCCGCGTCGCGGCGAGGATAAACGCCAGCGTATGATCGGCAACCTCATCGATGCAGTAATCGGGCACATTGCACACCGGAATGCCGCGAGCACGAGCGGCCTCCAGATCGACGTTATCAACGCCGATTCCGTAACGGACGATCACCTTCGCCTTCTCCATCGCTGCGATGACGTCTGCGTTGACCGGAGCGAATTGTGTGATCACCGCATCGGCGTCGCGAACGAGAGAAACCAGTGAGGGCGTGTCCTTGCACTGCCCGGATCGCAGCTCGATCTCAGGATCGCTCAGTGACTGAGCTTCGATGTCCAGCGAGGGAAATGTGAAGTCGGTGACGGCGACGATTGCCATGAACATCCCCGCTGAGAATTTGACGGACATCTGAAGGTGAGATAATCTAAAGCGGCGCCGACGGGGTTGGCAATCCTACAGGCCGATTCTCGAAAGCGAGCCGTTTCGTCATGCGAACCCTGCAGCGCCCGACAACTCGCGACCGGACAGCTGGGACAATCAAACGCGACACGGTCGTTTACGCTCTTCTAATCAGGTTCTTCCTCGTAGGCTGCCTGATCGGTGTCGCAGTTGCCGAAGAGCCCCCACGTAATATCGAAGGCGTCGTATCCACACCGTCAGATGTCACACTCTTCGAGAACTCGATTCGTCCGCTGCTGATCGATCATTGCATTGAGTGCCACAACGCGAAGAAGTCTGAGTCGGGGCTCAGGCTCGACTCCCGCGAACTGATGCTCAAGGGGGGCGACCGGGGGCCGGCCATCTCACTGGACCAACCCGAAGACAGTTTGCTGCTTCAGACAATGAGACATGTCGATGACCTGGAGATGCCGCCTGATGAACAGCTGCCCGATCACGAGATTGCCGCCATCGAGGAGTGGATTCGCAGCGGAGCCAACTGGCCGAAGGACGTCGTGTTGGGAGAGTCTGGTCCCACTCTGCGGGGCGGACCGATTACAGACGCCGAGCGGGACTTCTGGTCGTTCCAGCCGATCACTGACCCCACGCCCCCGAACGTCGACGGATCGGATATGCTCAACGACATCGACCGCTTTGTGCTGGCCAGGCTCGAAGAGTCAGGACTCGACCCGATGCCTCCTGCGACCCGTCAGCAGTGGATTCGCCGAGCGACGTTCGATCTGACTGGTCTGCCTCCCACGCCTGCTGAAGTCCGGGAGTTTGTCGACGATCCGTCGGAAGATGCCTCTGCCAAAGTCATCGACCGTTTGCTCAACTCGTCTGCCTACGGCGAACGCTGGGGGCGGCATTGGCTCGACGTCATTCGTTATGCCGACACAGCGGGTGAGACAGCCGACTATCCCACGCCGTTGAGTTACAAGTACCGCAACTGGGTGATCGACGCATTCAACGCCGACATGCCTTATGACGAGTTTGTCCGTCAACAGATCGCCGGAGACATCTACGCACTGCAACTCGTCGAACGGGCCAAGAAAACCGAGGACGCATCTCTCGACGATGAAGTGCGTCGACAGTACCGCGACATGCTGACCGCGACCGGGTTCATCGCCATCTCGCGACGATTCGGTTTCGACGTCGAGAACTATCACCACCTCACGATTCAGGACACGATCGACGTGATCGGGCAATCGATGCTCGGTTTGACGCTCGGTTGTGCCCGCTGTCACGACCACAAATACGACCCGGTCAACATGACCGACTACTACGCGTGGTACGGCATCTTCGAGAGTACGCGGTATTCGTTCCCCGGCTCCGAAGAGAAAAAGCGGCCATACGATCTGTATCCTTCCGTCCCACCCGATGAGTACGCCGAGCTGGAGAGTCAGTTCAATGCGGAAGTCGCGACCCTCGACGAACAGATCGAACAACTCGAAAAACCTGATGAGGACCTCACCAAACAGCGTGATGAGCTGAAGAAAGTCGGCCCACTTCCGGCAGAGCAACGCATCTACGGAGCCATCGAACAGGAACAGCCGACGAATTCCCACATCCAGTTGCGAGGGGAGAAGACTCGATTAGGGGACGAGGTGCCTCGCCGGAATCTGGACATCCTTGGCGGTGACCCGGTCGATGAAGGGGCTGGCAGCGGACGATTGCAGATGGCTGAATGGCTCACCCGTGATGACAACCCGCTGTTGGCCCGCGTGATGGTTAATCGCATCTGGCAGCAACACTTTGGCAGAGGTCTCGTCGGCACGGAGAACGACTTCGGAGCACGCGGCGAACGTCCCTCGCATCCAGAGTTGCTCGACTGGCTGGCGAGCCGGTTCAAGGAGTCCGGCTTTTCGATCAAGGCCATGCATCGCCTGATCATGAACTCGGCTGCCTACCAACGGTCGAGTGAGTACGACAAGACCGCAGCCGACGTCGATCCGGACGCGCACTTGATCTGGCGTTTCAATCGCCGTCGCCTCAGTGCGGAGGAGATTCGTGACGCCATGCTTTTCGTCAGCGGAAACCTCGATCGCACCCGTGGCGGGGCGCATCCGTTCCCTCCAGTCGACAGCTGGGGGTTCACGCAACACAACCCGTATTACGGTGTGTATCCCACGAACCGCCGCAGCATTTACCTGATGCAACAAAGACTGAAGCGGCATCCCTTCCTCGGCCTGTTCGACGGAGCCGACGCGAACGTTAGCACAGCACATCGAAGTCTCACGACGGTGCCAACTCAGGCGCTATTCCTCATGAACAACAAGTTCGTTCACGAACAATCAGCCTCTTTGGCTACTCGTCTACTTGCAGAAAGTGACGATGAGTCGACTCGCATTGATGCAGCTCTTCAGATCGCCTTTGGACGCGTGCCAATTGAAGCCGAACGACAGGAGTCACACTCGTTCCTGACCACTTATCGTGAAGCGTTAGAAGAGTCAGCAGCATCACCCACAAACACCGAACTGACATCGTGGGCAGCATTCGCACGAACTCTGTTGACCCGAAATGATTTTCTGTTTGTTGACTGAATCATGATTTCAATCCCATCCCGACGCGATTTCCTCGCAAGAGCAGCAGGTGGCTTTGGCTCGATCGCTCTTGCAGGCATGCTGGCCGAACAGGCACAGGCAGCAGGTACGTCGAGCGATTCCGATCCGCTGATGGCGAAGGATCCACACTTCGCGCCCAAAGCCAAACGGGTCATTTTCCTCTATATGACGGGGGGGGTGTCTCATGTGGACTCGTTTGATGACAAGCCGTCGTTGTTTGCCAATCACGGCAAGAAAATCACCGTCGACAACTGGCAGGGAAAGATCGGCGAGTTCCCCCGCTACCTCAAGAGGCCCAACTGGGAGTTTCGTCCGGGCGGCGAGTGTGGTACGTCGGTGAGTGACCTGTTCCCGCACATGAGAAACATCGTCGACGACCTGTGTGTGATTCGATCGATGGAGACGGACCATACCAATCATTACGAGAGCACACTCGGCATGCACTGTGGCTCGTGGACGTTCGCCCGTCCCAGCATTGGTGCGTGGATCAGCTATGGACTGGGCACAGTCAATCGCAACCTACCGTCGTTCGTTGTCGTCGCCCCGCATGCCCCGTACGCCGGAGCACAAACGTGGGGAAGCGACTTCCTGCCCGGCTGCCATCAGGGAACACAATTCCTGCCTGGGGAGAATCCGGTCCCCAACATCAAGCCTCGCGTCGCGTCATCCCGTCTTCAGGAACTGGAGCTTCAGCTCCTGCAACAAGCCAACGAGAGACATCTCGAGTCGCGATCCGATGAGAACGCATTGGAGGCCCGCATTCGTTCCTTTGAAACAGCTTTCGGCATGCAGCGCGAAGCCCCCGAAGCACTCGATCTCTCCAGCGAAACAGCCTCAACCCTCAATGCGTATGGACTCGAGCCGGGACAGACCACGGGGTTCGGCTGGCAATGCCTCGTTGCCCGCAGACTCGCAGAACGAGGCGTTCGGTTCATCGAATTGATCGACGTCGGCTCTGCGAACAACTGGGACGCTCACGGCGACATGGCGACACATGCGCCGCTCGCAAGAAATGTGGACCAACCGATCGCCGCGTTGATCACTGACCTGAAACAACGCGGCATGCTGGACGACACACTCGTCGTCTGGACGACTGAGTTCGGCCGCACTCCCTATCACGAAAAGGCCGATCATCCCGGCAGAGAGCATCACCATCAGGTGTTTTCGTCGTGGATGGCCGGCGGTGGCGTGAAGAGTGGAATCACCTACGGATCAAGTGACGAGTTCGGCATCGCCATCGCTGAGAATCGTGTTCACATTCACGACTTCCATGCCACAATCCTGCACTTGCTGGGCCTGAACCACGAGCAACTCACCTACCGCCACGCCGGCCGCGACTACCGCCTCACGGACGTGCACGGTCGTGTCGTCGATGATCTCCTGGCTTGATGGCCATGCGGGTCTTGTGCGAACGGCAGGCCTGATCGCGTGCCAATAATTTGGGCAGATCTGAAGGATGGGGCAGCACCAGAATCGGGGTGATTCACCCAAAGCTCGGTTTTTATGCAAGTGGCGCGGGCTTTGCACGGTTGCTGGTCAATCCAATATGATGACGTTCCGACGCACCCCATCAATTGGTTTCTCACTCCCATTCAACATCAAGAGCAGCGCTGACTCGCTTGAATCCGATCCAATTCGACGAATACGGAAACGCAAACGATGAAGTCGCAAAGCAGGTCGTCACAAATCTGCTGGACGGGCTTTCATTTGAGGATCTGCAGCTGAGACAGCGAGCGGCGTCGGAGCATCTGCGGATGCTGGGCATCACCTTCAATGTCTATGGACACGGCGACGGTGTTGAAAAAGTCTGGCCAATGGACATCCTTCCGCGCGTGATCGATGCGGGTGAATGGGCCATGATTGAGACGGGTTTGAAACAGCGGATTCGAGCGCTGAACCTCTTTCTCGATGACATCTATGGCGAACAACAGATCATCGCGGACGGGATTCTCCCGGCAGACCTGATCGAAACGGCGACTTCCTTTCGCGAAGTGTGTCGGGGTCAGCGTCCTCCACATGGTGTCTGGACGCACATTACGGGCACCGATCTGATCCGGCACGGAGACGGAACGATTTACGTGCTGGAGGACAATCTGCGTTGTCCGTCCGGCGTGTCGTATGTGCTGGAGAACCGCGAAGTCATGAAGCGAGTTCTCCCGGAAGTGTTCAGCGGCGTGCGAGTGTCACCCGTTGAGGACTACCCGGAGTTGCTGCTGAAGACACTCATTGAGACGGCTCCGGACGGTGTGGACAATCCAACCGTCGCGGTGCTCACCCCCGGTGTTTACAACTCGGCCTACTTTGAGCATTGCTTCCTCGCGCAGCAAATGGGAGTGGAACTTGTTTGCGGCGATGACCTCATTGTCGACGACGGCGTGGTCAAGATGCAGACCACCAAAGGACTCCAACAGGTTGACGTCATCTATCGCCGGATTGACGACGACTTCCTCGACCCGAGTTGCTTCCGTGAGGATTCGATGCTCGGCGTGCCCGGACTCATGCAGGTGTATCGCGACGGGAGAGTCACCCTCGCCAATGCGCCGGGCAATGGGGTCGCTGACGACAAAGCAGTCTATGCCTACGTGCCGCAGATTATTCAGTTCTATCTTGGCGAGGAACCAATCCTGGCGAACGTGCCCACGTACATTTGTGCCGATGTCGAACAACGGCAGTATGTCCTTGACCATCTGGATGCGTTGGTTGTCAAACCGACAAACGAGTCGGGCGGGTACGGAATCGTTCTGGGACCGGAGAGCAGCCGCGAAGAGCTTGACCAGTGTGCGGAGTCCATCCAGAAGGACCCCCGGAACTTCATTGCCCAGCCGATGCTTTGTCTCTCAACGGTGCCAACGATTACGGACAAAGGCCCCGCGCCGCGGCACGTCGATCTTCGTCCCTTCATCCTTTACGGCCGGGACATTCAAGTGATGCCGGGAGGACTTACACGAGTCGCATTACGGGAGGGGTCGATGGTGGTCAATTCATCGCAGGGTGGCGGCAGCAAAGATACGTGGGTGTTGAAATGAGCATTCCGCAACATCACCAGCGAAAGGTGTTCGATCGACGCATCGTCTCAGGGAGGTCACGATGCTGAGCCGCGTTGCGGAGTCATTGTTCTGGATGAGTCGCTACGTTGAGCGGGCTGAGAATGTCGCTCGGTTCGTCGAGGTGAACCGAGACTTATCACTGGGTGGACTGGGAGGAACGGTTGCCCAGTGGGGCCCGCTGGTGAAAGCCAGCGGCGACGAGGAAGCCTTTCTCGAACGTTACGGAGAGCCGACGGAGAGAAGTGTTCTCGACTTTCTCATCTTCGACGAGCAGAACCTGAACTCGATCCGGAGTTGCGTGAACGCCGCTCGTGAGAACGGTCGAATGGTTCGCGAGACGCTTTCCGCGTCCATGTGGGAGGAACTCAATCGGTTCTACCTGCAGGTCCGCGATGCCATCGTCGACCGGGAACGCATTCTGCGGCGTCCCCATCGATTCCTCAACGATGTGAAGTCGTCGAGCCATCTGCTCCTTGGACTGAAACATGCCACGGTGTCGCAGGGAGAGGCATGGAACTTCATGAGGCTGGGAAGTTTGCTCGAGCGGGCCGATAAGACTTCACGCATTCTGGACGTTAAGTATTACACGCTGCTTCCCAAGCCGGATGATGTCGGCACGCACCTCGATGCCGTGCAGTGGAGTGCACTTTTGAACTCGACAAGTGCGCTGGCCATGTATCGCAGACGGTTTGGAACAATTGTGCCTGAGCAGGTGGCCGATTTTCTCATCCTGGATCGAGCGTTTCCCCGATCCATCTACTACTGTGTCGCAGGAGCCGAGCGGGCTCTTCACGATATCACTGGCGTGTCGACAGACTACTTCAGTAACCCCGCTGAGCAACACGTCGGCAAGCTCCGGTACGAACTGACCTTCCGCGGGATCGAAGATATCATCGCGGAAGGCATGCACGAGTTCGTGGACTCGGTGCAGGTCCGGCTCAACCAGATCGGCGTTGAGATCGACAAAGCGTTCTTCGCTCGTCCGACTCACAGCCGCGTCCAATCGCAAACGCAATAATCGTATGCTCTCCCGTCATTCGTTTTGGCAGAAGTGTCACTTGCAATGCCCATCCGTGTCGCGCTCAATCATGTCACCACTTACCACTACGATCGGCTGGTGACGCTTGGTCCCCAGGTGATCCGCCTGCGTCCGGCACCGCATTGCCGCACACCCGTCTCCACGTACTCACTCACGGTCACGCCGAGCGAGCATTTCCTCAACTGGCAACAGGACCCGCACGGGAACTTTCTGGCCCGATTGAACTTTCGCGAGCCCACGCAAGAGTTGCGGGTTGAAATCGATCTCATTGCCGAGCTGACGGTCATCAACCCGTTCGACTTCTTCGTCGCTGAGTATGCCGAGAAGTTTCCATTTCCATATGAAGACAGTCTTGCAAAGGACCTGCAACCGTTCCTCGAATGCGAGCCGCTGGGGCCGAAGCTCGCGGCGTATCTGGAGTCGTTGGACCTGACACCGCGCAAGACCATTGATTTCCTGGTCGACATCAATCAGCAACTCGAACGTGACATCGACTATCTCATCAGGATGGAGCCGGGCGTGCAGTCGTGTGAGGAGACACTCACCAAGAAGTCCGGATCGTGCCGCGACTCTGCGTGGCTGCTGGTGCAAATCTGCCGCAATCTCGGTTTGGCCGCACGTTTTGTCTCCGGATACCTCATTCAACTGACGCCTGACGTGAAGTCACTCGATGGTCCCTCGGGGCCGGAGGAGGACTTCACCGACCTGCACGCTTGGACAGAGGTCTTCGTCCCGGGCGCGGGATGGGTCGGACTTGATCCGACATCGGGGCTGTTCTGCGGTGAGGGGCATCTGCCGCTCGCCTGCACGCCGAGCCCGCAAACCGCTGCCCCCATCAGCGGAGGCGTCGATCCCTGCGAGGTCGAGTTCGACTTCGAGATGTCGGTGACACGCGTCCGGGAAGACCCGCGCGTTACCAAACCATACGACGAGAACACCTGGAAAAGGATCGTCGAACTTGGGCACGAGGTCGACCGCCGTCTGGACGAGGACGACGTCCGACTGACGATGGGTGGAGAGCCGACCTTCGTGTCGGTCGACGACATGGAGGGCGCCGAGTGGACGTCGGATGCGGTCGGTCCTCATAAGCAGAGACTGTCAGCTGATTTGATCTATCGGCTGCGTGATCGATTCGCACCGCAGGGGCTTCTGCATTTCGGACAGGGGAAGTGGTATCCGGGTGAGTCACTCCCGCGTTGGGCCTACACGTGCCTGTGGAGGACCGACGGCGAGCCGATCTGGACGAACCCGGAACTCCTCGCAGACATCCGCGGCAAGTACGATCACAAGGCCGATCAGGCGGGAGAGTTCCTGCATGCACTGGCCGATCGATTGGAGGTTGGCGCCCAACACATCCGCGAAGCGTACGAGGACATCTATCACGTCATCGAACAGGAACGCCGTTTGCCCGTCGATGTCGATCCGAGCAAGTTCGATCATGATGATCCAGAGGAACGCCAGCGGCTGGCAAACATTCTGGAACGCGGAGTGGCCACCCCAAGCGGGTTCGTGCTGCCATTGACCAGAGCGTGGTGGCAGGCCAAGCCGCGCTGGATGAGCGGTGCGTGGCCGACGCGAACCAAGCGATTGTTCCTCATTCCGGGGGACTCACCACTCGGATTGCGTCTGCCGATCGAGTCGCTTCCCGCAGCAGGGGCCGAAGCACGCGGACACATCTACACGATCGATCCGTTTGCAGGACGTGCACCGCTTCCAAGCTATGTGGAACTCCGGCATTCCGCTCGTCAAACCATCGAGTCGGGCTCACGGGCCACGTCCATCGAATACCAGAGTCGACTCAACAGTGAATCGGAGCGAGAAAAGCAGGATGACATCGCGGTCACGACCGGTCCGATTGTGGCCACCGCCTTGTGTGTCGAGCCGCGAAACGGACATCTGCACGTCTTTGTGCCGCCGGTTGGATCGCTGGAAGACTATCTCGACCTTGTCGCCCGGATCGAGGAGACGGCGGAAGAGCTGTCAATGCCCGTGGTCCTGGAGGGATACCTTCCGCCGCCCGATCACCGTATTCAACAGGTGAAGGTCACGCCCGATCCTGGAGTGATTGAGGTCAATGTTCAACCGGCGTCAAACTGGCAGGAACTCACGCAGGTCACCGAGGGGCTGTACGAAGATGCCCATCTCTGCCGGCTGGGGACGGAGAAGTTTCAAAACGATGGCCGGCATACGGGCACCGGCGGCGGAAACCACATCGTCCTCGGCGGTCCGTCTCCCGAAGACAGTCCCATGTTGCGTCGACCGGACATGCTGAAAAGTCTGCTGGCATATTGGAACAATCATCCGTCGTTGTCGTATCTCTTCTCCGGCTTGTTCGTCGGTCCGACAAGTCAGGCCCCTCGGGTCGATGAGGGACGACAAGACACGCTCTACGAACTGGAGTTAGCGTTTCAACAGGTCCCTTCCGTGGGCGACCCGGTCCCCCCCTGGCTCGTCGACCGGCTGTTCCGCAACCTGTTGGTCGACTTGACCGGCAACACTCACCGCGCCGAATTCTGCATCGACAAACTGTA
>JAGQPX010000247.1 GCA_020426505.1 Planctomycetaceae bacterium | reverse complement strand
TCCACGGGATGATCTGACCGACGACCCCGACCGGCTCCGGTCGCGTGTAGCAGAAGTAGTTGCCCCGGATGGGAATCGTCCCGCCATGAATCTTATCCGCCCATCCGGCGTAGTAACGGAGGCAATCGACGACGAGCGGCAGGTCGGCGCCCATCGCATCGTTGATCGGCTTGCCATTATCGAGTGTCTCCAGAGCCGCCAACTCCTCGATGTTCTCTTCAATCAAGTCTGCCAATTTGAGGATGAGTGCTCCCCGGTCACGAGCATCCATCTCATGCCACTCGCCTTCCTCGAAGGCTCGCCGCGCCGCCTTGACCGCCAGATCAACATCCTCTGCATTGGCCTGCGAGACGTCAGCGATCTTCTCCTCCGTCGCAGGGTGATATGTGGCAAACGTCTCTCCACTGACGGAGTCGCACCACTCGCCATCAATGAGCAACTGCGTACGACGAACCTGCGGACGAGCAACCGGCGTGGCTTCCAGAGTGGCGGACATGAGAGGACTCCTGTGCAGATTTGAGCGTGTGATCGGCGACACCCCGATGTGCGGGAACGGCCTCGCTCCAGTATACGCATTTGACATCAAAAACTCAGCGATGCCACTCCGATCGGGCTCGTTGACGGAGTATACTGGAACTGGAGTTGCGGCGGTTTGCCGCAACTTTCCGTGTCTCGAATGTGGAAACCCAGATGTCGCAAGTCATCGAACCCCAGCGCGTGCCCCGACGAAAGTCGCCAGCGACCGCGATCCCTCTTCTGGAGAACGGCGATCACCTCGACCAAAAAACCTTCCACGAGCGTTACGAGGCGATGCCGGAGACCTTTAAGGCCGAACTGATTCAAGGGAGGGTTTACGTGCCATCACCCGTCCGCAGAACGAATGGTCGTCCACATTACCTGATCAACAACTGGCTGGGGCGTTATGAGGCTTCGACGCCAGGCGTAGAAGGACTCAATGACACGACTGCCATTTTGAATGACGAGAACGAGCCGCAACCCGACTGCTTCCTTGTTGTGCGACCGGATCATGGTGGCCAGATGCGGCTCGACGAGGACGAGTATTATCACGGCGCCCCGGAGTTGGCCATCGAAGTCGCAGCGAGTACGGAAGCAATTGACCTGTTCGAGAAACGCGAGGCATATGAGCAGGCGGGAGTTCAGGAGTACGTCGTCGTGATCGTCCGGACTCAGGAGGTCCGTTGGCTGCGTCTGAGCGATGGCAACTATACGGATGTTCCCATGAACGACGATGGCGTGTTTCGCTCGCAAGTGTTTCCTGGCCTCTGGCTCAATCCTCAAGCCCTATTCGCTGGTCAACTTCAACAACTGATTGCATCTCTCGATGAGGGATTGGCCACCGAGGGGCATCAGGCATTTGTCCAACAGCTCGCCAGGCAGAAGTCCTCGGGAACTCAATGAGCAGATGAACCGATCCATCGCCGCACGACGAAGGACAGCACGAACGGCAGGCCAGCGACGATGAAGAGTGTGACCAGCCAGGGCAGCATGGCTGCCGCGATGAGGGTCAAGCCTTGAATCACACCCAGCAGTGACTCCAGTGAACCGTGGAATGTCTCCTCTAAGCGGGTGGCGAACGTGGGTATCACTGCGGGCACGAACGGTTCAGTCTCCTTGATCGTCAGGTCAATCGTTGAGAGAGACGTCTGATCCGCGAGAAGTTTCAGCCGTCCCTGCAGTCGCTCGACCTCGCTACGGACGCGGGAGAGTTCTCTCTCGATCGTCAGAATCTCGGGCAGTTGACGTGTCGTCTCATCGAGATGTTTGAGCAGGCGTTGCTCTTCCTGCTGTTTGTTTCGGACACGGGCTTCGAGATCGAAGTACTCTGCGGTCACCTCCTCTGAGGATTCACACTGCTCCTTTAATTCGCCGAGGTCCGTGAGGGCTGCGACCAGTTCACGGTAGTGATCGACAGGCACCCGAATCGTCCAGGTGCCGCGACGGATCGACCCGGCGGAGCCGCCGATCTGTGAGTCGGCAATGAACCCACCATGTTCGCCAACGAGCGACTCAACCTTTCTCGTCGCCTCACTGAAGTCGTCGACATCGACGCTTAGGCTCGCGTGGTGGATCACTTTTCGATTGGAGGGCGGGACGTCGACAGGCAGCGGTGCCCCGTCGTTCTCGCCAACTGCCGGCACATCTGGGTTTTGAGCGAGCGCCATTTGATGCGAGTTCCCATGACTGTCAGATTTGGCGGTCTTCGAGGGGGAGGGCTCTGCTCCTCCACATCCGAGAATTCCGAACGCGCACAAGAAGATCAGCAGTCGGACCAGCATCGGGACCTCCGTCACATCGGAATAGGAATGTGTCTGCGTTGCTTACTGGTCTGATGCGCCGCGACGCGAGATTATTCCCGTCAAAGACGAAAATCGGGAGCCGACAACATTGGTCGTAGGCTCCCGGTGCTCGCAATCATGTGACGAAGCCGATTCCTCAGTCGAGCCTTTTCACTCGGACGTTCTTGAACCAGACGGTGCTGCCGGGGTCGTGGGCCTGGAAGCAGAAGGTGCCTTCGCTGAGGTATCGCTGCCAGTCGTCCTTGTCGAACGGCTTCATGGGGCGTTCGAGGTAGTCGACCACGATTGTGTCATCAAGCTCAACGCGGATGTGCTTGTCGTTCACAGTGATGGTCTGCGTCCACCAGGTGTTATCGGGGATGATCTGTTGGTACACATTGACGACCTCGTACAGGCTGCCGGTTCGCTTGGGGTCGCCGTGCGAGTTGTTCACCTGCGATTCGTAACCCCACCTGGGCCACCCCTCCTCCTGAAACTTTGTGTGGAAGTAGATGCCGCCATTGCTGTTCTCGGCCGTCTTGCAGTCGACTTTGAACACGAAGTTCTTGAAGGGAGCCTCTGGCCCCACATAGAACAGATGGCTGCGTGGTCCTTTCGCGACGAAGGCACCGTCCTTGATCGACCATGAGTCGGGGTTCTCGCTGATCTTCCAATTGTCGAAGGTTTTGCCGTCCCACAGGGAGATGAACCCCTCTTCAAGTTCGTCACCAGCGAAGGCAGGGGTGCAGGTGACGGAAAACAGCAGCAGGGCCGTGAGAATCAAACAGCAGCGCATGGGCATCGACTCCGGGTCAGTCTGAGTAGTGAATCGAGTGAGAATCTGCCCCGATTTGAAGCGACATCCCGGTCACTGTCAATGCCGCTGAGCCGCGTCCAGAACGAACGAATCCGACGCTCACATTGCGAGCGGTGGAACGGCACCTATAATGTCGCTTCGCCAGACGTGCCGACCACGCACGCCCGGTCACAATCGATCACATGCTTCTCGATTTCTTCTGGAACTCTCGTGCTACGCACCCATACCTGCGGCGAACTCCGTGCTGACCATCTCGACCAGTCTGTCACCCTGTGCGGCTGGGTCGACAAATACCGTGACCACGGAGGGGTCGTGTTCGTCGACCTGCGTGACCGGTACGGCATCACACAGGTCTCCTTCAAACAGGACAATGCCAGCGACATCCAACAGCACGCTCAGGAACTGCGTCACGAGGATGTGATTCAGGTGACCGGGAATGTGCTGCATCGGGGTGAAGGCAACATCAACCCCAAGCTCGCGACGGGTGAGATCGAGGTGCTGGCGAAGAATCTCACTCTCCTCAACAAAAGTCGCACACCTCCCTTCGAGCCGAACGGCGAGTCGCTTCCCAACGAAGAACTGCGTTTGCAGTACC
>JAGQPX010000246.1 GCA_020426505.1 Planctomycetaceae bacterium | reverse complement strand
TTGACCAAGGACGAAATGTCCGGTGCGACCAATCGTTGACTGGACTATACCCTGGCTGTTCAACGTGCGAGTGTGTGCGAGGACCGAGTTGCGTCGCCGGAGAACGCCTACATTCGCGCCATCAGTCGGACGACAATTACTGCCGGAAACCGTCAGTCTATCCCACCATGCTGACATTGCTGTTCGATAGCTGCGACAGGTTCATGGGCTGTTGGCAGTTGTGTGGAACGATCTAACGGGTTCGCTCTCTCTGGCTGTTTGACTTGGTCGCGTGGGTGGTCGAATTGTGGCAGACTGGGATGGGTCGACCGGTTTGAATGGGGGAGTGAGCATGAATCCTTGGACGTTGCTTGTGGTCGCGATGGCGGGGATGCTGAATCGGGAGCAGCGGGCGGTGATTGATTATCTGCGGACGGAGAATGCGGTGTTGCGGGAGCGGTTGGGGCGCAAGCGTGTGATACTCAGTGACGACCAACGGCGGCGTTTAGAGGTAAAGGGGAAAGTGTTGGGACGCAAGTTACTGCGGGAGGTGGCGGGGATTGTCTCACCGGACACCATTTTGCGGTGGCATCGGGAGTTGGTGACATGCAAGTGGGATTTCAGTGACAGGCGAAGCAAGGTGGGACGGCCGCGCGTACGGCAGGAGATCGTCGACTTGGCCCTGCGAATGGCTCGGGGGAATCCGTCGTGGGGGTATGACCGGATTCAGGGGGCGTTGGCGAATGTTGGATATCGCATCAGTGACTCGACGGTGGCGAACATTCTCAAACAGCACGGCATCGAACCGGCACCGCAGCGGGGACGGACGGGAAGTTGGGCCACGTTTTTACGGTCACATTGGGAGACGATCGCGGCGATTGATTTCACGACTGTTGAGGTCTGGACGCGGGGTGGGTTGGTGACGTTCTACGTGCTGGTCGCGATGCGGTTGAGGTCGCGGGAGATCGTGGTGGCGGGGGTGACGGCCAGTCCGGATGCGGCTTGGGTCAGGCAGATGGCTCGCAATCGGACGTGTGACGAGGGCTTTCTGGCCGGGACGACGCATCTCATTCTGGATCGGGACACGAAGTTTGGGCCGCTGCGGCGGTATCTGGATGAGCACACCACGATTAAGCCAGTGTTGTTGCCGCCGTGGTCACCCGATTTGAATGCTCATCTGGAGCGGCAGTTCATAAGCATGAAGTCCGAGTGTCTGGATCGGCTGATCTTCTTTGGCGAACGCTCGCTGCGGCGTGCTTTGCGGCAGTGGGTGGCACACTACCACGCTGAGCGGAATCATCAGGGACTCGGCAACCAGCTGGTCGCACGGCACGATCAGGGGGAGAGTTCAGCAGGCGAGGTCAAACGCAGCGAACGACTCGGCGGTCTGCTGCGATACTACCACCGACGTGCCGCCTGATGCCCGTTGCTGTCCGATTATCGACGAATGACGCCTGTTGAGTGTGCGCCATTCCGCAGGCTCGACCGTCATCAGCGATCAGTTCAACCGCGAATCTACGACCGCAGCGGTCGATGATCCCCGTCTCTTCCTCTCCCTGCCACAAAGAATCGGTTCTGACTGACTCTGCTTCCCTGCGGATCAGTTTTTTGACCATACGGCCACGAACAAATCATTCACGTGATTCACGGACACCCCATCATCAACGGACTCATCCACCAGGAACACGCCGCCTGACATCACCTCAGAGAACACAACATTTGACGGGGCGGCAAAAAGGTGTCTCTCCGGCGCGTGTCTGATGCAGCATTTGCCGTGTCTTGTGAGGGTCAGCTGGACGAGAGATCGGGCTCTTGGCTCGTCCCCCCGATGTTTGTGGCACAGATTGGGGACCGAATCCTCCCCCCCAACAGCCTATGCTCTTGCGATGGCTCGCTTCCAGGCTGCCACGCGGTGGATGTTGAGACCCAAAGCGCGCAGCAGGGCCGTGAATGTGACTTTCTTCATTCCACGGATGCGCAAGTGAGCCATGCCCATTTGATGTTTGAAGCGGGACATCGTGGCTTCGACGCCGGCTCGCCAGCGGTAGCGGTCTCGAAACTCGTCGCTGGTCTCATGCAGACGACGGGCTCGGTACTGAACACGTTCGTGGGTGTACTGGTAGCGCGGTGAGGAGCGCCCGACCGCTGCGGTCGGGCATCGATCTTTGTCCGCACAGGCTCCACACACAATCGGATCGAACAACACCTGCAAGCGGATGTCGGCAACGCTCGTTTCGACCGGAGCGTGTCCCGCCGGGCAGCGCATCACGCGACCTTCGTCATCCAGCACATAGTCTTCCAGCGTCAGCTTGCCCTGCTTGGCTCCTTTGGCTGTCTGCGCCGGTGAAATGATCTTCACATTATGGCTCTCACCCGTTTCGAGACACTCGGTTGAACCGTAGTGGGAATCGGCCAAAAGTTCCTGAGGGCTGATGTGACGTGAGTCGGTGTCGTCCAAGGCTGGCGCCAGGGCATCCTGGTCGTGCATTGTCAGTGGGTCGACTGACACATGCGTAATCAGATCAGGCGGAGACGGCCGGGATTCCTCGTCATCCACAGGCTCGCCAGGGGAGTCGTCCTCGACGAATGTCTCCATGATCTGCACCAGATAGCCGGTGCCTTTGTGTTTGTTGTAACGGGCATCGGGATCGGCGGGGCTGATCACACCATCGCAGCCGGAAGACCGGGGAGGGCGGATGGCCACCGGCTCATCAGGATCATCGGTCACTTCGCATTGTTCATGAAAGACACGGTGCAGGAGCTGGTAACTCTCCAAGGCCGCAGCATCACTGTCCTGAAACTGCTTGACGAGCAGGAACACGTCCTGAGCCGCTTCGGGAAGTCGCCGCTTCGATTCACCTGGACGCGTGTTGGCAAAGCAGCCATCCCCTGTTCGCTCGACATACTTGCGGAGCATATCCGAATCGACGTCTGAGTACTCGGTGGGACACTTGCGTTTGAGTTCCCGCAGAAACTTGCTGGCCGCTTCGACGAGAATGCCCAACCGCGTGAGACCACGAATAGCCGACTGGACAGTCGTCGAATCCAGTCGCTGCCGAGTCGTGTCGATTCCGACCTTCTCGATCAACTGATCCGTCAGGCCGCGAAACAGCACCTCGTCCAGCCCAAGCTCCAGGAGGCGATTTCGGTAGTTGCGCAGCGTTCGCTCGCACAGATACGCATCTGGTTCATGCCGGATGTCCAAAGCGTAATGCCAAGCCAGATTGAGCGCCACCGCCTCGGTCGTCTGTTGATCGGTCAGATCATGCAGCTGCTGCAATATCAATGCTCCCAGCGCCACCGTCAGATCCTTGCTCGGCCGTCCGCGCCTGTCAGAAAATCCCGACGCCAACTCGCTCACCGGCAAATGGGCGAGAAGGTATTCTCGAAACACGCCCGCCCAGCTGAGTTCCAGCAACCGTCGCCGCTTCGGCCCCAAATGCTCCCACGGATCGAACAGTTCAGGGCTGTGATGGTCTCGCAAGCGTTTCATCGACGCACAGTAGCGCCGAAGCGAAAATCCGCAATCCCAACCACCTGACTTTTTGCCGCCCCGTCAA
>JAGQPX010000245.1 GCA_020426505.1 Planctomycetaceae bacterium | reverse complement strand
GGCAGGTGAAGAGCATGATCTGGTGGCCTTGGTCCGCGAAGTCGAGGATCGTGTCGACAGCCGCTTCGGTGCGGATCTGGTCGAAGTTCACGAACACGTCGTCGAGGACCATCGGGAGTTCGATGCCTTCCTGAGCGAAACGGCGGACCATCGCGAGTCGGATTGCGAGGAACAGTTGCTCGCGGGTGCCCGTGCTGAGTTGCTCGACGCGGAGCGTCTGGTCGGCGTCATCATCAATGCAGAGGTGTCGCTCGCCAAGCGGTGACCAGACATTGTGGTACTTGCCAACGGTCAGGCGATCGAGGTACTGCGAAGCGAGTTGCAGAGTGTCCGATTGTGCGTGCCGTTCGAGGCGGCCTCTGATTTGGTCGACTGCGTCGATCGACAGGTCGAGCGAGCACCACGCTTCCATCTCGCGTTTGAGGTCGGCTGCGACTTGCTCGCGCTCGAACCGCAGGCTGACAGCACGGCGGTCGTTGGCCAGTTCGTGCAGAGCACTTTTGACTCGACCAATTTCCTCGTGAGCGGTCTGCAGGTCGTGGTCGATCTGTTTCAGTTCGCCCTCGATCTTGGCGATGGACTGCTTGTTACGTCCCGAGTCGAAGGCGAGCAGGTCTTCCTCGACGATCGCGAGTTCGGTTTCAGTGTCGGTCACGGAGCGGAGTTCGGACTGGGCCTCGTCGATGAGGCGGGCCAGTTCGCGGTGTCGTGCCATTGAGTGCATCCGCTGTTCCATCTCATCACGGGAGGAGACGCCCGCCTGAATGAGCAGCGTGCTGCGCCGGGTGGACAGGTCCTGAATGATCGAGTCGAGCCGGTCAGCCTCGCGGCGTTTGTCACGGACCGCGCGACGGAGTTTGGCGCGATCGCCCTGTGTGCCGTCGAGTTGTTTAACCTGACTCCGCCAGCGGGTAATGACGAGGTCCGGATCGGAGTTGGCACCGGCGAGGACGTCTGCGGGAAGTTCGCCCATGAGGCGGTCGATCTGACGTTTGAGTTCGTCGACCGCTCGGCGTTCGGAGTCGACATCGTCCTTCGTGAGTGCGACCGCTTTGCGGAGATGATGGGCATCGGTGATCGACTGCCACATCTTCATGGCGTCGCTGACCTTGAGCGTTTCGTCAATGCCCAGATCGCGGAGGACGTCGCACCATTCGCGGCGACGTTGGGTGACGTGCCGCTGCCGATCCCGCATGATCTCTCGGTAACGGCTGAGCCGGTTGCGACGAGTCTGAATCTGCTGTTCGTCCTTTTTGAGAGCCTTGAGATCGGCGAGTCGCTGAGCCGTGCGGATGAGCAGGTCCGACTCGTCAACGTCGACCGGCTGCACCTCACCTGCGATGCCGATGGCTCTTGGGGTGGAGGCGAGGTTGTGGCGACTGATGAGTTCGTTGATCGTCTGACGGACACGGGCGAGATCATGCTCGGCGTGCGGGTTGTACTCTTCCGGTTCACGAGAACTGAATGCCGTTTGCGTCTCGGTGTAATCGGGATCGCTGTAGAACTGTTCGAGATGCTGACGGACGGTGACCGTTGCACCGGCCATAAACAGACCAAAGCAGGCGTAAATGGCACCAACGATCCAAGCCGTGTTACCGCCCGCAATTTGATTGACGGGCCAAAGCAATCCCGAGAGGAACAGGATGATTCCCGCAAATGTGAAGAACCACATCAGCGTATAAAACAGCGGCGGCAGGTCGCGGAACTCAGAGTGGAATGGCATCTGGCGGACGGGCGTTGGCATCGACGCGGCGGAGAGGCGGGCCTCTTCGATCCGCAATCGGTTGAGTTCGCGAATGTCATCGAACCGGCGTTGGGTCGCGTGAATAGCATTCGTCAGCGACGTGCCGCCGAGCGGTTTGATGCGCTCGTTGAATGTGTTCTGACGCTTCTGTGCGGAGGCGACGATCTTCTTGTAGCGATTGACCGTCCGTTTTCGTTTCGAGCCGGCCTGCTGATAACGGCGGGCCGCGTCCCACAGACGGCTGGTGCCGGTCGACGGCAGCGGTGCGTTGGAAATTCGGTCGAGTGTCCAGTGACTGCCGAGTTCGTTCAGGCGTGCATCGAACTTCTCCTGCAGAGCGTCGTGACGGGCTGACTTCTCCTTGAGGCGGCGATCGCGTTGACGCAGCTCTTCTCGGTGGTCCCCCAGTCGGCGGACCGTGCATTCGTGCTGGAAGATCTCGGTGTCGCCGGTCGCTTCGTCCGCTTCGCGTTCGAGGCTGTCCAACTCTGCGACAAGGGCGTCCCGTTTGCTGCGGTGGTCGGTGAGTTCGCGTTCGAGCTGGTCGAAGCGGGTCAGGCCATCATCCGGGATGCTACCGAGCAGCGACATGCCTTCGCGTTCGGCGCGGAGCTGGCGTTCCCGCTTCCACGGACCGTAGGCACGATCGATGAAGCGGTGTCCCCGCAGTTGTCGTTCGAGGTCGGAACGTCGGTGTTGGGCGTCAGCGATCTCGGCGGTGAGTCGTTCCTTCTCTGTTCGCAGTTGCTGGTGTTTGTCGGTGACGTCGCCCAGCTCGGCCATTTCGCGATCGAGTTCGTCGAGGCGACTGGCAAGGCGAACGATCTCGCCCGCTTTGCGATCGTCGGAGAGGAGTCGTTGTCGCTGTTTTTCGAAGGCACTGCGGGCGCGGAGGACCCGTTCGCCATCGGGGCCGAGGGACATGCCATAAATGTGCTCTGCGACTTCGTCGGCATCAAGGGTGGCGAGTTCCTGCAACTCGGTGAGACCGATGGCGAAGATGTTTTCGTACATCGATTCGCTGGTGTCGCGGACGACCTGCTTGATGCGGTCTTCACTCGCTTTTCCCCAGTCGAGTTCGTCGAAGCGAGCACGGCCACGTTCACCCGGCTCGGCTTCTCGGCGGATGACGTGCTCTTTGCCGTTCTGCACGATCCGCAGTCCGCCTTGGGCATCTCCACGCGTGGTGGTCGAGTAGCCGGTGCCGTCGGCCTGCGGTCGGAATCCGTACAGCACGCCCCGCACGAACCGCATGAGGGTCGACTTGCCCGCTTCGTTGGGGCCGTAAAAGACATTGACGCCGTGATCGTTGAGAGGCACGTCGAGTTCGCGCCAGACGCCGAAGTGGTCAATGTTGACGTCCGTGATTCTCATCGGGAAATCCTCGTCCGTGATGAGGGCGACCGGGTGAGTTGCGGTCGCTTGTGGGTCGTTGGGGATTGTTGGTTTCGCTAAGCCGCAATCGATGGATGCGTGCGGGCTGGTGATTCGTTATTTGTGATGCGGTCCGTGGGGGAGGAGCCATTGACGAGCGAGGTCGTGGGCGTGTGCCGAGATGTCACGGGAGTTCATCCGCTGTCCCGTATCGATGACGTGCCGCACCCAACCGGCCTCGGGCCAGTCGATCGCAGGAAGACGTTTACGGAACTGATCGATGTGTGTGGGGAGTCGCTGATCGATGGCGTTTGTGAACTCCTCGAAGACGGTGCCGGTGATTTCGAGGTTGGTGGTGTACGACCAGTTGGCCCGCAGGTCGACTTCGTGGACGCGGATGATGCCCCGGTCGTCGGCCAGTTCCTGCTCGACGAGTTCGGTCAGTTCCCGCTGAGCCGCTGACTCACGGAGCGAATCGGCGAGTGAGCCTTCGCCGTCGAGGACCCAGTGGACGAGCCAGAGCTTCTCAGTCGGGAGAGGGTCGCGGTCGAGCAGGGCGGCCTGCATGTCCTCGACAAGGCCGTCCCAGGAGGTGTCTTCCTTGATCTTGAGTTCGATCTCCTCACGGCGGACAACGGCGGTCGGCAGCATCTTGACGATCATTTGTCCGGCCCGGTCGACGTCGATGAGTGAGCAACCCATGCTAGTGGTGTGACGTCCATCGAGCGGTTGCGGACAACCGGGGTCGTGAGCGATGCCTCGCGGGAGGTCGACCGTCATGTGCTCGCTGCCGTTGCCCAGGGCGAGGTAGCCGAAGGTGCCCGCGACGGGAAAGTCTTCAAGCAACTGTTTGTCGTCGTTCGAGGTGGCGACTGCCGCAAGTTTCTCCTGCACTGTTTCGTGTTGACCGGCACCGATCAGACCGATGCGGAGTGCAGAAGATTGCGAGCCTCTTTGTGCTGACGAGTGACGGTCCTCGAAGGGCTCGACGGTGGCGAGCACTTCGCCGTCCCGGATGACGGCAACCGGCTCGGAGTGCCGACTGACGAACGTCGTGACGTTGGGGGGGAGGTGCAGCCCTTTGAGCCAGGCGTGTGACGGGTCGGTGGCTCCGGGGACGATGAAGACTTCAATGTCATGCTTGGCCAACCGCTCGCAGGCATCTTCGAGAGTCACACGTGCGCGGTAGGCATGTGCTGCGTCGAAGCTGTTGCCGGTCAACAGGAGACAGGCGACGTTGTGATCGATGCAGGCGTCCACGATGTGCTGGAACGCAGTGAGCGTGGCATCTTCGGCGATGCGGCGGGCTTCGCTGTTGACGGAGCCGATGCCCCACAGCGGCTGATCCAGCCGCAGATTGGTGGCATGAATAAAGCGAAACGGCCTCAGCGACATGGGAATCCCTTCCTTTCCGGGGCCTCCTTGGGTGGCACGGGAGAAGGGTCTCGGCAGAAGTCGTGACGCCTGCGCCCCCGTTTCACGTCCTCATGCCCCGCGGACGTGACCGGCAAATATAGCCGGTTTCCGGAGTTGCGCAAAGGCTTGTTTGGACGAGGGGTGCGGGTGTTCAGTGATGCTGGAGTTGTCTTCTTCTCGAAACCGCAAGCGAAGGTCGGTCACGCTATACTGACTCCGACAGGGTGACAGCAGGAGAGGGTGAATGAAGATCGAAGGACGACGTTACGACACAGGCGAGCCGGTGCGGGTGTCGATTGAGGAGGGGCGCATTGCGAGTGTGGAGCCGGTGTGGCCCGAGGCATCAGTCGATGAGTGGCCGTTCATTGCACCGGGTTTTTTTGACCTGCAAATCAATGGGTTTGGCGGGCAGTGGTTCAGCGATGAGGGGCTGACGGCGGAGCAGGTGCTCTCAACGCTGGAGCCGCACTTTGCCCATGGGATCACGCGGCTGTGTCCGACGCTGATTACGAGTGCTTTCGAGCCTTTGCGGGACGGGTTTACGGCGATCCGACAGGCGTGCGAGCAAGAGCCGTGGGCCGATCGGATGGTCGCGGGGTGTCATCTCGAAGGGCCGTATATCTCAGGGGAAGACGGACCACGGGGGGCTCATCCACTCGCGGATGTCCGCCCGGCTGACTGGGACGAGTTTACCCAATTGCAGGAGGCATCGGGGGGGCGGATTCGGCTGGTCACGTTGGCGCCGGAGGTTGAGGGGGCGATGGATTTTATCCGAAGGGCGGTGGCGGAGGGGGTGACGATCGCAATCGGACACACGGCTGCCACGGGTGAGGAGATTGCAGCAGCCGTCGAGGCGGGGGCCCGGTTGAGCACGCATCTGGGGAACGGGGCACACGGGACGATTCGCAGGCATCCGAACTATATCTGGGAGCAACTGGGCGACCCCCGGCTGAAGACGAGCATCATCAATGATGGATTTCACCTGCCGCCGAGTGTCGTGCGGTCGATCGTCTGCACAAAGGGCTCTCGTAACGTCATTCTGACATGTGACGCGTCCGGGCTCGCCGGATGTCCACCGGGAGAGTACGAGTATCATGGCGGTCGATATGAGGTGCTCGCGGATGGTCCGATTGTGATCGCAGGACAGCGTCAGATGCTTGCCGGATCGGGGGTGCAGACGGACGTATGCGTCGCTGCGACGATCAACATGACGGGAGTGAGTCTCGCTGAGGCGTGCAACATGGCAGGACGACTGCCTGCGATGTTGTTGGGCTGCGAGGATGTCATGCTTCAGCGGGGGTGTCGGGCCGATTTGATTCGGTTCCGGTGGAGACCCGGAGCGAACAGACTCGACATCACGGGAACCGTGGCTGACGGGACCCTGAAATATGGTCAGATTGATGATCCGTGATGTGTTGAAGGAGCCGAATTGACTCGATTTCAAGTCGTGTTAGGATAGACAAATCGGTCGTTTTGTCGCGGGATGATTGAGAATGTAACCGCTGTCGTCCATGAGGAGTTTCCTCACCGTCTGCATGACGAGGCCTCAGCATTGGTGAGGGCTGCGCCGCGAGGCAATGCTCACGATTTCCATGTCAGAAACGAGTCTGGACGATCTGGGGTCCCAACTCTTGGGACTGCAGCTGATCGATCTGCCACAGCTCCAGGCGAGTCGAGATGAGTTGCCCATCGGGGCCAGCACCTCCGACTTGCTCTACAAGCTGGAGCAGAAGCACGCCCTGACAAAGTTTCAATTGGATCGCATTCTGAAAGGGGATGCGGACGGTTTGGTGCTCGGCGGCGTCAAGCTGATGTACCGCAACGCATCCGGTAGCTTCGCTCGGGTCTACCGAGGTTGCTCCGTCAAAGATGGAAGCATGGTGGGTGTCAAGGTGCTCAGGGAGCGATGGTCAAATGACCGGGAGACCATCGAACTGTTCCAGCGTGAGGGGGAGATTGGGCAGCGACTGAAACATCCCAACATCGTCCCTATCTACGGTTACGATCGCCACAAGGACATCCATTTCATCACAATGGAGTTCGTCGAGGGGGGAAACCTCCGTGACTTCCTGAAGATCCGGGGCAAGCTCGATCCGATCGAGGCGTGTCGATATGCGATGCACATCTGCGAAGCGCTGGCCTATGCTTATGGGCTTGGAATCACGCACCGCGACATGAAGATGACCAACGTGCTGATGAGCAGTCAGGGAACGGCGAAGCTGATCGATTTCGGGTTAGCCGCGGAAGATCGTCTGCTTCAAAAGGTTGGCCATGCGGCATTCGCTCAAGCGCTCGAGTATTCAACGCTGGAGAAGCACACGAGGGCACCAGTCAACGATCCGCGCAGCGATCTCTTCTTCCTGGGGGGGATTCTCTACGAGTTAGTCACTGGGCAGCCTCCCTATCCGCGAACTCGCAGCCGTGACGAACGGCGTGACATCACGCGCTACCGGGAAGTCCAGCCGGTGGGGGATGTCGATCCGACGTTGCCGCCCGGTGTGATCAACGTCGTCACCCGCTTGATGGAGATTGATCCAGACCGTCGTTATGCATCCGCGCAACAGGTGCTGGGCGATTTGCGACCGATGGTGGGGCGTCGCGACATCGAGTCCGGCTCCATTCCGGTGTTCTCGCAGGACGGCGAGGCAGCGCTCACCGTTCTGTGTGTCGAAGGGCGTCGTCAGCAGCAGGATTGGCTACGAGATTACCTGTCTCGTCATGGGTACCGCGTTTTGCTTCTCAGCGACGTCGAGCGGGCATTGCAACGGATGAAGTCGAACCCTCCGCATTGCGTGATCTTTATGGGAGGATCGATCGGGAACCGGATCATCGACGATTTCGAGCGTGCCGTCCCGTTGGCGGAGACTGCTTCGATTGCGACGGTGTTCGTCTTGTCCGAACGACAGGCGAGTTTTGTCAATGAATTCCAGTCGACCTCGGAACTTGTGCGTGTGCTCACGCAGCCGATTCGTCTCCGTGACTTGCGCGAAGCGGTTTCCAGCGCCATTGACGGCCGGGCAATTGAGGACGGGTGATCTGCCTCGCCGGTCACATGTGCTCCGAACGCAGTGATGAGGAATGCGCTGGGAAGTGAGACATCGATGAACGATCTGCGGAGTGATCCCGCCTTGCTTCCCACGGCCTCCTTGCGTGTCCTCCGGTTTCGAGCAGAGATGCTCGATTGGGTTCGGCAATTCTTTCGTGGGCGGGGATACTGGGAAGTTGAAACACCATTGTTGTCCCACGATGTCTGTGTGGACGTTTGGTTGGAGCCGTTTGCCGTCGAGGTGAATTCGAACGGGCATCCGTCACAGATGTTCCTGCAAACATCGCCCGAGTTTGGTATGAAGCGGCTTGTGGCAGCGGGTGCTGAGGCAATCTTCCAGGTTACGCGTGCCTTTCGGCAGGAAGAATCGGGACCGCTGCACAACCCCGAGTTCACGATTGTTGAGTGGTATCGCGTTGGTGAGACTTACCATCAACAGATGGATTTGGTGGAACGACTGGTGACCGGCTTCTCTCAATACGCTGCCCATCTGTCGACGGAGATGGAAGGGTTGAATTTCAGGAATTGTGTGGTGTCGAGTCTCGTTTGCCCCTTTCCTCGGATCACCTACGAAGAAGCTTTTCGTCAGGTCACCGGAAAGAGCGTGATGGGGATGTCGGCGATCGAATTGTCGGACTTGGCCGAATCGTTTGGCATCAGAGGTCCCGAGTCGCTGCGGCAGGACGATCGGGATGGATGGCTGAATCTGATTCTCACAGAGGTCGTGGAACCCAGGCTGGAAGAGCAGAGTGCTGTGTTTGTGTACGACTACCCTTCCTCGCAAGCGGCACTCGCCAGGATCAGCGAAGCCGATCCCGCTGTCGCAGAGAGGTTTGAACTCTATCTCAATGGGATCGAGATTTGTAACGGCTATCAGGAACTGACTGATGTAAATGAATTGCGGCGACGTCAGTCAGAGCATTCGAGGCGGCGGCAACAGGAGGGACTGCCCGCTCTGCCGGAAGACAACCGGCTTGTTTCGGCTCTCGAATTGGGTCTCCCGGAGTGCTCGGGCGTTGCGTTGGGCTTTGACCGATTACTGTTATCAGCCCTGCAAATGGACACCCTCAGCGAGGTCGTTGCATTTCCGTTCGATCGAGCGTGAGTGGAATGACGAGCTGCCACGTCGACGGCCTTGTTGTGGACCGAACGAGGCACAGCGACAACATTTTCCCAAATCGCACGACGGCAATACCATCGGCATGTGAGAAAAGCCAAGGCGAGTTGATGGTTGGTGAGTCCGTCAAGTTGACGTGGACGAATCGATATTGCGGGGGATAGATCCGTGTATCGTTCCCAGCGGCGGACCGTGTATGAAACGTAGGCGTCTTGGCGTCCAAACGTCGCTACACGCAGGTGCCCGTGGCACTAGAACGTATCCGTGACGCGGTCAGCGCCGTTGCGGGTGAACAAGGCGCGGAGCAGGTCGGTATCAATCGTCTTGGAAATCGAGCGGGTTGATCCGTCGACGAGCGAGAAGATACTCACTTCGCCATGTGAGCTACCGAAGCCGAAGAACTGAGGACCGACCAACGGTTCGTTCAGTTCGTTCCCATTGGGGCAGGTCATCATGTCAGCAGGAGGGTCCTGCCAGTAATCGTCGAAGTTCTCCCGGTCCTCTCGCAGCCGCGCACAACAGGAGTAGTTGTCACCCCAGAAACCACCGAAGGGGGTGTCCCCGAACATCAGCGTACTCGACTCACCGTCCGTCACGTCTCGGAACGAAATCGCACTGTTTCGGAAGAACATCCCGTTGTTGAGAGGAACGTAGGGATCAGCGTTGGGATCCACGTAGAACTTTTCGTTCGGGTCCGAGGACTGCCAGTATCCCATGACGCCACGGTAAGTGGTGTATCCCAGATTGTGCCATCGTGTCGTGGGCAGCGAAGTGCTGGGGCACACGTAGGTATCGATCGGAATCTGAATTCCTGTCCAGTTGTTGGGCTCGTATTTGGTGAACTTGAAGTTCAGGTTGACTGTCAGTTGTGCGATTTCCGGAAGCAACAGGGCATGCCAACTCCAGTACGATCCCATGTCCCACTCCGTCAGCGTGACAGTTTGCATCATCTGCGTTTGGCGATTGATGATTGGCACGGTGACCGGAGTGGCAGCGGTTTGAGCATTGTGCAGACGGTAGTCGCACTCGTATTGATCTTCGAGCCAGCCGGATGGGAACGATTTATGGGAGTCATGATAATTATGAGCAGCCAACACGATTTGCTTCAGGTTGTTGATGCACTGTGTTCGACGAGCTGACTCCCGGGCTCGCTGCACGGCTGGCATCAGCAAGGCAATCAGAATGCCGATGATCGCAATGACCACCAGAAGCTCAATGAGCGTGAACCCCCGAGGATTCGTCAGAGTGCGATTCGGGGAGTGTGCCGCTTGGGTGTGGTCCGCTCTCATTGTCTGGTCGACCTTTAGAGTCAGGAGAAGGATTCCGCAAGAATTCAGGCTAATCGTTCTGTCACGAAGATGCAAATGTGAGATGTATCACGGCGAAATCAGAAGCAAGCGTTCCGGCTTTCCTATTGATGCACGTCAAACGCTCCCGGCATTCAACAGGAAAACTCGTTCAATCGGGCGATGCCACGAACTTTCGCCATGAAGCATACTTTTGCAGCGTGATCTGACGGCTGAGCAGAGGGTTCCGTTTCGGTTTGACGGGCGGGGATTTTAACGTCATACCCGCCTCTTGTGGGGTTCGACCCCCTTTCGTGACGTTGCAGTCGAGGCACGCACAGACGATGTTCTCCCACGAGTCCTCTCCCCCCCGACTGCGGGGCATCACATGGTCGAGGCTCAATTGCTGTCGGGGGAAGCGCTTCCAGCAATACTGGCAGCGGTGCTCATCTCGCAGAAAGATGTTGCGACGATTGAATTTGATCGTGTTCCGCGGAACTCGATCATAACTGAGCAGACGGATGATGCGTGGGACTTGAATCTCAAAGTTGACCGAGCGTATCCAGTCATCCGAGTCGTCGCGATCGTCCAACTCGGCTTTGAGTTCGCTGACCTCGCGCCAGCCGTCGAAGTCATAGGTCATATACTGATCGTTCTCGACGTTCACGACCTCTGCACATCCCTTCCACAACAGGCAGAATGCCCGTTGGACTGAGAGAACATGGATCGCCATGTAGTTCCGGTTGAGAACAAGCACGCTGACCTGCATCGCAGAGCTGCGCTGTGGTCGTCGCGCTCCATCTCCATTCCGCCCATTCACCGCTTTCGGTGAACGGCCATTCTTGCGGACCCGATGACGCCGGACGCTCGTGACCATGAGCCATCCTTTGTGGGGGGGACGAAAAACCTCGGTAGTGCCGGACGACTGCCCGGACCAAGGTCTCAGAATTCTAATGGCGGTCCGGACCAGCGACAACAGCGACGACGTTCGACGGGCGGATCATCATCAGAAATTCACGTAATACAATAGCCGGCGTCAACAGACGGCGGACCAGGGTTTGCGATGATCTCGTGACGCAACGCGGCCCGGCTTCTGGCGAAGGCCGGATATTCACGAGCAGGCTGGGCGATCAGAGTCCCAACCAGGGCAGGGGAGCGCCCGCTTCAGGGAGATGAACCAGCTTGATCCCGGTCACATCAGGATGTGACGAAATCTCTTCCAACGCCTCTGCTGACGGTTCGCTATCGAGGTTGAGCACCGCGATCGCGTTTCCACCCGGCTCGTTCTTCTCGCGTCCGAGTGCCATGTGCGAAATGTTGACCTGATACTTGCCGCATGTCGTGCCGATGGCACCGATCAACCCGGGCACGTCCCGGTGCTTGTACAGGAGCATCAACCCGTCGAGGTAAGCGTCCATCTGATACCCGTCAAGCTTGACGAGGCGCAGAAACTCGTTGCCAAACATCGTGCCGGCTGCTTCGAGGTGTCCCGACTCATGCTCGACCGTCGCCGCGATGAGGGTCGAGAATGCCCCGATCTCTGAGCTGCCCGACTCGGTGATCTCGATGCCACGATCGCGGGCCATCATCTCGGCATTGATGATGTTCACGCTGTCTTCGAGTGCGTGAGACAACAGGCCCGACGTGAATGCAGCGGAGATCAGTTTCATCGGCTTGGAGGACGCATCGCCACGCAGCGTAAGACTGGCCGACTTGATCGCCTTTGCGCCGTTGATTTGTGAGAGGAGCAAACCGAGCCGATAGGACAGGTCCAGATAGGGCTTGAGTCCTGCGACCTCCTGAGCCGAGATCGGCGCCATGTTGACGGCGTACCGCACTTCGTTCTTCACGAGAAACGCGGTGATGATGTCAGCCGCCTCGACCGCGACCTGCTCCTGAGCCTCGTCCGTCGAGGCACCCAGATGCGGCGTGCAAAGGACCTGCGGGAGTGAACGTAGTCGGCTGTCTTTCGAAGGCGGCTCAGAGACAAAGACATCGAGGGCCGCACCGGACACATGACCCGACTCGATCGCATCTGCCAGATCGTCCTCATCGACGATCCCGCCCCGCGCACAGTTCACGATGCGGACACCCGGCTTGCAGTTTCGCAGCCGCTCCGCATTGAGGAGCCCGCGCGTCTCATCAGTCAACGGCGTATGCACGGTGATGTAATCACAACGTGGAATCAGTTCATCAACGTCCCGATACAACTCGATGCCGTGCTCGGCTGCCTTCTCCTCGGAAAGGAACGGATCGAAGCCGACGACCGTCATCTCCAGCCCCCGGCACCGCTTGGCGACCGACAGTCCAATGCGACCGAGTCCGACGACGCCGATCGTCTTGCCGGAGAGTTGCGTGCCCGTGTAGAGCTTGCGATCCCACTTTCCCTCCCGCATGCTCTGCGAGGCGGGGCCGATGTTGCGTGACAAGGCCATCAGCATGGCGATCGAATGCTCAGCGGTGCTGGTCGTGTTGCCGGCGGGTGTGTTCATCACGACGATGCCCGCCCGCGTGGCAGCCGGAAGATCGATGTTGTCCACTCCCACGCCCGCACGCACGATGACCTTCAGCCGTTCCTGCCCGTCGAGCAACTCCGGCGTGAGTTTCGTCGCACTGCGGATGATGATCCCGTCCGCCTCCTTGAGTGCCTCCCGCACCTCCGCCGGCGACAACCCGGACCGCACATCCACCTCGATCTCAGGATGATCTTCCAGCAGTTTGAGGCCGGCGGGAGACAAATTGTCAGTAATCAGCACGCGGTACATCGGATTCGTGATCCATCAAAGGGGCAGAGGCGAAAGTCAGCCCGTAGCATAGATCACATTAGCCCGGAGGCAACGCCGACGGCACGAAACTGCTCGATCGCGAACTCCAGGTCCTCTCGGGTGTGAGCCGCAGACATCTGACAGCGAATGCGGGCCTTGCCCTGCGGGACGACCGGATAGGAGAATCCGATGACGTACACGCCGCGCTCCAGCAGAGCATCAGCCATCGCTGTTGCTTTGGCAGCGTCGCCGATCATCACCGGCACGATCGGATGCTCTCCCGGCAGGATGTTGAAGCCGAGCCGCGACATCTCAGTGCGGAAGAACGCCGTGTTCTCACGCAGTCGATCCCGTAACTCAGATGTCTCGCCGATGAGGTCGAGTGCTCTGAGCGATGCCGCAACGATTGGCGGAGCGACTGAGTTCGAGAACAGGTATGGTCGCGATCGCTGACGCAGCAGGTCGATGATCTCCTGCCGACCGCTCGTGTAGCCGCCGCTGGCTCCGCCGAGGGCTTTGCCCAGCGTGCCGGTCAGGATGTCGATACGGTCCATCACACCAAGGTGCTCATGCGTCCCGCGACCATGTTCGCCGGTGAACCCGACTGCGTGCGAGTCGTCGACCATCACGAGGGCATCGTACCTGTCCGCCAGTTCACAGATGCCCGGCAGGTTGGCGAGATAGCCGTCCATCGAGAACACGCCGTCCGTCGCGATCAGCCGAAACCGTGCTGACTGGGCTTCCTTCAACTTATCTTCGAGATCGGCCATGTCGCTGTTCTTATAGCGATACCGCTGCGCTTTGCAGAGCCGGATGCCGTCGATGATCGATGCATGATTCAACTCATCGGAGATGACCGCATCCTCATCGGTGAGTAGCGTCTCGAACAGCCCCCCATTCGCATCAAAGCAGGACGTGTACAGGATCGTATCCTCCGTCCCGAGGAACTCACTCAGCTTGGCCTCCAACTCTTTGTGGACGGCCTGCGTTCCACAGATGAACCGCACCGACGACAGTCCATATCCCCAACAGTCCAGCCCTTTGTGAGCCGCCCGCACAATCTCCGGATGATCCGACAGTCCAAGATAGTTGTTCGCACACAGATTCAACACCTGCTGTTGCGATCCCTCAGCGACCTCGATCCTCGCTTCCTGCGGAGACGTGATGATCCGTTCCGCCTTGAATGTCCCCGCCTCACGGATGCCATCGAGTTGCGATTGCAGATGTTCCAGAAAACGGTCGTGCATTGGAATCTCCCCTGAGATGTTTGTGACCATGAATCGTCACACACGCGATTCAGCACGTCAACATTTGGATCGCCGTGGAACACGAGCCGGGGCGATGGTATTGTGACGGAACCTCTCAAGGAGATCGGCGATGAAACCCGCTCTGGTGTTCGTCATTTGCGGTCTGTTGGTCGGAAACAGGTGCAACGCTCAAACAGTGCTGACCGGGCACGAGCATTACGTCAGCACGGTTGTGTTCAGTCCGGATGGGGGGACGCTGTTTTCGTCCAGTTGGGATGAGACCGTGCGAGCCTGGGATGTGACAACCGGGAAGAACCGCACGATCGGAGAGCACGACGGATGGGTGCACGCTCTCGCCATGAGTCGTGACGGCAAGATGCTCGCGTCGTGCAGCTTTGATCGAACCATCAAGCTGTGGGACCCGGCGAGTGGGGACGAACTGGCGAAACTCACTGGCATTCGCCTCCCCGAGCATGCCGTCGCCTTCAGTCCGGACGGGAAGACGCTGGCCTCAGCCGGTCTGGACAAGGCTGTCCGACTCTGGAACGTATCGGCGCGCAAAGAGGCATTCACGCTCACCGGACACACCGACATGGTCTCGTCATTGGCGTTCAGTCCCGATGGGAAGACGCTCGTGTCCGGAAGCAAGGACGGCACTGTACTGTTGTGGGATGTGGCCACAAAGAAGGCACGATCGACTCTCCCCGCACAGAAACTCGGCGCGAACCCTGTCGCCATTAGCCCCGACGGTCGACTCGTCGCCAGCACTGGCATTCCGGCCTCCGTTTCCATTTGGGAGACAGCGACCGGGCGACAAGCGAACGGGATCAAGGCGGGGCCTTTCCCGCTCTTTGCCGTGGCGTTCAGTCCGGACGGAAAGGCAATCGCTGCGGCAGGGCACGAAGGAGTCGTCCGCCTGTGGAACGCCCAGTCGGGTCAGCCGCTGCAAACCTTCAACGGTCACACGGCGATCGTCAGCACGTTGGCATTCTCTCCGGACGGCAAGACTCTCGCGTCCGGCTGCTACGACAAAACGATCCGTCTCTGGAAAGTCGAATGAGTGACCAAGTGCCCAATTCCGACTCAATGAATTTCACTCGGCGTGATGTGCTGAGCGTCTCCGGGCCGGTCGCCGTTTCGCTGCTCGGCGGGCTCACGATCCCTGTGGGATGTGCCTATTCCGAACAGCCGAAGAAGACCATTCGACTCGGCGTCGTCGGTGGCGGGTTTGGAACGTCGTTCTACTGGCATCAGCATCCCCACTGCAAAGTGACCGGCGTCACCGATCTGCGTCCCGATCGACGTCAAAAGCTGATAGGAACCTACCAGTGCGGGACCGTCTACGACTCACTCGAAGAGATGGCCGAGCGGGCGACCGACATCGACGCGGTCGCTGTGTTTTCCGCACCTCTCGATCACGTCAAGCATGCCAAACTCTGCATGGAGCGCGGCTGGCATGTCATCTCGGCCGTCCCCGCCTGCTGGACTTTAGAGGAGGCGGAGATCCTCAAAGAGGTCGTCGAGCGGACCGGCCTCACCTACATGATGGCCGAGACGAGCTACTACCGTCAGCCGACGATACTCGCTCGCCAGCTCTTTCAGGACGGCATCCTTGGACGACTCTTCTACACCGAAGGCGAGTATTACCACGACCGGGGCGATCTCGATCGACTGATCAGCGACAAAACGACTCGCTTCTACGACCGCGACGGCTCACGAACGTGGCGATGGGGCATTCCGCCCATGCATTACCCAACTCACTCGACGGGCTTTCTCGTCGGAGTGACGGGCGAACGCATCACCCGCGTCTCCTGCCTCGGCTGGGGGACGGACGACCATCCGTACGTCACCGAGAACCAGTACGACAACCCCTATTGGAACATGTCAGCCCTCATGCAGACCGATCAGGGGAACATGTTCCGCTGCAACGTCTTCTGGCTCTGTTCAGCAACCGATGAGCGCGCCCAATGGTTTGGCGACAAAGCGACGCTGCAAATGGCCGAGTCAGGCGTGCATCAAGCCAAACTCCTCTTCCGCAGTCTCGACGACCGTGTCGCAGCCGAGGGCTTGCCTCCCCTGCAGGGTAGCGACATTACCATCCCCGCCTATTGGCGAACCGACATGCTCCCCCCGGCAATGCGTCACCCCTCCGGCCACGACAACTCGCATACCTTCCTCACCGCCGAATTCATCAACGCCCTCGTCGACGAACGCCGCCCCGCCATTGACCTCTACGACGCCCTCGCCATGACAGTCCCCGGCATCGTCGCCGAACAGTCAGCCTACAAAGACGGCGAACAACTCCCGGTGCCACAGTTCGCGAGGCCTGCCGAATGACAGCGAAATCTAAAGTGTTTAGCGGGAAGCCGGTCGGTGCCGCAGGCCGATCATTGTCGCCGTGGATGTTGATCTTGGTTGTCAGTTCTGGCATCGCCGTCCTTGGGATTGGGGTGGTGTTTGTCGTCTCGACGTTGATACCGGAGTCTTCTCTCGTGCCGCGGGGTGTTGCCCAGGCAACGTTGGTGGACGGCTCCGTGCTGGTCCTGCTGAAAATGGATACCGGTGCTTCGCCGTCATACGAATATGAACTGATCCCTGAACCGCATGATCCGTGGTATGTGCGGTTTGGGCTGGGGCTGCGAAAGACGCGCATGCTGCAACCTTCCGCGAATGCGACAGAACCGGTCGTCTTCTGGATGTCTCGTTACGAGGCCGACACCGGGCGTGTGCTTCCATTCGATAACTGGTCTCACTGCGTCGCAGAGACAGGGAACGGTTATCGCGTGATGGCCGCGCGGCAGCACGCGCGTTTCGCGATCAACGCGGATGAAAACTCCGGGCCAACGTACATGACAAACTCCGCATTCGACCCGCTGGATCCAGGTTCCCATCGGATCATTCTGTATCAGGGCCGCCTTCCACTGCTGCGACCGGAAGAGGAGACGTTTAACCTGGAGGTCTACACGGTTGACGAAGGACTCGTCGCGACTCTGCAGGTGCCGCTCCCCAACGCAGGGAGTCTGCCAATGCTGGCAGCTCCAGAGCCGTTGCCAATCTCAGACAGCGACGGCGACGTCGAGGTCACTCTGACTGAAATCGAAACGAAGGTCGAAGAGCGACAACGGAACTCGCAGCAACTGCCGCCTCGAATTCGCATCATTCCCAAGTTGCTCGTCACCCAACAGGGCGAGGCGAGCGAACTTTGGAGTGATCAGCGACTTCGAATTGCAGATGCCCTGGGCAACGAGGTTGATCCTTACGATTGCTATCTCTCACCGTTTGAGTCCGCGTGGCAGCTGAAGGCGCGATTGTTTCAGGACGAGTCGGCTTCGTTCACACCCAATCAAAGACTCACCATCAATGATATGGCCCGACCGAAGGTCGACACCGCCACAGAACTTTCAGCGTCGCTTAGCTTCGATGGCGTTGAGCTGGGTGTGATCGGAATCGGAGGAGCAGGCGAAATTGTTCATCAGTTTTCATCATCCCGAACCCATCATATGTGGAGTACCAGTGGGAGGCACGAATCATCAGACTACTCACTTGATGCCGACTTCCAAGGAACTCACAGCGAACTCAAGGTCGACGTTCCACCCAAGGTGCCACTGTGGCACGTCGCTGCCCACGCCGAGGGACTGACACCCGACCACGAAGTGCAATTGTTGATCACCAACCAGAAC
This sequence comes from Planctomycetaceae bacterium, assembly GCA_020426505.1. Classification (GTDB taxonomy): domain Bacteria; phylum Planctomycetota; class Planctomycetia; order Planctomycetales; family Planctomycetaceae; genus JAHBXU01. The sequence goes on along the minus strand of JAGQPX010000245.1, from coordinate 7,593 downwards.
GGTCACATGATCAAACCTCTCGAGGTCCACGAGATGGGCGAAGCTCACGTCTGGATGTTCGAGGCGGAGAGCAGCGACGAGCCAATGGACCTGTCCTTCACGATTCGAAAAGCCAGAAACGTGGAATTCACCATTGCCCCGCCGTCAAGTTTAAGGACATCCTCGCCGTGACGGTCCACGGACAAGCGAAGGAGTTGTGTCAAACTGGATGGAGAAAGTGATGCCAGCACGCGGCTGATGTTGAGTTCCACGGGCGGCTTGTCCGCCCGTGCGAGCGAAGTGAAGTAGGGTGTGTGGATATTGATTGACGGTGCGTTCGGATTGCGCGATCCACGTCGTTCAACATTCGATGTTGTCCTTCCTTGGAACACACCATCACAATCCGCGATCACGCACCCTACTTCACTTTCCACTCTCGCCTCAGGGTGGCTTGACTGAAGTCTACGACGGTCGTCCGCACAGTGACTTTCGTCCTGTGGTTGCTGCGCTCCGCAAATGGCTGGATAACGTGCGCACGTAGAGATTCCCACAGCTTTACGAGAACTCACTCGGGCCATACTATCAGATAGTTGAAGATGGTTTAGCTGAATCAAGTTCGTAGTTGATGAGTTGTCCGATGGCAGTCAATCAAGGGTTTGAGAGCGTGAGTGACTGCGAGACACCTCATGTCAGACGCCGTCAGCAGATCTACGTGGGATTGGCCATCCTCGCAGTTGCGACACTTGCGATACCAATCGCATTCGTAGCCATGCGATTGTCGGAGGCTGATCATTTGCAACGCTTGGCGACGGGGCGTGGAGCAGTCGTTCAGTGGGGTTGGAGGCATCACGACAAATGGTTCGATTCGATGACCATGCGGCGAATCGGGGGCAACGCCCACATCGGATTTCACGAGAACCCGACAACGGGGACTCCCTTCACTGATGTCGAATGGCTCGCGCTCTCGGACGAGTTGCAACCTCTCTCGCATCGCGTCCATGGTGTTGACTTCAGCAAATCCAATGTCGGCCGTCAAAGCCTGCTCGACCTATCACGATATCCAGGGCTACTCACCCTCTGTCTGGCGTCGACCAACCTGACCGATGAAGGCATTGAGGTTCTCGATGATCTACCACAAATCGAGTTTCTGATGGTCTATGAGAACAATATGACCGATGAAGCGATGCGTCATATCGCACACCTTCCGCAGTTGAAGTACCTGTTAGTTGACGGCACTCAAATGACATCGAAAGCGATCAACGAACTGAAAGCACTCACGCATCTGGAAGAGCTTCGCATCCACGGGACTCCGCTCGACGGCGATGCTTTGAAGAGTTTTGCCGACGAGAATCCTAATATCCGAATCATTGAGCACTGATTGCGTGTTTGACGAGTGAAGTTCGATACTCCCTTGCCTCATCAGTGGGGACGCTATGGATCAGACATCGATCCAATCCAGAATCACCTTTCCGCTCTCGCCGCTTTTCATCACCTCGAAGCCCTGCTCGAATTCGTTGTAGGGGTAGCGGTGGGTGATGACGGGGGTGATGTCGAGGCCGCCCTGGATCATGACGGTCATCTTGTACCACGTCTCGTACATCTCGCGGCCGTAGATGCCCTTGATCGTCAGCATGTTGAAGATGACCGTGTTCCAGTCAATCGCGATCTCCGCTGGCGGAATACCCAGCATGGCGATCTTGCCGCCGTGACACATGTTGGCCAGCAGGTCTCGAAAGGCGGACGCGTTGCCGCTCATTTCGAGGCCGACGTCGAAGCCTTCTTTCATACCGAGGTCGGATTGGACCTGTTTGAGGAGTGCGTCGCCGGGGGAGGTTGGTTGAGGGTTGAAGGTAGAGGGTTGAGCGTCGAGCGGGTTTCTTCGTTCAGGCTCTGGACTCTTGACTCTCAACTCTTGACCCTCTTGGGAGACATTGATCGTGCGTGTGGCTCCCATCTTCTCGGCGAGTTCGAGTCGCCAGGGGTTCACGTCGGTCACGACGACGAACCGGGCGCCGGCGTGTCTCACCACGGCGGTTGCCATGCAGCCGATGGGGCCGGCTCCGGTGATCAGCACGTCTTCGCCCAGCACATCGAACGACAGGGCCGTATGCACCGCGTTGCCGAGCGGGTCGAAGATGGAGGCGACCTCGCGGTCGATGTCCGGCTCGTGATGCCAGACGTTCGTCTGTGGGATAGCGATGTACTCGGCAAACGCCCCGGTGCGGTTCACTCCGATGCCGACCGTCTCCGCACAGAGATGCCGTCGCCCCGCGAGACAGTTGCGGCAGTGTCCACACACAACGTGCCCCTCGCCGCTGACAATCTCACCGGGAAAGAAGTCCTTGACGTTCGAGCCGACCTCGACGATCTCGCCAACGAACTCATGCCCAACGACCATCGGCACCGGGATCGTCTTCCGTGCCCACTCATCCCAGTTGTAGATGTGCAGATCGGTTCCACAGATGCCCGTCTTCTCGACGCGGATCAGCACCTCATTGATGCCGATCTCCGGTTCGGGGACATCTTCGAGCCACAGTCCCGGCTCGGATTTGGCTTTGACGAGTGCTTTCATGGTTGAGTCACTGTTTATTTGGTGAGGTGGACGGTCTCAGACTCCCAAGCCGACGGCTTTGCCGTCGAACGATGATGCCCACGCTCGCATTCGTTGGTCTGCGTTGATGGTCAGTTGCACGAACGACGAACGACGGCAGAGCCGTCGGCTTGGGACAGTGAATGCCGATTTTGTACGCGTCGATTCAACACCTCGAAACATTTTTCGGAATTCTTGCAGATTGCCTGTAAGGCTCTGAATGTTCAATCGTATTGAAGGGTAACAGAACGATCCCTGTGATGGTTAGGAGGCGTGCGAAACATGCTCGCCGTCTCAACTGTGGACTTGTGGCCGCTCTGTCCGTCGACACGGCGACGGGCTGAGTCGCGTTTGCAAACACAACAAGTCCTCAGTCATGGCCGCGCCGCCTGATCATCGCACATCGTTCTCCCCGGGTCGGCCGACCCACTTTTTCAGATTGACAACAGAGGAACACAAACAAGCCGAACGATTCGATTCAGATCCCCCCACTCATTGAACGTCGATTTCGGGGCTCCACGTGATCAATGCCATCCCCGGATTCGACCGAGACAACTGGCGTCTCTGCCAAGTATGAACATGCGCCTCAGTCGGGCGATCTTCGTGTCGCCTTTGGCTCAGTTGACGGGACCGTGTCTGCATCGGTTACGATCCAGCCATTCATCATTGCAATCAAGGAGCATGGGATTGGCTGCCACGGAGACTTTTGTGATCGGGCTTGTTCAGATGCGGATGTCGACTGATGCCGATGAGAATCTGCATCGGGCCGCTGGGTTTGTCGAGCAGGCGGCGAAGGACGGGGCGCAAGTCGTCTGTCTGCCCGAGTTGTTTCGTTCGCAGTACTTCTGTCAAAGGGAAGATGCGTCGCTGTTCGATCTGGCGGAGTCGATTCCCGGTCCATCGACGGATGTCCTCGGCCGAGTCGCGAAAGAGCAAGGCGTGACGATCATCGCTTCGCTGTTCGAGCGGCGGGCTGCAGGGCTGTACCACAACACGGTCGCAATCGTTGACACACAGGGCGAGGTGTCCGGGCGGTATCGCAAGATGCATATCCCGGACGACCCGGCCTACTACGAAAAATTCTATTTCACGCCGGGCGATCTTGGTTTCCGCACCTTCAGTACGCCCGTTGGACAGATCGGCACGCTCATCTGCTGGGACCAGTGGTATCCGGAAGGCGCGCGGCTGACGAGTCTGCGGGGAGCGGAGATTCTGTTCTACCCGACGGCGATCGGCTGGCATCCTCATGAAAAGGAGCAGTACGGAGCCGCTCAGCGAGACGCCTGGCAGACGATTCAGCGCAGCCATGCGATTGCAAATGGACTCTACGTTGCAGGCGTCAATCGTGTTGGACACGAGCAGCCCGACCCTGAGAGCGCGGGAATTGAATTCTGGGGCACAACCTTTCTGGCGGACCCGTTCGGCGTCGTGATCGCAGCGGCCTCAATCGATCAGGAAGAGGTCATCATCGCGGAGGTCGATCGCCGCCGCATCGAGGATGTCCGTCGCAACTGGCCCTTCCTCCGCGATCGCCGCATCGACGCCTATCAGGGCCTCGATCAACGATTCCTGGACGACGCCTGATGGAAACGATCATGACGTCCGATCCCACTCCGGCTGCTGCCGGTTTCCACATGCCCGCTGAGTGGGAGACACACGCAGCGACGTGGCTGGGATGGCCCCACAATGCGGACGATTGGCCGGACAAATTGCCTGCCATTCACTGGGCTTACGGAGAGATCATCCGGCATCTGGCTGCTCGCGAGGTCGTTCGTCTGCTCGTGAACTCCGTCGAGCATGAGCAGCATGCATCGAGCGTTCTTACACGTGTCGGCGTGGACGCGAGTCATGTGGAGTTCTTTCGGCATCCGACCAATCGCGGTTGGACGCGAGACTTCGGACCGATCTTCGTCCGCAGCCATGATCGCTCACAACTCGCCATTGCCCGGTTCCGGTTCAATGCGTGGGCCAAGTATCCCGACTGGGAACTGGATGACCGTATTCCCGATCTATTGGCGAACGACCTCGGAGTAACGGCCATGCCCATTCAGCACGCAGGGCGAGACATCGTCCTGGAAGGAGGTGCGATCGACGTGAATGGGTCGGGGACCGTGCTGACGACTGAGGAGTGTCTGCTCGATCAGGAGGTGCAAACTCGCAATTCCGGACTCAGCCGCGAAGAGATCGAGTCAGTGCTGTGCGAGTCGCTAGGCGTGCGAAATATCATCTGGCTCGGTAAGGGCATTGTTGGTGACGACACGCATGGGCATGTCGATGACCTGTGCCGATTCGTGAACCGGTCGACCGTTGTGCTTGCAGAAGAGCAGGTCCCGCACGATCCCAATCACCGCATTCTGGAAGAGAACCGCGAACGTCTGGAACAGGCGCGGCTGGAGGACGGCGCGTCTGTCGAGGTGGTCCGGCTCCCCATGCCGGCACCGCTTCACTTCGATGGCGTGCGGCTCCCCGCCAGCTATGCCAACTTCTACATCGCCAACGCAGCCGTTCTGATGCCCACTTTCAACGATCCACATGATCGCGTCGCCTTGGGCATCCTCGCAGACCTCTTCCCCGACCGCCCGGTGATCGGTATCCACGCGGTCGACCTCGTCTGGGGCCTCGGGACACTGCACTGCCTGACTCAACAACAGCCGGCAGTCGCGTCGCCGAACTAAGCGTGACCGATCTGGCGGTCTTCGTCATTTTGCAAGAAGCTCCGTCAACCTCTTGACGGACACTCTGGCTCTGCATACTATGGTACACATACCATAGGAGGCCAGCATGCAGATTGAACGTGAGTTGATGCGGGGGGCGGGGCCGGTCGCGGTCCTGAAGTTGCTCGAAGGCGGACCAAAGTACGGCTACGAGTTGGTCGAGGCTCTCAGCCGGGAGTCGGACGGGCTGCTCAAGATGGGGCAGTCGACGTTGTATCCCATGTTGTACAACCTCGAAGCTCAGGGGATTGTCAAAGCGAAGAAGGCCGAGGCGGAGAACGGCCGCGTTCGCAAGTACTACTCGCTGACGGCCAAGGGCAAACGCCGGCTGGCGAAGGACACCAAACAGTGGCAGACGGTCGCTGCGGCCATGTCTGCATTGGGCGTGCTGCCGCATACGGTGCAGCCCGCACTGGAAGGGGGAGCCGGATGAACAGCGAAGCCTTGATTGACACACTGCGAGAAGACGACAGCTGGTGGACCCGCGTTCGCATGACGCCTTGGCGCGACCTGCTGCGCGGACGGGTGAGCGGCTCGCTCGACTACCGTGAGGCGATGGCCGAGTTCGATCTGCCGTTGCCTCTGTTGCGGACGGTCGACGAGGTGGTCCAGCAAACCAGACTCTGGCCCAGTGAACGATCCGACGTCGCGATCGAACTGTGTGCCCACTTCGCAGACGGTCTGCAATCGGGGCACACGGTCGAAGAACTACAGAAATCGTTCGGCTCGACCAAGGAGTCCGCGAAGCTCATCCGCCGTTCCAGAGTTCGTTGCCGCTCACTGAGTTGGCACGTTCGGCATCGATCCTTACAGAGTGTCGCAGTGTTGGCGTTGCTCTTTGCCGCGATCTGGTCGGTGGTTCTCGTCAGGTTCGCCCTCGCGGAACCGACGATCAGCTTTGACATCGTTGCGGAGCATGATGAGGTGAATCGTGAGATTCCGGAAGACGAGCGCGCATGGTCGCACTATCGAAATGGGTTGGTGCTGATTGACCGTCGTGAAGTCTTTTTTGTGCAGGATGGCAAACCCTTCAACGCGATTGACTATCTGGCGGAAGGTCCGGGTGGTCCTCGTTGGCATCAACTCAGAGAGCACATGGCGAAGAGGGAGGTCCCCCTTCAACTGTTCATGGCTGGCGCTCAATGCGAGCAAATGGGCTTCATTAATCGCGACGCCGGGAACGACACTTGGACACGTTGGAGCAACTTTCGTGGTTGGGAGTTTTACAACAGGCCCGGTACGCCGGGTTTTCATGTTTTGTTGTCACACACGAGTGACCTTCGTCTCATCCTGACCTATCTGTCGGGAGCAGCACTTGTGGCAATCGACGACGGAGACTCAGAGAGGCTCATGCCCCTGTTGTCGGCGATGTTGCATGTGCCCGATCACGCGAGGCAGAGCTTTGATGGTTACATTGCCGACTTGATTGCATTCATGCAAATCAGGACGGTCTCTCAATTCATCGCAGCCGCTGTCCTGAAACATCCGGATCTGTTCTCACAGGAAGATTTGCAGCGACTCAAGACGGGCCTTCGTGAGGCACTTGGCGGGCAACCATTCCAGTTCCGCTGGAATGGTGAGCGTCGGCTCGTGGACGATTTCATCCAACGCTCATTTACTGATGATGGAATGGGCAACGGTCGGTTCACTGCGGAAGGGGTGAAGCTCTTACAATCGCAAGTGGCTGGTGCGAAGGGCAAATTTCCCGTGTTGGATGTCTTGCAGATGACGAATGAGAATCAGCCGGACAGTGCACAATTCGGATTGGCCGCGTCGGCCATCGTCGAGCTTGTCGCCGACAGACAAACCGTCCATGAGAAAATGCGCGAGTTGAATGAACTCAGACTTCAAGCCTACAACGATCCTCGCACGCCATACGGTCAATCCGAGTTCGTGGAGGCTGTGGAGGCGCTGCTTGGCTCATCGGATCGAACCCGGTTGCTGCCGGTTGCTGTGATTTACGGAGCGGGCTACCAAGGCGATATCCACTACGGTCGCCAACTCGCGTTTGCGAATCTGACCATCGAAGCCGCAATCATTGCCATCACGCTGGAGAAACATCGCCGGCAGACGGGAGAGTGGCCGTCGACGCTGGCTGACATCCCGCGAGACATCTACGCGAAGGACGGGGCACCGCTGAAATACCGTGTTGTGGATAGGCAACCGTTGTTGTACTCCGTCGGACCGAATCAGCAGGACGACAGCGGCATGACTGCGGAGGATGATCAACAGCCGTGGCAATCTGATGACGGAGACTGGGTGCTGTTACCCACTTGGGAGCCGTCTGACTGAGCGGATTGGCTGAGGGTA
>JAGQPX010000036.1 GCA_020426505.1 Planctomycetaceae bacterium | reverse complement strand
CTTCTGACCCCGCCACCCGAGAATCTTAACGGACCGATGTTCACATTCTACGCGAGCGGCTTGAGGTCCCAGAGTTGGGCCGCGTTCAAGCCGAGGATCTTGTCCGAATCTTCTTTACTGAAGAACGGCATCTTGTCGCGAATCAGTGCAATCTCCTCGCCCAGCGTCGGGCGGTTGTACGCCTTGCGTGCTGAGCCGGGATACCCGGTGCCGAACAGCAGTCGGTCCGGACCGAACGCCTCGTAGACACGTTTCACGTAGGGGTATGCATCCTCGAAGGGATACACCTTCGACTTCGAGACGGAGCTGAGTTCCGTGATCTTCACCCAGACGTTGGGATACTTCGCCATGTTCAGCAGGCGGCGGAAGTCGGGTTCCGGATCGGGTTGCGACAGGTCCATCTGTGAGTAGTGGTCGACGATAATCCGCACATCGGGATGAGCCTTGACCATGGTCTCCAGCTTGGGCAACTGCGGAGGTGAGATGAAGAAGTTGAACACCGCCTCTAACTCAGCTGCCTTGTTCCAGAGCTTGTGTGTCTCCTCTGCGTCGAGCCATCCGTCGCCACCGTTTCTGCCATCCTGATAATAGATGGGACTAAACCGCATGCCGTGCAGCCCCTGTTCCTTGATCCAGTATTCCAATTTGTCAGCAACGTTGGGATCGGTTGGATCGATCAGTCCATGCCCCCGCAGTCGGTCCGGGTACTGACGCACACAGTCGGCCGTGTAGGTGTTGTCCCAACCATGAAAGATCACCTGCACCAGGACCGCGTGTGTGCAGCCATAGTCATCCATATCGTCAATCAGCATCTCCACGGTCCCCGGATGATCGGGCTCCTTGAACTCTTTCGAATAGGGATGCGGAAACGGATATCGATCGGGATCATCGGCCCAGACGTGCATGTGTGTGTCGACAATCATGGGAGCCTTTCGCTCCGCCGCTGTGACGGGCTGTGTGATGGCAGCGGGAAGAGTCATGGCCGCAGCAGATGCAGTCGTGACCTTGAGAAATCGACGACGGTCCAGGGAAGACAACTGTTTCATTGAGGGATCCTCCGTTTGGCTGTTGAATCGCTTCCCCAACCATAACAGGCGTCGCCCGAACGCACCAACACCACAGAAGATCTTCGATTGGCGGATCGCAATGTTGTCACAGGCCGTCCCGCTTGGTCGTCCTGTTTGTTACAGTGTTCAGATCAGTCGGTTGAGATTGGCGTATGAGCCGTCGGCTTGAATCTGGATGTCTGAATTACCGGAGAACAACATGGCCCTCATCCCACCGCGATGCCTTGCCGCCGCTTTGACGGCCCTCTTATCCGGACTGGCGAACTCTCCGGCAGTTGTTGCAGCGGATGCGAAGACGCTGGACCTGTCGACAGCCGGAGTCGTCGCGATCGAGGACGGCTCGATCCCCGCGAAGGCCGTCTCGATGCTCATCAATGAAATCGACAAGCGGACAGGCATTCGCTTGCCGACGCTCGAAGGTGGACCGAGACCGGGAACACCGACAATCGTCATTCAGACGCTGGACACCATTCAGAACGGAAAACTTCCCGGAGATATTCAGCCTCCGGACCGCGCCGATGGCTACGCCATCTGGATCGAACCGTCGCGACCGGCTCCGACCGTGCATCTGTTGGGTTACGACGACCGGGCGACCCTCTACGCAGCGGGACGGTTCCTGCGATTGCTCTCGATGACCAAAGGCAAGCTGGACGTCCCTGCGGATGTCAGGCTTTCGTCGGCTCCGGACGTTGCGATTCGTGGGCATCAACTGGGCTTCCGCGACACGGCCAACAGTTACGACGCCTGGGACCTGTCGCAATACGAACAGTATCTCCGCGATCAAATCGTGTTCGGCGTCAACGCCATCGCCCTCATTCCTGCGGTCAGCCCTGATGAGGAGCGGACTCCCCTTATGCAGATGGACCCTTGGGAGATGAATCGAAAACTGAGTGGGCTCATCGGCGGCTATGGCCTGGACGTTTGGATGTGGGTGCCCGTCTATGCACATGTCGACAACCCGGAGGAGGCCGAGGCAGAACTCGACCGCCGGCGACAGTTGTTTGCATCCTGTGAACACATCGACAACATCTTCGTCCCCGGAGGCGACCCCGGACACACCGCGCCTGAGGTCCTGCTGCCCTGGCTGTCGCGAATGGCCGCCGCCTTGCACGAGAAGCATCCTGGCGCCGGAGTCTGGGTCTCCAATCAGGGATTCACACCCGAGCAGAACGAAGTGCTGTTTGGATACCTGCGTGAAGCCGAGCCGGATTGGCTCGCGGGGATTGTGTTCGGCCCGTGGGTGAAGCATTCGCTGGCGGAGGCCCGCGCACGGACGCCCCGGCAGTTCCGCATCCGTCGCTATCCGGACATCTGCCACACGCTCCGCAGCCAGTATCCGGTCCCCGACTGGGACCCCGCCTTTTGTCAGGCATTGGGTCGCGAGCCGTACAATCCGCGTCCTCAGGCCATGGTTCATATTCACAACTCGATGGCCCACCTTGCAGACGGATTCGTCAGTTACTCTGACGGCGTCTCCGACGACGTGAACAAGTTTATCTGGAATGCCAGCAGTTGGGATCAGACTCAGAGTGTTGAGGACATCCTGACCGAGTACGGACGGTACTTTGTCGGGGAGGAGGAGGGCGAGTCCGTCGCCAAGGGCCTTCTGGCGCTGGAAGAAAACTGGCGCGGACCACTGCTCGACAACGAGAACGTCGAACAAACGCTCGCCCATTGGCAGGAGATCGAACGCCGGAATCCCGCTGCAGCGCGATCGAACTGGCGACTGCAGTTCCCCTTATTGCGGGCCAACTACGACGTCTACCTCCGGCGGCGGCTCATCCGGCACAAACAGATCGAGCAAGAGGCGAAGGAGCGACTGAGCGAAGCGCCAAACATCGGCCCGAAAGCAGCGATCGAGGAAGCCCGCAGTGTGCTTGCACTGGTTGAGGTCGACGATACCGCACACGATTTGAGAAAGCGGTTGGTCGAGTTGGGGAAAGGGCTCAACGAGAGCATCGGGATGCAGTTGGACGTGGCGAACTACGGTGCCTCCCGATCCGATCGCGGTGCGGTTCTCGATTACCTCGATCTCTCGCTGAATGATAGTCCGTGGCTGGAGACGCAGTTCAAAGAGATTCTCGCCTTGGAGGATAATCAGCAGCAGCTCCAGCGGATTCAAACGATCGTTGATTGGGACGATCCCGGTCCGGGGGGATACTATGACGATCTCGGATGCGTCGGTCGTCAACCGCATCTGCTGCCTGTCGACCGCGAACAGGCATGGAAGGCCGACCCAGGATTCGTGTCATCACCACAGTCGGAGTTCAGCAACCGCGTCAATCATTCCGCCCTGAAGTTGAATGACGGAAAACTCTCGTGGGTGAATCAGGCGGAGACACTGTTCGGGACGCCGCTCCGGATGCGGTATACCGACCTCGACTCTGAGGCGAAGTACCGCGTCCGTGTGACGTACACGGGTCGCTTCCGCGCAACGATGAGGTTAGTGGCCGATCAGAAACACGAGGTTCACGGGCCGCTACCTCAGCCGTCGAAGCCGTGGCCGATGGAGTTCGACGTTCCACGGGCCGCCACCGCCGACGGCACACTGGACCTTCAATGGGAGTTATTGGCTCAACGGGGTTGTCAGGTTGCGGAGGTCTGGCTGATCAAGCAATGAGGATCACGCTAACCAAATTGCCGCGAGTGACACGACGAAATATTTGATTGCCGGACGAGTCCCGGATTTGTATTGTGAAATGTGTCTGTATGACCACGTCCCTTTTCCATCTTCTGTAAAACGACCATCGTCGACGGGTCAGGATCCGTTCGCGCGACACGCTGGACAGACAAATGAACGAAGGTAACGGCTTTTCATCTCTTGATGTTGAATCCGAATTGCCCGAGCAGCACAGCCGGTGGCCGCTGGCGCTTGGCTTAATGCTCGTCATCGGGATCACTGCCGTGATCATCGTTGCCATGATCAAATCGGGTGCGCCGAGCGTTGCGTACAGCGCGCGTGACGCCGGAGCGAGAAGGCTGACGTTTCACAATCAATCGCTCAAGGCGAAAACACGGCCTGGCACACCGCAAGCCAGCCGAATCCCACGCATCAATGTCTGGTGGGATGACATACCCGAGCGAGTGCACGCTCAGACCCACCAGGTCAGTCACATCTCCAGCAATATCCACCCTGGGGATTACGCCGGTCCGGAGGCCTGTCGTAAGTGCCATCTGAAGAACTACGACAGCTGGTCGCACCATCCGCATCACTGGATGAACGCGGTGGCCGATGAGTCGACCGTTGTCGGCGACTTCTCCGGCACAAGTATGTCCTACCTGGGAGGGAAGGCAACGTTTTTCACGGAGAACGGCGAATACCGCATGCGGCTCGAAAGAGAAGAATCGCGAACGTATGCCATCCATGAGACGATCGGCTCGCGGTTCTTTCAGTACTACATCGGCAAACAGATTGACGGGCCAGAATCCCCAGACGCGCAGACCGATCCGCAGAAATACGACCACGTCCTGCCGCTCGGCTACTGGATCGATCCGGGAGAATGGGTACCGATTGTCAACGTCTCACAAGAAGAGGCGCCGGATGGTCAACGGATGGATCCGTTCAACGCGATCAGTTACCAGGCCAACTTCGCCCAATACGCCGATGCCTGTGATCAATGCCACACCACGCCCCCGCTGGGTGATTTGCTTTCGGGGAATGCAAACCAGCTGGCCCGCGAAGTTCCACGCAACATCCAATGGGCAGTTGCAGACTACCTTGAGGCGGAACGTCCAGACTGGTTGCCATCAAGGCACAGATCCCTGCCGGACGAACAAGCGGCCGATCTGCTCAATTCGCTCGATGCCATCCCCGCTTCGGAGCATGCCGTCACGTTGGGAATCAGTTGCGAGTCCTGTCACCTGGGCTGCCGAGAGCACGTCGAGAATCCGAAGATTTTCCCCTCGTTCTTCCCGTACAGCCCGCACCTGTTATCAGGATCGATCGACGAACCAACCGACCTCGGGCGAACACACGAAAATGTCAACTGGGCCTGCGGCCGATGTCACTCAGGTGAACGTCCTCAGTACGCGGGCGGCATGTCGACCTGGAACTCGACCGAATACTCCGACGCCATGCGGGGAAGCTGCTACAGCGAACTGAAATGCACCGACTGCCACAATCCGCATCAGGCAACCGGTCACGAATGGTCGTCGACTCCGGCGGAAGACGATGCGCGCTGCATCAAGTGCCATCAGCACTATGCATCCGAGGAATCACAAGCGGCACACACGCATCATCAGGTGGGCAGCGAAGGGAGCCGGTGCATGAACTGCCACATGCCCCGGATCAACGAGGGTTTGCAGGACATCGTGCGCACGCACATGATTTTCTCACCAACGAACGCCTTCATGATTCAGTCGAATCACCCCAACGCTTGTAACCAATGCCATACAGACAAGTCGATTGACTGGACGATCGACTACCTCAAGCAATGGTATGCTGTGGAATTCGACGAAGGGGCAATCGAAGAGCACTATGCCGACCGGACGCAATCGGCTGCCCTCGGGTGGTTGCAGAGCAGGGGCGAAGCGGTTCGGAAGATTGGGGCAGATGCCTTGCTCCGCACGAGATCCCGATGGGAACAGAACACGACCATCCAAGACGCTTTAATCAATGCACTAGACGATCCTTATTTGATCAACCGACAATTCGCGAGTCGTGGACTCGAAGACTTGCTGGGCGTTCAGTTGAAGGAGCGCGGCTACCGGTTCTACATGACGCCGGAAGAACGCAAAGAGCCCATCGCCGAACTGCGTCAGACGCTCCGCGCCGCCTTCGCAAATCCGACGGCGAAGAGTAACGAATGACCCACTGCGAGGAGAATCCGCATCGTCACCTTTTGCCGCCTCAGGGCTTTCGTCGTTCAGAACGTACCAACGTGAAGATCGACGCTGGGAGAGTCATTGTTCGGAGGAATCATCTTCAGCCGATCCCTCAATCTGTGCGATGGCTGCATCAAGAATCGCGGCAAACTTTGGATTGGAGAAGAAATATTCAAATTTCGGCTCGGCCTTGAGTCGCTCCGCATCATCGAATCCCGATTTCATCAACTTGTCCATCGCCACCCGAAAGACGTCAAACGCATCCTCTGAATGAGGGAAATAGCCTTCCCGGCGGGCCTGGTTGAAATACACGTCCTGACAAACTTGCAATTCTTCATCCGACAGGTCGCCAAAGTTCTCCCGCAACCGGTCGGCCTCCAAAATCGCCGAGTTGATCGCAACCAACGCATTGAAGTGGTCCTGACCTTCCTTAGCATAGAATGAGGCCAACTGTGATTTGAGATACGCAACCTTGGCCTCACGATGGTTGGGGACCAGCGTCAGCAGGCTCATGGAAAGATCGACCAGTTCATCGACCCTTGCCGGATCAGCCTTCACGTCCTCCAGCAACGCGTAGACTTCCGGCAACGTCGCCTCCACCTTTTCTTCCTTCTCCCGAATCTGCTCCGGCGTATCGGCCGGGGGTAATGGATGGGCTTTCAGAAGTGCCTCACGCCGAGCCTGGATTTCCTCCTCGGAGAACTCTCGCGGACCAGCCTGCGGACCACAGCCGACACTGATCAGAATCACAGCACAGATCAAACACCGGTTGGCCAATGTGATCCACGATGGTGATGCGACCGCCACTGGAATCCGGGGATCCAGGATTCCCGCACTCGCCTCGCGATAGATGAAACGGCTGTCTGGATCGTTGATCGGTTCGGCGGCAAGCTGTGACACGTTCGAATGTTCCTAAGGTGGTATTGACAGAGACGGCAGCATCCAACAAACATCTTCGTATACAAGATTTTGATTATGCTCGGATTCATGCGGTCACGCAACCTCCTCCCTCGTGATTTCGGGCAGCAGCGCACGTCGCACAGCGTGAATGTGTCCCCCGAGCTTACGCGCGATTCGGCCCCCGCTCTCAAGACGGGAGGTGGTCCCAATCATCCATCAACTCATTCTCTTGCAAGTTGACGATCGATGATATTTTCAAACACCATCCGCACGACAGCATCGCCGACGATGCGGGATGGACCATCAGTCGAGTTGCCGACGACGACCGATGGCGACTCACGACAAGACATCCATCGCAGCCGCCGTGTGGCCCAATCACCGTCAACTTGTGGACTGATATGCCCGGCCCTTGATGCCTTCATCACACCGGAACACCGTTCGCAGAACAGTCAACCGACCATTCGGTCATTCTTTGAAAGTTCTTGAGAATTCTGAGTTAAGAATGATTGAAGGGGATTCTCGGCTCTGTTACATTCAATTCCATCTCTTGAGAAATTTCAAAACTCAATTCGTGGGTAATCGGCCTGACCAGCGGGCAGGCCTTTTTCATACTTTTTGGCCATTCGGCCAAGGTCTTTATCAAGGAGATCGTCAGATGAAGTTGAAGAGACGCGGATTCACGTTGATCGAATTGTTGGTGGTGATCGCCATCATCGCAATTCTCATCGCGTTGCTGCTCCCTGCCGTGCAACAGGCACGCGAGGCAGCACGCCGGACGCAGTGTCGGAACAACCTGAAGCAGATCGGGCTGGCCCTGCATAACTACCACGACGTCTTCATGCAGTTTCCTCCGGGACGTATGACTCCTTCGCGAGGACAGGCCATCGGGATGGATTGCTGGTATGGTCACCTTTCACCACTCTACCACGTTCTCCCGTATATTGATCAGGCCAATGTGTGGAATCAGATGGATCATCACAACACACGCGTTCGCTTCGGCTCACCACTCTGCAACGCGAATGGCTTCGTGAACGACCTTGATCTTCCCGCGTTCATGTGCCCTTCCGATCCCAACCATCAGGACGGTGTGAACACCAACAGCTACCGTGCAAACTGGGGTGCCACCGCACATGGTGGACGGCATTTCGGCAACAATATCGCGACCGATCCGACCTACACACCGCAGGCAGCGTCTGAACTTGACGGGGCCCTGGGGGGTGCATTCGGCGACGCGAGCGGCCACAGTGTCGGAAAGTTCACCGATGGCACCTCAAACACCTCGCTGTACTCAGAACGGATGATCGGCAACAACGACAGCGGCGCCGTCTTCATTGGGAACTACCTGCATAGGGACTCTGGTGGTACTCCGTATGTCCCGGGTGCCAACACCGACACCACAGCCAGCGTCGTCGCTGCCTGCTCTGCAATTACTCAAGCAGACATCGATACCCCCAGTAGCTACCGTGTCGATTTCGGCTTTACGAGTGGTGATGACCCGGCGTGGTATTACTCAAGCTTCCAGATGGGAGCCTACAACCACATCAAGACTCCGAATGACCCGATTCCGGACTGCGGAAAAGGCTCGATCCCGGATGACGAGAGTGAGTTGGCCCTCGTCGCCGCACGAAGCCACCACACCGGTGGTGTCCATTCATGCCTCGCAGACGGAAGCGTAAAATTCGTCAGCGACAGCATCGACGCAACCGTCTGGTCGGCAGCCGGAACTCGCGCTGGCGGTGAAGTTGTGGGTCAATGGTAGGAATTCAGCTTGTGCTGAGTTCGATTCTTCCCGGCTGCTAAGGTGGCCGGGAGAATCATGTTGATAACGTTCATCAATGCTTCCGGCTGCCCATGCAGCCGGAAGCATTTCAGTTTCTGTTGACTTGGCCGTTCGCAGATTGACATTCTTCTCCGGCTGTATTCCAGCGGACCGCGCGATGAAACAGCGATCGGACATCGAGATCAGCATCGATGGCATTACGCCTAATCGATTCAGGCGGCCAGATTCGAATTCCGTGATGGCAGACATCTCGGCCATCGAACAATGAGACATCCCGAGGAAAGAGCGATGAAAAAAGAGTTTCGTTTGGCGGCGGTTCTGTGCACCTTCTTTCTCCTGCTCGGTTGTGGAGAAAGTAAGACCAGTATGGATCAACGAACGTACTATGGTGCATTCAACAGCATCAAGACCGCAGTCGACGACATGAAATATGAGGTCTTCGCTGAGACTTATGATCCGCGGGTCGAACCGGTGCCGGCCGAATACGGAAGTGCTGTCGCTGCCTTCATGAGAAATGACGACGTCAAGGGAACTCCGCTGGAGGCCGAGGCACAAAAGTTGTTGGATAAAGAGCAAGAGATCATGGAGATCTGGAACTCCCCCGATGGCACAATCGAGAAACTCAGAGCCGCCGTTCAGGAAGCGGTCGATCAGGTCGAACACATGAAGACCATGGTCGAATAAGTTTCCATCTGGATACCGTCAGCCTGTTGGCCATTCATTTCTGAGGCAGGAATCATCGTTTCCTCCCCGTTCTGGTGCCGCCGGGTGACTGGTGCCACTGCTGGCTTGTCCAGCAGTGCTCACGAGTGACGATGGACGGTATTAGCGTGCCGGCTGTGACATTCTGCGCGTCGGTGAATGACTCTCCAGCATCAGTCTTCAATCATTCGTCATCGACGGATATTGCGGTCCAGGCATAAGGTTGAGATGAACAGACCCCTGCACCAATATCGGGGATGATCAGCCTTTCGCACATCCCGAGGAACCTTCTGATGTCTTTCAGGCTATTGATTTTCGCAACACTCGTGGGTTCGCTTGTTGGCATCTCACGAATTGCCGACGCTTCAAATTTGGATCTGAGCAACTCCGTGATGGTCGCTCCGGTCAGCGGTCCGGTCGGAAAGGCCGCAGCGACTCTGAGTGACGCAGTTCATGAGCGGACGGGCATCCGCTGGTACATCCGCGATCACTTTCCCGGCGCGACGCGGGTCGTCTTGTGCACAGCGGACAAGATGCCGGAAGGTGTCAGGCTCCCTGCGGGACTGGAGGTGCCGGACGCAGACGAAGGTTTCGCGATCGGCGTTCAGGACGATGCGGTTCTCATCGTCGGTCATGACGCGCGGGGGGTGCTCTACGGAGTCGGACGGTTACTCCGCGCCATGACGATGCGGGAGGGCGAGGTATGTGTCCCGGCGGACACACGCATTACAACCTCGCCGAAATACGGCATGCGTGTTCACCAACTGGGTTATCGAAACACGGCCACGAGCTACGACCTGTGGACCGTCAACATGTACGAGCAATACATTCGGGAACTCTCGTTGTTTGGCTGCAGTGGAGCTGAGTTGATCCAGGAATCTCCTCCCGGCGAGAAGGACAGCGTCCTGATGGCGGAGCCGCAGTGGGACATGAACATTCGACTGGCCAAGCTCCTGGATGATTATGACCTGGACGTGTTCCTGTGGTACCCGGTTCCCATTCTGGGCGACGACCAGGAGCAGTATGAGCGGGAACTCGGATACCGGGAGCGACTCTTTAACGAGATGCCGCGCATCGACCATTTGTTCGTCCCCGGGGGCGATCCGGGCGATAATCATCCGAAGGTTCTCATGCCGGCTCTGGAAGGGATGGCCGAAATGCTGCATCGGCGATTCCCCGATGCGGGCGTCTTCGTCTCGAACCAGAAGATGATTCCGGAATGGACCGAATGGATGTTTGACTACATCCGCACCGAACAACCATCCTGGCTCGGCGGCTATGTCTACGGTCCGGGGACGAAACACAGCATCATGGATGCGAGGAAGTGGTTGCCGGATCAGTATGCCATTCGCCGTTACCCGGACATCACCCACAATCTTCGCGCACAGTTTCCTGTCCCCCATTGGGACAGCAAAATGGCTCAGGCTCTGGGACGGGAGGGGATCAACCCTCGTCCGGGGCACAATCAGTACGTGCATAATGCGTACGATGAGTATGCGGTCGGATTCGGCTCTTACTCCGACGGAATCCATGACGACTTGAACAAGATGGTGTGGAGCGCGCTTGCGTGGGATCCGGAGGCAGACATCCATGAAATCGTCCTCGACTATGGTCGCATCTTCTTCGGTGAGGATGCCGGGCCAGATGTGGCCGAGGGCCTGTGGATGCTTCAGGAGAACATGACGGGCAACTTCCTGAAAAACGAGACGGTCCCGAAGACGCTCGCCAAATGGCGATCCATCGGCGACAACGTCAGTCCCGACGTCCGCAAAAGTTGGCGGTATCAGATGTACCTGATGCGGGCCGTGTTCGATCAGTACACACGGGAGCGATACAAACTGGAGCATGGATACGAGACCGCGGCGTATGCGGCACTCGCGAAGGCACCGACAGTCGGTGTCGCCAAGGCGATCGCCAACGCGAAGAGCGAGTTCGCGCGGGCGGATTCGTTTGAAGCGGGTGTTCCACTCCGCGAAGAAATGGCCGAACTGGCGGATGACATGTTCAACAGCATCGGGTTTCAATTCAGCGTCGATCCGCCTTACTTCACGAGAAATCCTGAACGGGGTGCCCTCCTGGACAAGCTGGATATCCCGCTCAACGATCGGCCATGGCTGGAAGATCAATTTGAACAGATTCTCGCCATGAAGACCGAAGCCGAACGGCTCGAACGCATCCATCTGCTCGTGAACTGGGACGATCCCGGTCCCGGCGGTTTCTACGATGACCTCGGCGACCCGGAGCGACAACCACATGTGGACATGCTCTCAATCTACGATGAGAATCCAAGCCGGGTCGACCGGGTGACGGAAGGGCACTATCGCTGGATGAACAACGAAACTCGCATGGTCGACAAGAGATTTCGATACTCATGGTTGCATCATGTCCAAACCTTGCACGGTGCGCCGCTCATCATGCGATATGAAGGACTGGACCCGAAAGCGGACTACCGTATCCGAGTGGTGGAGTTCGGAAGATTCGGAGCAACGATTGACCTCGTCGCCGATGGTC
Organism: Planctomycetaceae bacterium; assembly: GCA_020426505.1. Lineage (GTDB taxonomy): Bacteria > Planctomycetota > Planctomycetia > Planctomycetales > Planctomycetaceae > JAHBXU01. The sequence goes on along the minus strand of JAGQPX010000036.1, from coordinate 4,157 downwards.
GTTTCAAGATTCATGGCCCATCACGGCCGGAGCACCCGCTCTGGCCGGTCGAATACGACATCCCACGCGAGGCGACAGCCGATGGCAAGCTCGAGTTGAAATGGGGACTCGTCGAGGGTCGTGGAACGCAGGTCGCCGAAGTCTGGCTGGAAAAGAAGAAGTAATGCCGCTCGGTCATCGTTATCCGTATGTGTCGCTGACTGCGAAGGTGAGCGGTCAGTGCGGGCCGGCCATGCGGGTGTCGCGACGTCGTGTTGATGGACCGGTTCGATGAGAATTGACCAGATTCATCTCTATCATGTCGCCATGCCGTTGATTTCGCCGTGGCGGACCGCCTACGGCGAGGACGCAGCAATTCATGCGATCCTTTGCCGAATGGTGAGCGGATCGATCGATGGCTGGGGCGAATCTGCTCCTTTTGCTGCCCCCTGCTACAGCCCGGAATGGGCTGGCGGAGCGTATGCACTCGTTCGGGACCGGCTTTCCCCGACGCTCATCGGCAAGGACATCAGCTCCGGTGAACAACTGCAATGCCTGCTGTCCATTTATAAGGGGAACCCGTTTGCGAAAGCCGTTCTCGACACAGCCTGGTGGAGTCTGCATTCCCGACGCGAAGGTCGTCCGCTCGCTGAGCTTCTGGGAGCGACTCGTAAGGTCGTACCGGTCGGGGCCGACTTTGGGGTGATGGACAATTTGGACGAGTTGCTGGAGGGTGTTGACCGTGCGGTCGAGGAGCGTTTCCCGCGAGTCAAACTGAAGTTCCGGCCCGGATGGGACCTTCCCATGTTAAAGGCTGTGCGTGACTGTCAGCCTGATCACCCCATCCATATTGATTGCAACAGCGGGTATCGAATCAGCGATGCGGAGCTGTTTCAGCAAGTCGATGAGTTTGGCCTCGAGATGATCGAGCAGCCTCTGCAGCACGACGATGTCTATGATCACGCGCAGCTGCAGCAACGCATTCAAACAGCGGTCTGCCTCGATGAAAGCATTGTTTCCGTGGATCGGGCGCGTCAGGCGTTGGAACTCGGCAGTTGCCGTTACGTGAACATCAAACCCGGTCGAGTCGGCGGACTGACCAACGCGGTTGCGATTCACAATCTGTATCGCAAAGCAGGTGTACCGTGCTGGGTCGGCGGCATGCTGGAGAGTGCAGTTGGTTCTTCCCACTGCACAGCGCTAGCGATGCTCGACAATTTCACCTACCCGGCGGACATCTTCCCCAGCAGCCGTTTTTATCACGAAGACTTGGCTGACCCTCCGCTCGAACTTCATCTCGACAGTGCCGGCATTCCCAGCGTTCAAGCACCCGATGTTCTGCCGGAGCCGGTCCCGGATCGACTCCGGTCACTCACACTCGAACACTGCGTGGTTCGGTAGCGAGGTTCGGTCACGAGTGGTGACGCTGCGCGAACTGGGGTCCGGTGGATGCGCCGATTCATCTCTGCTCTAATCGGTGCTGATCCGCCGCAAGTCATTCACAAGCAAGAGTAGACACATGGAATATCGACAACTGGGTCGCAGAGGTGTGCGAGTCTCACCGATCTGTCTCGGCACGATGATGTTTGGTGGACAAACATCCGAGGAGGAATCGATTCGCATCGTCCACAAGGCCCTCGACCAAGGGATCAACTTCCTCGACACGGCCAACATGTACAATGCGGGCGAGTCAGAGGTCGTGCTCGGCAAGGCGATCGCTGGCCGACGTGACGAAGTTGTGCTGGCAACAAAAGGGCGACAGCGAGTCGGAGATGGACCGAATGACTGGGGTGGCAGTCGTCTCCACCTGCTTCGAGAGGTCGAAAAAAGTCTGCAGCGACTCAAGGTAAATACGATCGACGTCTATTACCTGCACGCCCCAGACGCGACGACGCCCATTGAGGAGTCACTCCGGGCGATGGACGACATGGTTCGTAGCGGCAAAGTCAGGTACATCGCATGCTCGAACTTCCGTGCCTGGGAACTGTGTGAGGCGTTATGGGAAAGTGATCGTCACGGCCTCGATCAAATCGCCTGCGTCCAACCGCTGTACAATATCGTGAACCGCGACATCGAGGTGGAGTTACTCCCCCTGTGTCGAAAACACGGAATCGGCGTCGTAAGTTACAGTCCGCTGGCACGAGGCATCCTGACGGGCAAGTATCGGTTGGGAGAACCTGCCCCCGAGGGAAGTCGTGCTGCTCGAAACGACGTGCGAATGCAGCAGGCAGAGCTTCGCGACGCCAGCATTGAAGTCTCACAGAAGCTTGTTCGACACTGCGATCAGAAGGGGTGTTCGCCAAGTCAATTTGCGTTGGCATGGTGTCTGGCGAACCCCATCCTGACTTCGGTGATCGTCGGTCCCAAAACCGAAGCCCAATTCGACGACAATATGAAATGCCTCGGCGTAGAGATCACAACCGAGGATGAGATGTTCATCGACTCTTTGGTGCCGCCCGGCGAACACAGTGGAAAAGGCTTCCAGGATCCGGCATACCCCATCACCGGACGTCAACGATCATGAACGGGAAGGAAGCCCTCAAGACCAATTGACTTCGATATCTGGTCGTGTGTCAGATAGGCAATCGAGTGGCATGGCGTCCCGGCGATAATCGGGTCGCCGCGCTCGAACATCGCTGCAAGTCCCCCACGTCATCGTTGGTCGATCGCAATGAGTCGGTTCGGGCTTTCCGACGCATACGTGCGTCTGTCACCTCAGCACTTCAAGTTGTGTATGATGAAGCGTAACAGAGTCAACTCAGGCAACGAGTGCCTTCAGCTGTGGCCTCTGAGGAATCCGACGTGTTCTCAAAATCTGCCGAATATGCCCTGCGTGCAGTGTGCGTTATCGCACGCCACGAGCGTGCATCTCTGACATCGGAGGAAGTCGCGGAGGAGACTCATGTCCCCTTGGAGTATCTTCGGAAGGTACTGCAATCACTTCGTCGTTCTGGGATCGTCGAAACACAACGTGGGAGTGGAGGCGGTGTCAGCCTCTCCCGACCGACGGATCAGATCACTGCGTGGGACGTGGTGAATGCGGTCGATCCCATTCAACGCATTCCAACTTGCCCCTTGGGGCTGGCCGAACATGAAGTGCAACTGTGTCCAATGCATGCTCAACTCGATCACGCAATGGAGTTGGCGGAGCACGCATTGGAATCGATGACGATCGCGGACCTCCTAGATCCAAAGAGTCGCAAGCGTCGTCAGTGTCATTTTCCGATTGCCGGCATTTAGCGACACTCGGCTCGGAGGGGAACATCGACTCGGCGGCGCGACAATCTCTCGTTACACAAGTGGACATTGACATCCAATTTTGTCGCCTTATACTGCGGTCTCATGTTGTCCCTCGCTTTCGATGGGTGGAATTAAAGAAACACAGGACGTGGAAGAGCAGAACGTCACAGAGCCTCGTCGATCGTTCCTGCAACGATGGCCGGCTGCCCTAATGTCGTTCGGTTTGACCGCCGGATATGGGATGTTTGCCACGTTGATTGGCAGATTCCTGTTTCCCTCACGGCGGCGACTGTCCGGCCCGCAATATGTAAACGACCTAAGGTCGTTTCGTCTCGGGGCATCCATGACTTATGTCTCTCCGGCTGGAGAGAAGGTGGTCCTCACGCGCGTCAGTGAGACCGGCGGCAGTGAGGACTTCATTGCTCTGTCGAGTGTGTGCCCTCACCTGGGATGTCAGGTGCACTGGGAAGGGCAGAATGATCGCTTCTTCTGCCCCTGTCACAACGGGGCATTCGATAGCGAGGGCAGTCCGATTGCCGGACCGCCGAAGGACGCGAATCAATCGTTGCCTCGCTACGAACTGCATGTCGAAAACGGCTTACTCTTCATCGACGCTGCCACTGAGGCACTCGTCGACGCTTCGCAGAACACATCACACAGGACCTGAGACCGAGGACGACCGTGGGCAAAGTCGCAAAGTGGTTTCAGGAGCGATTGCCGGTTTCCGGGGTGCAACTGGCCGAGCTCACAAATGAGCCCGTCCCCAATCATCTGCGCCGCTGGTGGTGGTGCCTCGGGGGGACTCCCGCCTATCTGTTCGTCGTGCAGATTGTGACGGGCATTCTGCTGGCGTTCTACTATCAACCGGCTCCGGAGACCGCGTATCAATCGGTTCGCCGGATTACGGAAGAGATCAATTACGGCTGGTACATTCGCGG
>JAGQPX010000035.1 GCA_020426505.1 Planctomycetaceae bacterium | reverse complement strand
CCCGATCTGAATCCGATTGAGCTGGCGTTCAGCAAGTTCAAAAAGCTGCTCCGCGACGGAGCCGAACGCACGACGGACAAACTGTGGACTCTGTGCGGCCAAGTGCTCGATCTGTTCCCCGAATCCGAATGCCGCAACTCCCTGAGCCACTGCGGCTACCGCGACACTTAAACCGGCGCCGCACTAGTGCCACGGGCACTTTGGTGTAGCTGCGTTTGGATGCCAATACGCCTACGTTTCACGCACTCTCCGCCGCTCGGTACGCTACACTTATCTGTCCCCCCCGCAATCGCTCTATCGAGGAGAGAGTGATTACGACTGATTCAAATGACGTCTTGCTCGCAATTCACGAGCTGACCTCGGACGACAACTGACGAGCACACCTGAGGCACTTCGTTAATCCAGGTGATGAACCATGCATGCATTCCCGGATGTCGTGTTCAGCGGTCTCCAACCAGTCAAGCACACAGAGTTCCTGTCGCATGAGGTCGATGCTCTGCAAGGTGGTACACATTCGGGTATACTCCCCTCGAACTCTGCGAAATCCACCAAAATCATGGACGTCGAGCGAGTCGAGACTTGCAACGACCGCTCACCGAAACCTCTTCTGAGTTCTCGATTTAGCACTACCAAGAACCACGCTCCGCCGAATTCGCATCCAAACCTACGGAAACGAAGGACTCTGAAAGGTGCCGAAGGAGGGACTCGAACCCTCACTCCCGTTACAGGAACCGGATTTTGAATCCGGCGCGTCTGCCAATTCCGCCACTTCGGCTGTGGGTGCCTTTTGATCCGCGACGATTGATTTGTCGTGTCGACTGCTTCAAGATCGCTGGACGACTCTGGAGGAATATCGCAAAACAGAGGATGATCTTCAAGCCGGACACGGCGGAACCGGTTCGGGATCGCGGTTGTTTCACAGAAGCGGTTGAAAAGAGTGTCTGCGACGCATGTTTGTTCGAGTCGCGAGAATTGGGTGATACATGTCGAAACAGTCGGTGACATTGGCATTGGGGGGCGGTGGAGCTCGGGGAGTAGCTCATCTGGGCGTCATTGAGGAGGTGCTCAAGGCGGGATGGAACGTCGAGCGGGTGATCGGGATCAGCATCGGCAGTCTGGCGGGGGCCATGTATGCGTTCGATCCGGACATCAAACGGGTGCAGCAGAAGGCACTGGATTACCTGCTCTCTCCCGACTTCGAAAGGCAACAGCAGGAGTTATTCAAGGCCCATCGAGGCCGTGACACAGGAGAGCGGGGAGGGTTGTTCTCTTGGTATCACACCGTCGCGAACTATCTTGACGCCCATCAGACACTCACGCGGGCAGTGACGCGAAAGTCCCTGTTGCCGGGTGCACTGCTCGAAGAGGTCGTCAAACACCTTCTGCCTGATGCGGATATCTCCGAGGCGAAGATCCCTTTGGGAATTGCTGCGGTCGACCTGATGCGAGGCGAGCGCGTCGTGCTGGAGGAGGGGCCGCTTCGTGTGGCCGTGCAGGCATCGGCGTCCATTCCGGGCATCTTTCCGCCGGTGAAGGTGGGAGACAAGATGCTGTGCGACCTGGGCGTCGTGTCATCATTGCCGGTCCGCATTGCCCGCAAATACGACCCAAACATTCTGGTCGGTGTTGATGTGGGTGGCAACATGCGGCATCTGACCGACTATGCGACGGCCCTTGATGTGCTGATGCGGATCATCGAGATTGGCGAGTCGACGTTTCGCGAGGACCTGCGGATCGAAGCGGACCTCGTGATCGCTCCGGAGGTCGGCGACACGGAATGGTTCGATTTCTCCGAGTCGAAAGAGTTGATGGAAGCCGGCCGCAGGGCAGGGCAGGCGGCCCTGTTGAAGATGCCTGACACACAGACACGACTCGAACGTGTGCGGGCTCTGCAGGCAACGTTGCCGCCGAATCACTCGGTCAAGTCGAACTGACGAGTGCCAGTTTCAAAACCGTTCTTTCTGTGGGTGGCAGGGTCAGAAGCGAAGCGGATGGCCCTGCGATCCTCGCCCAGGCCTTCCCGTTGGTCAGACCCCGCCACACCAATAGAAGTTTTTGAAACTCGCTCAATTGTTCACAACGCGTATCGGTGTGCGAAACTGCCCGTGTGTAAATGCTCCCGATCGGACCGCTGTCATCCATGAGAGTTTGACGAACTGCTGCACGTTCTAGAGAATGAAATCCTCGCCAGATAACGTTGGCGGATGGAGGAAGCGGAGGGAGTGGACAATCCGAGTCGATGAATCGTCGTCAACTCACCGAAGTTTTGGTCGCAAACAGTTGTTGGGAGAGTTCATGGACACGAACGTCAAGTTGCAAATCGGCGAATTGCCGCCGCGGCCGGATGTGACCCATTGGCTGAGGTCGCTGCATTATCTCTCGGCGGATCGAAATCATGGGAAGTGGTGGCGGGATGGTGCACGTGTCCCGTCATTGAAGCCGTGGCTCAAACATTATCCGGACGGTGTCCCCGCGGAGCTTTCCTATCCTCGGCAGCGATTGGGTTGGCTCCTCAAGCAGGCGTCGGAGCGGTATCCGGATCGCGTCGCCTGTCACTATTACCATCAACAACTGACCTTCACGGAGTTATTCACCCGGGCGAGAAAACTGGCTGCCGTGTTTGTGCGAGAGGGACTGCAACCGGGCGACCGGGTGGGCATCTTGCTTCCAAACCTGCCGGAGTCGCTGACCGCTCACTTCGCGACATGGCTGGCAGGCGGAGTCGTCGTCTCGCTCAGTCCGCTGATGGTCGCGGAGGAGGTTGTGAGCATGATGCGTGCGACCGACTGTCGATTCGTCGTCACGCTCGACATTCTCTCGCCGCTCGTCTGTCATGGCGATCAGCCTCCCGAGTTGCTCATCCTCAACAGCATGGCCGGACGGCTGAGCCAGATCGAGAAACTGGGTTACGCTTGGATGCGGTTTCAGAAGGTCGGCTTCCGTTCGCCCGGATCACAGACTCGCGTACTCTGGCTCGAGCAGATCGTTAAGGAGGAGTTCCTCGATTATCCCAGCGTGACGGGCAACATTCATGCGCCGGCGTTCGTGCTGCCGACGGGTGGAACGACAGGTGCTCCCAAGGCGGTCACGCTCTCTCACCACAATCTGATGTGTCAGGCGTGGCAGTTGTCGCATTGGTCGCGGGGGCATCATGGTGAGGAGAAGATTCTGGCGGTGTTGCCGTTCTTTCACAGCTATGGACTCTCTGCGTCGGTGATGACGGCCATTGCAACGGGTGGCACGTTGGTGATGCATCACCGTTTTCAACCGGAGACCGTCATTCAACTCATCGACACTCACCGACCGTCGATGATGCTCGCCGTGCCTGCGATGTTGTCGGCTCTCAACAAGGAGATGAAGAAGAATGACAAGTTCGACCTGACGTCGATCAAAGTGATCATGTCGGGCGGAGCTGCGTTGCCGGAGACGGTGGCAAAGGAGTTTCAGGAACGGTCGGGAGCTGTCATCGTTGAGGGTTATGGTCTGTCGGAGGCGAGCCCGACGACACATGCCGGTCCGCTCGACGGCACCGCAAAGCCCGGTTCCATCGGTCTGCCGCTTCCGGACACCGATGCGAAGATCGTCGATCCGGATGGCGATGGCGAGCCGCTCGGACCGGGGGAAGTCGGCGAGTTGTGCGTGCGTGGTCCGCAGGTCATGCTCGGATACTGGAACAACCCCGAGGCAACCGCGAGTGTGATCCGTGACGAATGGCTGCACACGGGCGACATGGCGACCTACGACGAGGACGGCTTCTTCCGCATCGTCGACCGCATCAAGGACCTGATCATCACGTCGGGTTTCAACGTCTATCCGGGAGATGTCGAGGAGGTGCTGCGTGGCTATCCAGGCGTGAAGGATGTCGCTGTCATCGGTGTGCCGGATGAGGAACGAGGCGAGATCGTGAAGGCGGTCCTGTTCGTCGAATCCAAGAAGGACTTCTCGAAAAGCGAGTTTGAGGCGTTCACGAAGGAGAAGCTGGCCGCTCACAAACGTCCCCGGATCATCGAGGCGAGCGAGAATGATCTGCCCCGCAACTTCCTCGGCAAAGTCTTGCGTCGAGAGTTGCGTGAAGGAGCCACTGCAACGAAGCAACCATCAGCGGCCCCTCCCGCAGAGCAGGAGCATGAAATCACTGTTCAGGACACCTGAATAGCCGAGCGTAATTCTTGGGCGGCTGTGGGAACCGAACGTCGAAATCCGAAGTACCTAATGACGAAAGAATGTCGAATGACGAAACCTGAATACGAGGTGACCAATTACACAGATCCGCCATGAATACTCGAATCAGTCTGGGGTGCTGATGACAAGTGCGTCGACATTCGGATTTCGGAATTCTTTCGACATTGGGTGCTTCGTCATTCGAGTTCGTCAGTGAGAGGAGACACCATGAGTCACTACGAGAATCTGCAAGTTGATCGCGACGATCGTGGGGTCTGGACGATCTGTCTGGACCTCGCCGGCAAGCAGGTCAACACGTTTAACGAGCCCATCCTTCGTGATTTGATGGCGGCCCTCGATCAGATCGAGCAGGATGACAGCGCAAAACTGCTGGTGATCCGCAGTGCGAAGGAGATCGGGTTCGTCGTCGGTGCGGATGTGAACCAGATCGAGAAACTGGAAACGACCGAGCAGGCGGACTTTGCTCTGAAGTCGGGGCAGGATTTGTTTCAGCGGATCGAGGACCTCAAGATTCCGACGGTCGCGGCCGTTCATGGCAACTGCCTCGGCGGTGGGTTGGAAATCTCCCTCGCGTGTCAGTACCGCATCGTTCGTGATGACGCCTCAACCAAAATGGGACTGCCGGAAACACAGCTCGGGGTGATTCCCGGTTGGGGTGGGACGCAGCGTCTGCCGCGTCGCGTCGGGCTACAAAAGGCGGCACCCATGATCCTCACCGGAAGCACGATGAATCCATCGAAGGCCATACGGTCCGGACTGGCAGACGCTGTCGCCGCAGCAGACTCGTTTGATCAGGCCATCGCCACCTTTGTTGATCAAATACTCGCGGGGAAGCCGCCGGCGAAACACTCGCCCGGTCTCAAAGATTGGTTTCTCGATGGCACCTCGCTCGGTCGTTCCATCGTGATGAAGATGGCTCGCAAGCAGATCGCCAGGCAGGCCAAGCATTACCCCGCGCTCGATGCGGCTCTTAACGCGATTGAGACCGGCTACAAGCAGGGACTCCCCGCTGGGTTTGCGAAAGAGCGAGCCGAGTTCTGCCGTGTGTTGTTCACGCCGACGTGTCGTAATCTGTTGGGTCTCTTCTTCCAGCGGGAGAAGGCACGCTCAGCTGAGACATGGGTCACAACAACATGTGAAAGCGGCCCGAAGATCAAGACAATCGCGGTCCTTGGGGCCGGGACGATGGGAGCGGGCATCGCTCAACTCGCAGCGACGAGCGGCTATCGGGTGATCCTCAAAGAGATCGATGAAGCGACAGCTCGCAAAGGAATGGAGCAGATCACATCGCTGACGGAAAAGGGGGTCAAGAAAGGCGCGATCAAACGTGCGGACGCTGACAAGGCACTCGCTGCCATTACTCCCACGGCGGACATGGCAGCTGTTAAACAGGCGGACCTCGTCATCGAGGCGATCGTTGAACGGATGGACATCAAACAGCAGGTGTTTCGCGAACTGGACGAGCAACTACCGGCTGATGCTCTGCTGGTGTCGAACACATCGTCGCTGTCGATCAGCGAGATGGCGTCGGTCACTGGTCGAGGCGGCAAGGTCGCAGGTCTGCACTTCTTCAACCCGGTGCACAAATTGCCGCTGGTCGAGGTTGTGCGTGCGAATGACACGTCCGATGACACAATCGCGACGCTGGTGAATGTCGTGAAGAAGCTGGGGAAGACCCCGTTGGTCGTCAACGAGGGACCGGGCTTTCTGGTCAACCGGATCCTGTTTCCCTACTTCGACGAAGCGGTTCGGCTGGTCGTGGAAGGGCATCCCATCGCAGAGGTTGACAAAGAGGCCAAGCGGTTCGGCATGCCGATGGGGCCGCTGGAACTGATGGACACAGTCGGACTTGATGTGGGAGCGGACGTCGCCAGTCATCTGCCGATCGCCGGTGCCGAGGAGAGTCCCACGCCCAAGCACCTCGCAGAGATGGTGGCACAGGGACGTCGCGGTCAAAAGTCGGGAAAGGGGTTCTACGACTACACGAACGGCAAGCGGGGCGAGCCGATGGCCTCCGCAATCTCCGGGATAATCCCAAAACTCCCTTCGCCAAAAGAGTTGGGGGGAGAGATGCTTTCCGGCGTGCAGCAGAGGCTTATCCTCTCGATCGTCAACGCAGCCGGTCAGTGTCTGGAGGACGGCATCGTCAGCGAGCCCTGGATGGTCGACTTGGGCATGGTCCTCGGAACAGGGTTTGCTCCCTTCCGCGGAGGGCCGATCAACTTGTCAGCGGCGTGGGGGCATGATAAACTTAGCAAGCTACTCTTCGGGCTGGTGGACCTGTGCGGGCCGCGATTTCAGCCCAGCCCCTATTTTCTTGATTCCAAAGTTCCTGTTTCGCAGTAGGCTATACCGTCCGGTCGGTAACACCGTTCGTTCACTTCGAATCCTGAGGTACCAAGCATGTCGACTGTCAAAGACCCCGAAACGTCCGGCGTGAAAACTGACGAAGCTCCGCGAGTTCCGACAGAGACCTCTTTCGCCGCTGAAGCCCTCAAAATGAGCGGCAAGTCGGAGGAAGAAGTCCGGCGGATGGGGGCTGTCGACACGGCGGACGATCAGGTCGAGGAGATGTTCGCCAAGCGGTACCAGACGGCGAACAGTCCGGCACACCGAGCTGTCTGGGAGGCGGTGGCACCCGTCGATCTGTTTGGATTCGGAGAGCCAGTTGTGGCCCCCTCCGACGCAGCCACGAAGGTCATGGAGGATTCACTCGATGTCGTCCGCGCGCACAAGCGGGCCGGCACGTTGATGGACGAAAACCAGAAGATCAGTAAAGAGGTCCTCGACGATCTGGGCAAGGCGGGTTACTGGGGGCTGTTGATCGCCAATGAATACGGCGGCAGTGCTTCGTCCTTCCTTCAATTCGCGCGGTTCCTCACTCGCATGGCGACCGTCGACCCGACCATCGCCGGCCTCGCCTCCGTGCATGGCTGCATCGGTGCGGTCGACCCGATCGTCACCTTCGGAAATGACGAGCAGAAGAAACGCTTGCTCCCGTTGCTCGGCAGCGGGCAGCGACTCTCAGCATTCGCGCTCACCGAACCGGGTGCCGGTTCCGACCTGACAGCACTCAAAACGATTGCTCATCTGGACGGCGATGATTATGTCGTCAACGGCGAGAAGCTGTTCATCACAAATGTAACTCCCGGTCGCATGATTGGTCTTGTCTGCTTGATCGAGGATAAGCCGGCCGTGCTCATCGTCGAACTGCCCGAGGAAGAGAACGAGCACTTCAAGCTCAACAAGTACGGGCTGTGGGCACTCAAGCACACGCACAACCAAGGGTTCTGGTTCAAGGACTTCCGGGTGCCGAAGGAGAACCTGCTCGAAGCGGGCAAGGGGGACGGGCTGACGATTGCGTATCACGGTCTCAACCGTGGACGCGTTGCCCTGTGTGCGAATGCTGCCGGCACCATGCGGGGAATGATGGTCGACATGATTCCCTGGGCTCAGTTCCGCGTCACCTACAGCGAAGCAATCGCCAAACGGGAACTTGTTCAACGGCGACTCGGCGAACTCGCCGGTCTGATCACCGCGTGTGATGCCCTCACCGATTGGTGTGGCAACCTGCTCGACATGGGCTACCGCGGCGAGATGGAATGTGTCGTCGCCAAGATCTTCGGCAGCGAAGCACAGAAGCACGCGGCCATCGAACTGCACATGAAGACCCACGGCGGACGTTCATTCCTGCACGGACATGTCTTCGGCGACAACGTGCATGAGTTCCTCGCTCCCTGTATTTACGAGGGTGAAGGCGAGATGCTCGGCATGGCGTTCTTCAAATCGCTGGTCAAACAGCATGGACGTCAGTTCTTCGAGCCGATCGGCAAAGCCCTGCAGAAGCTGGGCGTCAAACAGCCGAACCCGGCCAATCCGGCCCACGCCTGGGCGCTCAAGGGACCGCTGATGGAGTACAGCAAGTGGTACGTCGGCAGCAAGATGAAGAGCCGTCCGACACCACAGCTGCCAAAGCTTGATGCTGCCAACCGCAAGCATGTCGAGTTTGCACTGGACTTCCTGCATCAGTCGGCCTACGAAACCTCCGGTGCCATGCGGACGCATCAGCTTAAACTGGCCGATCGTCAGTGCCGCATGGCCGAGATTTCGCATCGCATTCAGACCGGCATCGTGATGCTCTGCACCAGCCTGTACGCCGGTCGAAGCGACAACGAACTGGTCCGCACAGCGGGCGATGTGGCCTGTGAGCAGATGAAGAACGAACTGCTCGGCAAACGCCCGACCGATGCGTTCTACAAAAAGATCACCAAACTCGGTGCAGCACTCTGCGAGAACGAGTTCCCCGGCACGGCCGAGATCGAGGCCCCGGCAATCATGATGTCCTACGAGAAGTAGGCCGCCGTGACATCAACCTGATCAAGATCAGCACCCCGGTCGCTCAACCGCAGCCGGGGTGTTTTTCGGTTTTGTGAGTCCCCGCGAGTGTGACCAATCGCAACTTCGTGCATCGCACCAACTGGCAATCCTGACAGGAAATGCTCACCATTTGATGTCCCAGCACAGCGTCATCCCATGACTTGAGTCGCGATTGTTCCGGGGTTGTGATTTCAATGAACAAGGCCTTTGTGCGTGAGCCCGACTTCGACGGACGTGCCTACTGTCCAAAGTGCGGGTCGCTGGGGACCGCTGTGACATCACGGACGCTCGATCATCATGTGCGAGGCGAGTGGCGCACACAATTGGGCGAGCACGCATGGTACTGCAGTTTCGCCGACTGCGATGTGGCGTACTTTGACCTGTTCGAGCGCAGCGTGACCGTCGACACCTTGCACACCTCCGTCTACCCCAAGGATCCGTCGGCCCCCATTTGTGCGTGCTTCGGTTTCACAACGGACGACATTGCCGCCGACGTGGAGGAGGGAACTCCCACGCGAATCCGTGAGTTACTCGCGAAGTCCGAGTCGGCTGAAGCCCAGTGTCACACGCTCGCCGCCGACGGCCGTTCCTGCATGCGCGAGGTCCAGAGACTGTACCTGAGAGCAACGGACGCGTGAGGATCACGCGAAGGAGCCGACGACTACAGACCGTCGACGCTCTCCGGGCTCAACGAAGTAATCCATTCCGCGATCAAATCTGTCCCCTCGGAGTGAACGACCGAGCGGCTCAGTTGGGGCATCATGAAGGTGAAGTCCGTGGACTTCATCCGCAGATACACGGAAGAACGTTCGGGATGACCGGCTGCAACCACTTTCTCCAGTCGTGAGGCCGTGTGACTTCCGCCGGTTGAACGGAGTCCAACGCCTCGCTGCCAGGGCTCGGTTTGTCTGTATCTGAGGTCGATACGTTTGGAACTGGCGAGGCCGTCGGGATTGTGACAGTGAGCACAATTGGTGTCGAAGTACCCTCGTACCCGATCGAACAACGTCCCGGCTTGCGGATCATTCCATTGAGCGACGCGCGGTGATGCTTGCGGCTCCGGTGCACCGGAGAGGATGCCCCGTTTTGTCCACTCGGCGAGCTGGTTCGCAGTGTGACCGTCCGCGTAGGCATAGTCGTGGTTCAACTGCCGGGCGGTGGGACTCAATGGTTTGTTCTCACCATGTCCCGCGTGACAGAACCGACACTGATTCATATTGGGGATGGTGTACTGGGTCGTGCGGCGCTCGCCGTCGTGATGCGTCCACTCGACCGGCAAACGATTTCCAATAATGGAAAGGTCGGCGTCCGTCTGGTCGTCGTTCCAAACGTACGCGGCTCCCATCCAGCCCTTCTTCTCAGTGTGAACCAGTAACCGCGTCTCGATGAGTCGCCGCTCGTCGTCCGGCTTTTGGAAGTCGTGAGGATAGAAGAACGTCTTGACGATCACGCTGCCGACCGGGAAGGCGAATGCCTCCGTCTCTGAGTACTCGATGACGCCGCCCGGAGGAAGGTAGATGAATCGCTGCTTGTGAGCGTAGTCGCTGAAGAGCGGGGTGATGATGTCATACGGCACCAGGCCGTCATTGGGAATCTGCTGCACCGGATCAGCGAACAGGTTGTACGTGGACAAATTGCGTGCGAAGAATCCGGTCCACTCAAACTGCACGGAATCCGCATGGGCAGATGCCCCTGCTGCACAGAGAAGCCAAACGAGAATGAACAGACGTCGACTCATGAATCTTTCGCAAATCCGACTTGGAAACCGGCCATCATGGCTGAGGCGTTTCCTGCAATGTGGAGAGGTAGGCGATCAGATTGCGGACGTCTTCCACGGTGAGCAGATTCGCCTGCGTCGGCATCACCGAGACGGTCGAGGCCAACCGCTCGTCGATCTCGTCTTTCTGAATCTTGCTCTGTTTGCCTTCGTGGCCGACAACGACCTCGTACTCGTCCTCGGAAACGATCGTTCCGGTGATAACACGGCCGTCAGCGAGAACGAATACCCATGTCTCGAAACCTTTGACGATCTTTGCACTCGGGTCGACGATTGATTCGAGCATGTAGTCGCGTTTCACTCGCTTGCCGACATCGCTCAGGTTGGGACCGATGCTGCCTCCTTCGCTGCCGATGCGATGACAGGTCAGACACTTCTGGGTTTTGTGGAACAGCGTCATGCCAAGCTCCGGGTCACCTCCGTTGACGGCGTCCTTGTAGGCCTTCATTGGATTGAGCGCAGCTTCGGCCAGCGCCTCGTCGACTTCCATCCCGGAGATCCACTGACGAATCAGATCAACCCCCCGATGATCGACCGTTGTGCGGCCGAGCGGGGGCATCATCACTCCAAGCTCCGTCGAGTTCATGCGGCGCACGAGAAACGACTCGTCCGGTTTTTGTGGCAGAATGCTGAACTTGAGTCCCTGTGATCCACGCCCGGCAGCCACTGGTGGCTTGTAGACACCAAAGCGAACCGGCTGACTCTGATTAAACGTGAGATCGAGACCGGACGTGCTGGCAGCTCCACGCGGGTTGTGGCAATGCGAGCAGTTGACATCCAACCACGAGCGCGCGCGGCGTTCGAGGGTGGCGGACGCGTCATCGGTCCAGTCGGGGATTGAGGGGATGCTGTTGCGATCATCGGGCAGCCCGTTCAGCAAGCCGATCTGCTTCCAGTAGTGGAGCTGATTGACATCGGTGCCGTCGACAGAGATGGTGCGGTTGAGGTTCGCAGCCGTGACGCCGATGGGATCCATCACATCCTCGTTGACGTGACAGCTCTTGCATTCGTTCATGTTCGGCGTGAGATAGGTGAACGTGTGCGGATCACCGGCTGACGATGCCCGGGTGACTTGGGACTTCTGCCCGATCACCACCCGATCCGCGTCCGTGCCCGACTCGTTCCACACGTAGGGGACTGCCGTCCAACCCTTGGTCATGTGCAGCAATAACCGTGTTTCGAACAGTCGTTTTTGCTGCAAGGTGTCGTCCGAATCGGCAGGGAACCAGAGATTCTGAATGAGAATCGAGCCGACCGGAAACGTGAACGCGTTATCAGGCTGATAACTGGCTACCTCGCCGTGAGGAATGTAAACGAAACTCTCCTGACGCGCGCCGTCCACATAACTCAGCGAATTGAGCTGATAGGGGATGACACCTGCGATCAACGTCTGCTCGGCGAGGTTCTCGAACAGCCCGTAATCGGAGAGCAGGGTTGCCGGCCGGCGCGCGTCGACGTCGAAGTTGATCTGGATGTCAGGCGGTCGAACTGCGGTTGCTGGTTCCGGCTCCGCTGTAGCTGAACTCGGGACAGGGTCAGCCGCACCGGAATTCTGCGCATCTGACTTCGGCTCCTGTCCGCAGCCGAATGCGAACAGAGCAAACGTCGCCGTCAGGAGAGCCGTTGAACGGAACATTCCACGCTTCATCACCGTTCGCCTGACTCCTCGGGTGAGTTCGCATCGACGTCTCGCGGCGGTGGATTAAGACTGCCCCGCTGGTCGACCTCTCGCTGTCGTTGCACTAACTCCGGGTAATCCATCTCAGCGATCCACTGCGTGATGAGAGCCACTCCCTCGTCATGAGCAATGCTCCGGCCAACGACCGGCATCCGCACGCCGGGGTCTGTCGACTTGAGACGGTACAGTAGAATCGATCTGTCCGGATGTCCCGGCTCAATGACGAAGCGTCCATTCCCGGCTCCCCGACCGGCTGCCACCGGTGCTTTGAAGACGCCGAATTTCACCGGCTCACGTTGGTCGTATCTCAGGTCGAGTCCCGACGTGAAGCCGATGCCCCCCTTGCGGTGACAACTCGAACAGTTCATGTCCAGATAGGCGCGGGCTCGCGAGTCGACGTCGCCTGTCGATGGATCGTCCCACACAGCCATGCGGGGAATGTCCTCCCGCTGCTCCGGGAGACCTTTCAGGAATCCAACCTGTTCCCAGAACTCCAACTGGTTCCTTTCGCCCTGCTCGTAAGGATAGGTTCTGTTGAGGTAGCGAGCATGGATCGGCCCGAGGGGGATCAGCTGCTCGTTGATCTCGTGACACTGAATGCATTGATTGCGATTGGGGACGCGAAACGTGTGATGACGCGGCTCGCCATCGGTGTGCGTCCACGAGACGTCGATCTTCTCACCGGCAACTGCGAGTCGGGCTTCGGTCGTGTCGTCGTTCCAGGCGTACTGTGCTCCAATCCAACCGGACGAACGTCGCATCCACAGGCGTGTTTCGACAATGTGCTCGCCGAGGTCAGAGTTGCGGAAATCGGTCTTGTAACCCATCGTAATCACGAGCACGGAACCGACAGGGAACTCGATCTCCCCCTCCGGACCATACTCGCAACTGCTTCCGTCGGGCATCCACACAAACCGGTGCAGCGCTGCATAATCTGCGAAGTGAGGCGTGTTGAGGTCGTACGGGATGACGCCTTCGTTGGGAATCTGACGTTTGGCATCTCGAAAGAGGTTGTAGGTCGAGAGCAACTCAGCGGGCTCGGCTTCCACGTCGATGTGTACGGTTCCCGATGCCGTATCCCCCTCGAATGCGAATGCCGTTGACGCCATCAGCCCAAAGAGCAGGAGGAAGGTCATCAACAACGCATTCAGATTCTCCGACACACTCAGATGCACGGAGCCGGACAATCCCGCCTCCGTCTCACCGCAGTGCACCGCCTTCGCGCACGCGCTCGGCCGCATCATTCGGCCTCAGCAAATGAGACTGGCTCCACGGAAGGGAGGGTGAACTGGTGCGGCGACAGGTCCCGACTCGGCTTGGCATTTCCCGGATCCTGCAGACCTTCGAGGCCTCCGAGATTGCCGAACGTGACCTCGCCCTCTTCCTTCGTGTTGTCGTGGATCGAGATACCAAATTCGTCAGGCAGTTTGCCATCAACCAGTTTTTCCTCATTCACGACGCCGTCCCAGACGATGTCCGGTAGCGGTGTCCCGAGAATGGCAGCCATGAGCTTGCCGCCGTCGTTGTCCGGTTTGTCGCCACCCGCTGAGAACTGGTTGTGATGGATGTGAATGCCTTCCGCGTACGGGTAGTAGTTGGGATCCTTGATGTCTTTTCCGATGGCCAGATAACTGATGACCATGAGATTGGTGGTGCCATGATTGAGGATCTCGTTCTCGAAGATCTCCACGTTGCTGTTGGCCATCACCTCGACCCCCGTTCCGGCGGGCACTGAGCCGACGATGTTTCCAGCCGGTGCGAAGTTGGGTGTATTGTTGTCGAAGACACGGTTCTTGTAGACGCGAACATTGTGTCCTCGCTGCTGCGGCAGGTCTGGCAAGTCGAAGACAAGAATGCCGCCCGTGTTATTGGTGGCCACACAGTTGTAGACCTCGGCTTCGTAGCAGTTCTCGATCTCGATGCCGGCGACGTTGAACTCTGCACGGCTGTCTTTCACGATGACGTTGATGGACTGACCGACATAGATGCCCGCGTCCGAAGCTCCGATTGCCACACAGCCGTCAACGGTCACGTTCTTCGAACTGACCGGGTAGAAACCATAAGCTCCGTTGGTCTCCTTGGGCCCACCGGTCCATTCGACGCGAACCCGCCGGTAGGCGATGTTGTCTGCTTTCAACGATTTGGTCGCGTTGCCCTTGGTGTCTTCAATGGCGAGGTCCTCGACGACCACGTTATCGCTCGTGATGTAGAGGCCTTCCGCACCAGCTTCCTGGTTCTTGAAACTCAGGATCGTCTTGTCCATACCGCGACCGCGAATCGTGACGTCGTCGACGGTGAGAGACAGTCCATCGGTAAACTCAAACACACCTTCTTCGAACTGAAACACCGTTCCGGGTTCGGCAAGAATGAGTTCTTCCAGCACCGTCTTTTGAACATCCGGTCCGGGCTCAAACGTCACAACCGCCACCTCGGCAGGCGTCTCTTCGTGACTCTCGGATTCCGGGGCGTCCTCCGCACTCGCAACGCTGTCATCTCCCACTGGCGACTCAGTCGTCTCTTCGGCAGGGACTTCAGCGATTTGAGCATCCGACGCGTCAGCTGCGGCCGGATCAGTCGCACCGGTCTCAGATGGTGTCGTATCAGTCGATGACTCAGCACAGCCAACGGTCAGGCCAACCCACATGCTGAGGAGGAAAAGGTATCTCTGAATGTTCATGAATGGTCTTTCCGATGATGGATTCAGATGATGAGATTGTTGAGACATTCCGAATGCTGAATAGCATCCAAATCAACACCGCCGTTGGTGCAACTTCGGTGAATTGATCGAGATGAACCAGAGGCTGAAGAAACAGTTAGCATCATAACAATTGAGCAGCGGGAAATACAGCATGGGAGCATCCTTTTGCAATGACGGATGTGATCTCGCATCGGAGATCTCACTTGTGTTCGTTCGCTGATACCTCACTCTCGCAGAGTCACGAAGTGCACTGAGAAACGCGACAGATCGCCCGATTTCACGTTCTGGAACCGTTCAAAACCCCGCAGCCAATGTCCCCACTGAACAAACGCCGACTGTGGGTTAAAACGAAAAAGGCCCCTTGTTTCCAAGGGGCCTCTTGTTGATGAAAGCGGAGAGGGGGAGATTCGAACTCCCGGTGCCTTTCGACACGCCGGTTTTCAAGACCGAGAGATGCTGGTTGGGTTTACATTGGAACAACGCAAGAAAACATTGGACACTTGGTTTTGGGCAAGGCCTTACGTCAAATTGCATCGCATGTGAGCTTCGGTTGAATTGGCACCGTAGGGATCCATGTTGTTGCGCATCTGTTGCGCGCATCAAGTACACCAGATCCGTCGACCACAACATATCTCGGTCGATGTGACCGACGCAGCTTTCTGACTCGACGATTCACTACTCAGCTCAGTTCGACATGGTCGCACGACGAGCATGGCAGGTTTGCGTTGCCAGCACGACCGTCTAATAATGTTATTGCATTTAATTGGAAGGCGAGTACAATTGCGGCGATGAAGCCAAGTGTCGGCGACAAAGTCCGGGTGAAAACGACCAAGGAACGTGGGGTCGTCGAGGGTCTTGATGGCCGCCGAATTCAGGTACGCCTTGAAACCGGTACGCTCACATCTGTCACGGAATTGGAGATCACGAACTACAGCATGGCGGCGCGCAAGGCATGGAAAAATATGCCGAACCGTCGCGTAGGGCGACCGAAAGGAACATCCACAACAGACCGTGTTTCCGTGACGCTCCGAATCGACCGTGAGCTTTGGGAAGCGTTCAAAAGTGCTGAAGCGCGTGGCGCAGTCGCCGATCGCACGGCAACAATTAACGAATGGATTTCAGAGAAACTGCGTGAACTCGACGAGTAAACACGGAATGCATCTCGAAAGGAATGGAGATGGCTCAGAATTCAGCAATTGAATGGACAGAGGCAACTTGGAATCCCACGACGGGATGCACAAAAGTGAGTCCCGGATGTGCACACTGTTACGCGGAACGCATGGCCGGTCGACTGCAAGCGATGGGGCAACCACGGTATGACCAAGGATTCGACCTCAAGCTACAAGATGACATCGTCGAGTTACCACTTCGCTGGAAGAAGCCTCGTGTCATCTTCGTCAACTCGATGAGCGACTTATTCCACAAGGCAGTGCCGGATGAGTTTATCTGTCGGTGCTTTCACGTCATGAAACGAGCCAGCCAGCATCAATTTCAAGTCTTGACCAAACGCCCGGAGCGAGTGGTCGAGTTGGCGGCACAATTGGAATGGGGTGATAACGTCTGGATGGGCACAAGCGTTGAGAGCGCAGCTTACGTTGAGCGCGTCCGTATCCTGAAACAGGTGCCCGCCAAGATTCGCTTCCTTTCTATCGAACCATTATTGGGCGCGATGCCACGATTGCCGTTGAAGAATATCCACTGGGTCATTGTCGGTGGAGAGTCTGGTCCGCAGTCACGTCCAATGGAGCTAGACTGGGTCAGGAAAATACGCGACCAGTGTGTCGATCGGGAAGTTCCGTTCTTCTTCAAGCAGTGGGGGGCGTTCGGTGCAGATGGAGTGCGAAGGTCGAAGAAAGCAAACGGACGGGAACTTGATGGTCGAACGTGGAGCGAAATGCCGTCATGAGTGATGCACCGATGTTACCGGGGATGGAGCCATTCGCTGCCGCGAAGCCCCCGAAGGCAAAACCGAAGAAGAATAAGTCTCAGTACGTCTGGGTTCCGGGGGATGATCCGCCTGAACTCGGTGAACACAGCTTGGCGAAGCATCGGATTCTTCGGAAGTACCTTGAGACTTACGTCGCGATACTCACCTCTAGTCGCGTCGTCGAGAAGCTCAATCTTTCGCTGGTGGACGGCTTTTCCGGCGGAGGTGCCTATCGCTGCCCACTTACCGGTGAAAAGATCGCGGGCTCTCCTGTGCTGATGCTTGAGGCGATGGCCTCGGCAGAGGCTAAAGCGAACGAGGGCAAAAAAAAGCCGTTCAAGTTGGACGCCGATTTCTATTTTATCGAGCGACAGAAGCCGACGATCGAGTATCTCAACCAAGAGATCAATCTGTGCGAAGCTGCTCATGGAAAAACCGACCAGATTCATGTACTTCGTGGTCGCTTCGCGAAACACCTTGATGCGGTCATCAAGCAGATCAAGTTCAAGGGGCGGCGACATCGTGCCATCTTTCTGCTTGACCAATACGGCTACACCGATGTCACGCTAGCAAACATGAGGAAGATATTCCGGGCGCTTCCTTCCGCCGAAGTCATCCTTACCTTCGCCGTCGATTGGCTTGCCGATTTCGTCAATGAGTCGGAGAAGTTTGAGACTGCGCTGAAGAATTTGGAACTATCACACAGACGAGACTTGCTTGTACAGATTCGCCAGCAACACGCGATTGACTGGCGACCAACGATTCAGCACTTGTTGCACCAGCATTTCTACGAGAAAAGCGGAGCTGACTGCTACACGCCATTCTTTATCAATTCGACTGATTCCCACCGAGCGTATTGGCTGCTGCACTTTTCAAAACATTCGACCGCGCGAAACGCAATGGTTGATCTGCATTGGAGTATGCAAAATCACTTCCAGCATTTTGGCAAGGCAGGATTCGAAATGCTTCTTGGCTACGACCCAAGTAGAATGAATGAATCTCCGATGCTGCCATTCGATTTCGGCTCGGATGCCGCATCACTGACGCATGAATCGCTGCTCATCGAACTGCCAGAACGCCTTTCAAGGGTTGGAAAACCGATCTCCTTTAAGGACTTCTTTGAAACGGTGGTCAATGAGACTCCCGCAACGAAACAGATGATTGCGTTGGCTGCTCGCCAATTGACAAAGGATCACGAAATCGAGGTTCGTACAACTGATCGCAAGTTGCGGCGAAATGGTGTAATTATTCACGACGACGATCTGCTTTGTCTGCCTGCTTCCAAGTCACTTTTCTTGCCGAGGAAATATGATGAATAGCGAAGGGACAACGTTCCGGCAAATGTCCTTTCCCACGAACTTCGACTTACCTAAGCGTCGGGTCGCTCGACTCAGCCTACCCAATCGGCTTTCTCAACGGGCCCATAGCACTACTCCGTTAAGTTGACATTGCCCTGTTGACCGTAGCGCTTGGACTGTGTTGACGCTGGAGGGAGCACCGGAAACGGGATCTTGGTCATAGCGAACTCAGCAGAGGTGGTGGGTCGCCGGTTGCTGAGAAGAATACGTTGGCAGACCAGTGCTTGGCAGATTGCAGGTACTCCCAATACGGTAGAGACGCAACTCGTGTTACGTCGATCGCTTGGCCGAGGAGAAGGTAGAAGCGAAGCAGGATCTCCGGGTCGCTCTCCACCGACTGAACGGCGAGCCCTCTGGCGTGCATCGGATTCGGGCAGATGCCCCCGTCGCAGGCATACGTCACCAGATACTTGTTGAAGGCAAAGATGACGTTTGGCCAGGTATTCGCGTGCCGCTTCGGCAGGTAGTCCATCACGTCTTCCATCACGGACCCTTCGCTCAGGGCCTTTCCGGTGATGAACACGAACGAGTAGACTTGGTGTAGGTAGTTCCCAACGTGGTCGATCGGCTCGCCATGTCTCGTGTCTTTCGCGAGCCCACCAGCCGAGCGATCCAGTTGTTTCACGGACGCGATGTTGTCCAAGGCGTTCCTGAGTTCCTTTTCGGAGGTGATCGACGACTTGACCTGGCCGGTCGCGACCACCGACTCACAGGGGAAGTAGAACTTTCCACCTGCGGCTTCAAACCGCGGACAAACCGACGAGTCGGCAATGATGACATCCATCTGATTGCTGACCTGGCCAGCAGAATCGAACACGAACCCTGTCGCGACCTCGAATCGCTTGGGGAGGTAGTCACGCAAGAACCGTCTGAAGATCTCTTCCCGTGCGGTTCCCAATTCCCCCGGATGGTCGATCAGCCGTTCTTCCAGGTCCACCTGCATTCGTCGGCCAGACGACTGGAGGAGCGCGGCAAGTGTGAATCTTGGCATTGGGAACAATCCTATCAACAGTGGACGTGGAGGCATCACTACGCTTGAGGGCGACTCACTCGGAACACTTCTTGCCGACGGCTTCGCAGAGCATCTGGGTATGGCAATGACCTTCCTTGGCCTCCCCAGGACGTAAAGTGCGAGAGCAGGAAAACCAGAAATTGACTGGCGACGTTTGGCCCTTCGCCGTCCTCGGAAAGTGTTCGCAGGTGATCGAACTTCTCTGGCGGGTTGCCCTCTTGCAACGCGAAATGCGGTAGGGCCATGGTCAGGTAGGGGAGCTCGCAGTCCCCGCCGTACTCGTCGACCGCGTTCTGAAAGACGCTGCGGAACGAATCCGAAAACGGTTTGTTTTTGGGGCTCAGGTCGCCCCCGAGACTGAATGCGAAGATCCCCGTGAAGAGCTGATTCCTCTCAAATCGCCATTTCCGCAGCATGTGAGTCGTTTTGGCAAGCCTGCCGACCGCGTCTTCCAGCTTGCTGCGGTCGAGACACTTCTTGACTTCGATCACGGCGCGAACCGACTCGGGAAGCACGACAACGAAGTCCTCTGACCGGAATAGCGGTGCGAAGTGATCCGTGTCGTGGATGATGATGTCAAGTTGTGGCGTCACGATGTCCGCGTCGGTCGGCAGTGGAGCTTTCGATCCAGTAGACAAATCGGCATCCATCACACGCCGAATGAAGCCGTTGTCCACCGAGACGTGCCGGGGCAGCGAGCGGCGTAGGAACTCCTTCAGCAGGGCTTCGCAGTACGTCCCTTCCGATGGGGAGTGAGTATTGAGGCCGATCAGGTGCTCGATCTGCCTGTACTTGATCTGCAGGGCATCCGCTTCAGCCGAGTAGAACTCTGCAAGGCTCAGTAGGTCGCAGTTGTTCATAAGGCTTTCCACAATATCTCCCGCGAACACCGCAGTGAAGCGGGCTATCCCACGGGATTAGACCCTTAAATGGGTTGCGAGATTACGAACTGTGTCATTCGCGA
Source organism: Planctomycetaceae bacterium (assembly GCA_020426505.1). Taxonomy (GTDB): domain Bacteria; phylum Planctomycetota; class Planctomycetia; order Planctomycetales; family Planctomycetaceae; genus JAHBXU01. The sequence continues at coordinate 40,076 of JAGQPX010000035.1, read as the reverse complement.
ACGCGCGCGCCAAGTCCAGCGAAAACTGGTCCACCGCGGCGCAGAGGACCGATCGAATTTAAGCGAGAATTGGTTTCAGGACCTCACATCTGCTTTTACTGCAACACCAGTGAAACAAACAGGATCATCGATGCGTGTAGTTTCTCGCATCGGCCCGACACTCCGATTGCATCCTGGTCGAAGTGGCTGATGCATGTGGGCTGCGATTCAAATGGGTGGGCCAACTTTGTAGCACATCTGTTGCGCCGGGTGCAGTGACTGAGTTATGCACGACAGTCCTTGAGATATTGCGACAGCTGTGGCATGTTCGGGGCCATGAAGATTTCGCCACCCAAATATCGGGAGTTGCCCGTAGATTTGCTTGAACAACATGTTGACCATGCTGTTCGCGGTTTTGGCAACTGTCCGCAGGACATGGCTCTCGTTGATTCCGTTGAGGCATGCGGCATTCTGTATCCGCTACTGGTTCATCCGCATCCTGACCATGCAGATTCCTTCCAGATCCTGGATGGTCATCGTCGGCATCTTGTACTTCGAAAGCTGAAAATCAAAGAAGTTCTTTGCGGGGTCTATCGTCCACTTTCCGGCAAGGAGTATGAGATACTTCGCTTTACCTTGCACGAAACTTATTCACCTTGGACAAAAGCAGAAACGAAGGCATCTTTCAAACGACTGCAGCATCTCGAAAAGTAGCGAACAAGCATCCTCTCACGGCATCTGAATTCTGCTCGCTTAAGCGAGGGTCCCTGTTCTCAAGATATGCGTTCCAACGCTTCTTGCTATTCGTTCCTTCAGCAGCCTGCGGTTCAATAGCGAACATTGTTTGCGATCCGGTGCCGAATCTCTTCGAGGGCTTGGGTCAGCATGGATTCCATGTGGGGATAGGTGGCTTCAGCCTTGGACTTGGGTGTCAGTGTGACCTCACCGAATTCGGTTTGGAGTCGGCAGGTCTTGATGAGCTTTGGGCGTCGGTTGCGTTTGGAGTGTCGACGCGGTTGTTGTTGCTGAGAGACAGTCGTAGTCACTTCGTTTGAGGTGAGGTTCTCGTTCACTGCGGTGGCGGCAAGTTGGCGTTGGGCTTGCGTGTCCTTGAGACGGGCAATTTCGCGGGCGGCGGTTTTGGTGATCTTACCAGCGATGATCGATTGCTGGATGTCGTCAGGGAGTTTGAGAAAGCGGAGTTGGCGGGTGACGGTGGTTTCGTTGACGCCGAGCCGTTTCGCAAGGTCACGGGCGGTCCAGTTATTCTTGTTGATGACATCCTGAAACGCTTTGGCCAGCTCGATTGGATTGAGGTGTTTCCGGGCAAAGTTCTCTGAGAGCTGAATCTCCGCAATTTCTCCCGGTGTGATGTTCTCCGGCTTCTCCTTACATTCGATGCGTGACCAGCCAGCTCGTTGGGCGGCTCGGTATCGACGTTCGCCAGCGATGATCACGTACTTCCGTCGTGGGGAATCCCAGCGGACGACGATGGCTTGGATGAGGCCATGAGCGTTCAGATCGTCGGCGAGCGATTGAATCTCCGACTCGTCGAACTGCTCACGGTGTTGGGGATCGACGATGATCTGGTCGAGCGGGATCTCTGCGACGTCCTTTGCTCGCGTGCGACCTTCGTATTTGGCGGAGCGGCTGGGGTGCTCGATGACCTCTGCCGGTCGGCTGCTGCGTTTTCCGAGCGACTCGTCAATCTGACTTCCCAACTTCTCCAGAAAGGCTTTTGACTTGGACATGGCTACCCCGCAACGGCTTGTGGTGGGTTCATCATGTCGGCCGACGCCTGGATGCGGGTGACGACCTCGACCAGGAGGTCACGAATGAGCTGGGCCGCTTCGGATTTGGGCCGGTAGTGCGTCACCGGCTTGTAATGAAACGGAGCCTCTTCAAATGTGGGCCGCGACTTGAGAGTCGTGTTGAAAACCTGCGAGCCATAGAGCTGACGGAGACGGAGTTCCAGCGTCTTCTGGATCGCTCGACGGACATGGAAGTTCGTCACAAAGCAGCCAAGGTACGTCAGGTTCGGGTTCCCGTGAGCGATGGCATTTGAGACCTGAACGTTGACGTCGATCAGCGCTTCCATCGGGTTCTTCTGTGGCTGGATGGGAGTCATCACATACTGACTGGCCATCAGAGCGGACCATGCGGGCAGGTTGCTGATGTTGGGCGGCGTGTCGACGAGAATCACATCGAAATACTCCGATACGTCATTCGGGAAGTCTCGCAGAGCAAACTGACGATCTCCATGCTGGAGCGGCTCCGGCAGGTCGTATCGTTCCAGATGAGCTGATGCGGGAAGCACATAGACATCCGGTGTCGATGTTTGCCGAATGAGAACGTTCGGATCCGGCTCACGTGCGTCATCGAACAGGGCTGCGACCGTCTCGTGCGGCTGAAGCCGATCGACCAGATCGTCGCCGAAGAAGTTGGCTGTCAGACTCCCTTGACTGTCGAGGTCGACGGCCAACACGCGAAAGCCCTGTTCGGCAAATGCTCCGGCGAAGTTCTGGGTGTGCATCGTGCGACCGACGCCTCCCTTCTTGGCCATCAATGTGAGCACAAACTCAGCCATGTGACCTCATGGTTGAAACCGCATGCCGACGGCATGTGGTCGGATTCGTCAATTGTCGCGTGTGGTTACAGCCCCAAGAGTGATTTGAAGTTTGTTTCGTCATCACACCGACTATGCCACGATTTCGGAGTGGCTGGCAATCTGCAAATCACCGTACAGTTGTCCCGCATGCCGACGGCATGCACGAAGAGAATCTGCTTGTCAGGTGTGCGAGATCGTCGTAACGTCGGCGAAGTTCAACCGGCTTAAAGCGAGGACCATGCGATTCCAAGAACGTACACCAAATGAGACAGTGACCAATCCGCAGGAGCGATGCACCAATCGAGACAGGTCTAATCGCCAGTTGAGGCAGCCCTTGTTCGCCAAACGAAGCAGGCTGGCTCCGCTCATTCAAACAGGCACATCCACCAAGCGAGACAGACTTGCTACGCCAATCGAGACAGGCCGAGCGAGCCAAGTCGGCAGGATTATTGAGAATCCTTCGCCCCTACTCTGTACTGTACGTACTGCTTACTTGAGGAACTTCTCTTGAAGGAGCAGTACTCACAGCAAGCCGTGCGTGACACGGTGCAGTTCCAGAGAGTGTTGTCCGATGTGAGTAACGGCCGCGATGAGATGAACCTCATTGACCTGCCGGTCTTTCTGCTCTCGACCCGATCACCCAATGGCGCACACGTGCTGGAATTCGAGCGTGAAGAGTTTGACCGCAACATCAAGCAGCCGGTGCGGCGAAAGCTGACTGTCACGGGCGATGCCAAGTATGGCTTGCCAACAGCAGCAGCCGAAGAGGTCTACCTGGGACTGCTCCATCACACGAAAGCCTGGAACGAGTTTGCTGATCCACTGGTCCACTTCTCTCGCGGTGAACTGCTGAAAACGCTTGGATGGGGATATCGCGACTCGGCCTACAAACGGCTGACTCGTTCGATGGACCAGATCGCCGGCGTACGGCTCAAATGTGAGAACTTCTGGCGTGACAACCGGGCTAAGCAGTATCGCACAGTCGAGAACATTTCGATCATCGACTACTACCGCTTCCGCGACAGCCGGAATCGGCAGACGGGTCGCTTCGAGGAATACCTCTCAGAATTCCGCTGGGGTGGGGCTATGTTCGAGTCGTTCGACGCGGGCTACCTGAAGCGACTCGATCTTTCGGTGGCCCTCAAACTCAAACCATTGGCAAGGCGCCTCTATCGCATCCTCGACAAACACTTTCATCCCCCCAAGCGGTGTCGGTTGACATTCGATCTCCGGAACTTTGCTCAGGAATGGCTGGGGATGAGCAGGAGCTACGACGTAGCTCAGATCCGGCGGTATCTGGTGCCAGCCATTGAGGAGTTGGTCCAGATTGGCTTTCTGCGTCCAAAATCGGCCACTGAGCGATTTGCACAGAAGATTGGCTGGAGAGGACATTGGGACGTGATCTTTGAACTGAAGGGCACCTCGTTCGTGCAAACGGCTGCTCGGGCCACGTCTCGATCTGCATCGTTATCAGCTCGTCCCAACAGGCCCGAACTGCGTCTGTTTCGAGCGGGTCGTTTCGTCGATTGACCTGAATCTGGTTCCGAGAGAACAAGCACGCGATCTGTGCACAATTCACATTTTCTGTCTCACATCTCTGGAACGGTCCGGCGGCGTACGGTAGTCACGATCCCGGCTGGGCGTTTGCCTGGCGGGTCGTCACATACGCAACAACGTTTTCGGCTCGAAACCGTGGGGGATACCGCACGGATAAGGGCCGGCGTGGCTGACGTCTTTGGACACGAAGCGACTCCCGGTGAAGCTGGTCGCCAACCAGCCGAAGGGGACGAGGCTGACCTCTCGTCATGTCACTGTCCGTAGAGCCGGATGCATCGAGAGGTGCTCGTCCGGCTCGACGGGGGCTTGTTGGAGTAATCCTGCTCCGTGAGACTTCATTCGTATCGAAGTCGCACATTTGCAACGTAATCCCAACATTCTACCCGATGCCGCATGTGCGGCGGTCATGGTTTACGGGCGATGCGGACACACTTCGTGTGCTTCCTTGTGGAGACGCGAAGCCGCTGTCGTTCAAAGCGGGTGAAGTCGGTCACGAGAGTGACCAACTTAATCCCGTCCAGGGGGATCGAGAGTCTCAGACTCCGTTCAACCTGGCTGGCGTGGGGAGCTGCTGTCTGGTGACAGGCAGTACCGGAGTGGCTACTCCGGCGTCCCGATAGTCTCGGGCGGTGAATAGCTCAACCATGAAAGGCCCGCGAGGGCTTGCCAGTGAGTCTGATTGGACGCTGCTGTTTGTGAGCGTCCGCGTCACAGTCGGTCACACCAGACCGTCTGTGGTGGGGAGTCGGTGCTGAACCGCGAAACCCACAGCCGAGGGGTAAGGGGGTGCTTCCATGTTCGGCCCCCAGAAATCGCACTGATGGAGTTCAACGCGAACTCTCGGTGTGGAAACTGCGGCATCCGGGAGGATGCCCGTACGGCTGCGGACCCTCGGGGTAACACCCGAACGCGACGAGACCCATCAGACGAAGACGACAGCTAACGCAGGAAGGTCTTGAGGGGCCGGTATTGGTCCACCGGTGCCAGTGTGTGGCAACGCTGGTGTTTGAAATCCTCAAGACTGGGAGTGTGGCCTGAGTAGAAGCGTGTCGGGAGACACGGCGGTGTTCCGGGTGAAGACTCGGACACGAAGCGACGAGTTGCACCTCGTCACTTCGTGCAGGGCAAGGCAGTCCTGCCCCGTTCGAGCCTGCACAGTGGCGTGCGCAGGCATTATCGACGACGAAAGGGCTGACGGACAGTCGAGAAGCGATTCTCGACCGAAGACGTGTCTGAAATGACGTACCGATTCCGTGCTTCTGCGTCGGCAGAAGGCTCAATTCGTAGAAGAGCCTGGCTGAATTCCGACGCCGGCACGGACCGGTCCGTGGCAGGTGGCAAGCGGTCACAGGTGAAGAGTCCTGGCGGACTCCTCTCCTGTGGCAGCGGTCTGACGACAGACACTCGACGTGCGTCCAGACGCCGTCGAGTGCTGTCGAGGTTTTTTGATGCGAGTACCTCCATAGATTGGAGGTACCCGATCAAAGAATATGGCTCTTTGCGTAAGCAAGAGCAGCACCGTGAGGTGTCCACAAGGTTTCTCAATCGAGAGACGGCTTTCGAGGAGCTGAGCCGCAATCAACTCCTCATCTTTGACTGACACAGAACCAACGGAGGGAAAATGCAGAAATCATCACGAACGACCAACAGCCGACACGTCTTCACATCTCGCGACGCCTTCGTCCATTACCTCGTGACGTCCGTCATCTGTCGGGGCTACTGGTTCTACATCACCGGCCGGATTCCAGAAGGCAAGGATCCCGCAGCAATCGATCAGAAACTCATCGCCAAATACGATGCGGGCATCTCGAAGTCGGCTCGATGGCGACGCAAGAAACTCGCGAAGGCGAACATCCGGTACGTCCGCTGGAACCACCAATTTTTGCTGTTCGCCACGAAGGGCGAACATTCCTTCTTCCGACAGGAAAGCGGCATCAAAGACATCCGCAAGATCCCGCTCAAGGTTGGCGGTTACTCTCTCAGCTTCCGCCGTGACGGTCGGCCCGACGCACTGCAAGATCGTCCATACCGTGTGCATGTCCGCATTGAACAACAGGAATTCAACTCTTTGCTGGCAGAGTTTGACTGCGAGGCTTTGCGTCGTTCAACTGAACATCTTGTTGATCGGCTCTACAAACTACCGTATCTCGGATACGCCCCCGTCCGGCGTCAGTTGTGCCTCCTGCTACGTCGAGTGAACGCTCGGAGACGAGTTGCTGGACGTCCGTTTATCCCCAAGGCCTGCCTGTTCTTTCATCGTGTTGGTGCATGCAATCCTTCGACGCATGATAGCGAGCGTTAAGGACGTGCTTTTCTGAACCGACTAACCAGTTTCCAGTGATGTCGCATGTGAGTTCTCGATTCAGGATTCGAAGTGCTTCTGCGATTCACGCCGACGTGTCCTCGATTACTGTCGTTCACCATTCACGACGAAATGTCCTGAGCGCGCTAGTGCTGACGCGCATTGTTTCCGGACGGATTCAACGCCACTGGCATTAGATTATCTCTGCTCACTGATTACAAGTTGACATGTAAGTCGATCATGCCAATCGCATGAGCAGCGTTTCTCGGCAACGTCTTGTGCTTGCCGCTCTTCCGCCGGATTCTCGATGTCGGGAAATCGTGCACCAGAGAATTCTGCAACTTGGCAGACACTGTTCTAACTGGGTAATCTCAAAGACGTGGAGAGCGAGTCGGCGGATCGTTTCGAGGTTGGGACTCTCCAGGGTCTCAGGAAGTCATGGTCGTTCGGCTCCAAATTTGGCGGCGTGTGTGGCTGCGAAGGCTGATCAGTCTGGCAGTCGTTGTTTCGATTTGCGCCTCATTCTTTCCGCTTCCTGTCGCTTCTCGTACTCCGGGTAAGGATCGCTCGACACCATTTCCCTGCCAGGATCGTCCGTGTGGATGCCGGTCAGCCGAGCAGTGCTGGAAGAGTTGCTGCTGTTTCAGCGACACGGAAAAAATTGCCTGGGCCAAGGCGAATGGCGTGACTCCTCCGCAGTTTGTTGTTGAAGCTGCGTCTACAGAAACCGTGGAGACTGTCGTTTCAGAACACAGCTGCTGCAATCGGCATGAGGACAGCAATCAAGCCGTTATCGAGAAATCGCCTTCTCCGCACTCCTGTTGTTCCCACCCCCAACCAACGTCTGCCTCGTCTGCTAACGAAGTACGGGACACGACCGATCGTCGTGGCAAAGAGACTCAATCAGGCACGACACACGTCTTGGGCATCATGGTTCAGCGATGTCAGGGGAGTGGTCTGTATTGGCACTCCCTCCCGTGGTCAGTGCTTCCCCCTGTTCCCATGACGGCACCACAAAGGTCACCGGTCATGTGGAGCCATCCTGTTTCCGTCGAAGTCGACGAGCGGCTGATCGAGCCACCAGTGCCGCCTCCCCGTTTGCTGATGTTCGCCATTTCCTTTGTGTGAGTCTCTTTCCAGGCACCTCGTCGAATTTCTCGCGAGTGACACCTGGACTTCGTGCGGCCTGTGTTCGCACGCTCACGCGGGATCTGGCTCGCTCTCCACAAAGCAGGTCTTAAACCTGTCGTGAGCGTGCCATCACGCGCCGCATGTATCGACTCACGTCACTTCACGACGAAGACGACGAATCGCGCTCGTGCCATCGAGCAAGCGGTCGCATGATGTCGTCCAGCCTCGGAGGAGTTCCTGTCTTGTTCGACCAACAACTGACATACGCATTTCACATCAATCTTCTCGCAGCCGGCCTCGTGGCCGTCACGCTGCTGATTGCCACCACCGGCTAATGAATCCAACCGCATTCTTGTGGCTTGAATACCTGAAAGGAAAACCATCATGTCCCGTCGACGTGGATTTACGCTCATCGAACTGCTTGTCGTGATCGCCATCATTGCGATCCTGATCGCCCTGCTGCTCCCCGCCGTCCAACAGGCGCGCGAGGCGGCCCGCCGGACCCAATGCAAGAACAACCTCAAGCAGATTGGTCTGGCCATGCACAACTATCACGACACGTTCGGCAAGCTTCCCAGTTCTGCCATGATCTTTGCGAGTCCGAGTTCCGAAGCCCACGCGGGTATCGCGGTCGAAGGACAGTTCACCATGATTCTTCCCTATCTGGAGCAGGGGAACCTCTACAAAGAGTATCACTTCGGTGACGGATACCACAGCCAGTCCAATCAGGTCGTGGTGAACACTCCCATGTCCGTCTTTCAGTGTCCGTCGACACCGAATGCCGATCGCAAGATTGACCTCGTCAGCACCGTCGCCGGATGGTGCGGCATGATCGAAAGACCTGCATGGAATCCGACGGGGGCAATCAGCGATTACAACTCCATCTATTACTCACCCAGCCCGACGCTGGATCCGGTCAACGGCAACTATGTCTACGGCATGTTCGATATCTTCTTCAATGTCACCCCGCAGATCACCTGTTTCTTTCCACTGAGCAACCCGCGAATGATTGCCTTCCGCGATGTGACGGATGGGCTGACAAATACAATCATGTTTACCGAACAGGCAGGCATGCCCGACAAGTATGTGCTGAGAGAAAACGTGGGGACGGTGGACGTCAACACCCCCTGGCCCGACGGCGCTTCTGCACAGCAGGCGGTGTGGGCGGGAGTTAATGGAGCTTCCTTCGAGCCGGTCGACGCCAGCGGCAACCTTCAGTTCGGTGGGACAAACATTGGCATCAACAAGAACAACCTGCTCGGTCCCTATTCGTTTCACATCGGCATCGTGAACACCTCGCTCGGTGACGGATCGGTGCGGTCGATCAGCGAGAACATCAATGCTCAACTCTGGGCGGACCTCGTCTCGCGCAATGACGGAAATGTGGTGGGGGAATTCTGATGCGGATGCTCCTCATGACTTTTTTGTTCTGCCTTGCCTCTGGATGTGGCCACGGACCAGCTGATCTGGTTCTCGTCTGTGGTCGAGTCATGTTCGAAGACAAACCAGTCCGGGAGGTTCTGGTCTCCTTTCACGGAGATGGATCTGAGGCGGTCGCCTTCGGGACGACCGATGAGTCCGGGAAGTTTTGCGTCAACACTCCCGGCAGGGGGCAAGGGATTCCAGTTGGGGAATACCGCGTGTGCCTTGTTGCACCGATGGGGTTAGGGCGGGCCCCAGCCGCCTCGCTGGAGTACGACCGGCTTGGTGGCCGTTACCGGAATGCGAGCCAGCCGTTCACGACACTGACGATCACCAGCGAGACTTCGACACTGGACGATTTCGTCATTGAGGCGTCAGGTTCCAGCCAACGCGGATGACCAGATCGATAACTCTTTCAACCAGCAACCAACTCTTTTCAACCCAATCATCACGGAGAATGACACATGTCATCACGTCGACATTTCCTGCAGAACACACTTGCGACCGCCTTGATGGCGAGAGGCACTGAGGCGTTTGTCTCTGCAGATGAACCCAACGCAGAACAACACAACTCGCCATCCGAGTCACACCTCGATGAAATGCGTCGAAAGATGCCGGAGTGGTTCGGCAGTGAGCAGATTGCCATGCTGCTGTACCCTCAGTTTACCGCCCTGGACATCTTTGGGCCGCATCACATGTTTATCTTGATGGGAGGTGCCAAGGTCCATCTGGTTGCGGAATCCAAAGATCCCGTTCCGACCGATTCGGGTGTACTGGTGACGCCAACCTGCACGCTGGATGAATGTCCGAAGGACCTGTCTGCGGTGTTTGTGCCCGGGGGCACCACAGGCACGCTCAAAGCGTGCGAGAATCCTGCGATCATTGCCTTTCTCAAAGATCGCGGCAGCCGAGCATCCTTCGTGAGCAGTGTCTGTACAGGGTCGCTCGTTCTGGGGGCAGCCGGACTACTCAAGGGGTATCAGGCGACGTCCCACTGGCTCTGTCGAGATCAACTGTCCCTGTTTGGTGCCACTCCCGTTGATCAGCGCGTGGTCATCGACCGGAACCGGATTACCGGAGCCGGGGTGACTGCTGGCCTTGATGCTGGCCTGCAGATGGTCGAACAGTTTCGAGGCAAAGACTACGCACAACTCTCTCAACTCTTCGCCGAATACGATCCGCAGCCACCGTACGATTGTGGTTCCGACAGTAAGGCCCCCAAGCCAATGGTCGACCTGCTCCGCACGATGCACACTTCCTTCTCAAGTGAAGTCAAGGCAACCGCGGAACGAGTTGTGATCGACCAAGAATGATACAGCCCATTGGCGTCTTGTAATCACTCACTACCGCCGTTCGTGACCCGAACTGTGATGCAAGTTTCTTTAATGCCATTGAACCTCTAATACGCCATCTGAAAGGAATACCATCATGTCCCGTCGACGTGGATTTACGTTGATTGAACTGCTCGTCGTGATCGCGATCATTGCGATCCTGATCGCCCTACTGCTCCCCGCCGTGCAACAGGCCCGCGAGGCGGCCCGCCGAATGCAGTGCAAGAACAACCTCAAGCAGTTGGGATTGGCTCTGCACAATTATGAGTCCACCTACACTGTCTTCCCCATGGCAGGAACCCGAGACACCGATTTCTCCGTTCAAGCAAGGCTCCTGCCCTATGTGGATCAGGCGAACCTTCAAAACCTGCTTGATTTCAACGAAGTGGCATTCAGCGGAGGATTCAGCGCAAAGATTCCCAATCCACTGTTCGTGGACGCGTTTGCCACCGCGATCCCATTGTTTCTCTGTCCGACTGATCCGGCACCATCACAAACCACGGTGACCGCAAGTGGCAACAATTACACCTATGGTGGATTGAATTACCTGATGAGCTTCGGAAGTGGAACAGGGATCAATTACGATTTTCATGTTCCGACCGACGGCATCTTCTTTCAGTATTCCCGTGACTCATTCCGCGATATTACTGATGGGACGTCGAACACGGTTGTCATGAGTGAAACGGTCAGGAGTGTTGGTCCGGACTTCTCTCTGCCTGCCGGGGAACTCCCGAAGTTCCCTTACCAGGCAACTGTGAATGGCTCCACGGGAGTCAGCTCCACGTCGAATCCCGGGTTGTCCGCAGGAGGGGCATGGGCTCCCTTTCTCAACACAAATGGGATGATCTCTAATCCGGATCTCACCCAGGTTGTGCCGACCCTGACGAACTGGCGAGGGGGTGAAAGCCCTGCGTTGCGAGGACGTGGAATCTCGTGGGCATTCACCGGTGCCATCAACTGCATGACGAACGGCTACCTGTCACCCAACAGCCGCACTCCCGATGTCGTGACACACTGGACTGGATTCTTCGCACCACGGAGCTTCCACACGGGAGGGGCCAACGTATTGATGGGTGATGGCTCCGTGCACTTTCTCGGCGACAGCATGGATGTGAGCGTGAGTCATGCACTTCACAGCAAGAACGGGGGAGAAGTTGTCGGCGAGTTCTGAGTGGTGACCTGAAGCTTCTCTGTCCCAATCCTCGGGTATGTCCACACGACGACGCCGGGGATTGGGCTTTCCCTCCACCCCACTCGTGAGATCGAAAGTCTCGTTTAATGCTCACCAGAATTCCTTTTGCAGCTATGCCATCGTATCGCGCAGTCTGGCGATGGCACTTCTATGCTGGGCTTTATTGTGTTCCGTTCGTGCTGTTCCTGTCAGTGAGCGGGACGCTGTATCTGTTCCAGCCTGAGATCGAAGCGTGGCTTGACCGCCCGTACAGTCAGCTGGAAATCACCGGCTCGACTCGATCCCCTGCTGAGATCGTTCAAGCGGCCGAATTGGCTTTTCCCGGTTCTGCTTTCCGCTTCTACGAAATTCCTCGTACATCGCAATCAGCCGTGCAAGTTGTGCTCCTCCATGAACATTCCCGTTTACGAACGTACCTTCATCCGGAAAAGTTGAAGGTGCTGCATTCTGTTCGAGAAGAGGATCGCTTCATGAGAGTGGTTCGTCATCTGCATGGCGAATTATGGCTGGGAGAGAATGGCTCGTATCTCGTCGAACTGGCTGCCTGCTGGACTCTAGTTCTCGTCCTTTCCGGGCTCTATTTGTGGTGGCCGAGGAACACCAAAGGTGTCGCTGGCGTTCTCTATCCCCGCTTGCGTCTCGGGTCGAAAGTTTTCTGGCGAGACATTCATAGCGTCACCGGCTTTTGGATCTCCCCGTTCATTCTGATCTTGATCATGACAGGACTTCCCTGGTCGAAGTTCTGGGGAGAATACTTTCGAGAGGTTCGCAAAATCACCAACACAGCACCGCAACGACAATCGTGGTCGACTCGAAGCACCTTCCGTGATGAACCGCCGGCGGAGGGCTACAATGTGCTTGAATTGAATCGCGTGATTGAAACCGTCAGCAACCTTCATCTGGATGCCCCCATTCAGATTGCACCCCCTGCTGGTAAAAGCGAGGCCTGGACTGTGCAGTCGATGACGGCCAACCGTCCCCGACGCGTCACTCTCGCTGTCAATGGTCAAACAGGCGAAGTTCTCAGCAGTCACGACTTCAGTCACCAGCACCCCATCGATAAGGTAGTCGGTGTCGGAATTGCGTTTCATGAAGGCCAGCTGTTTGGTTGGCTAAATCAGGTTCTCGGAGTTTTAACCACTTCCGCGTTGGTGACCATGTGCGTTTCCGGCGTCGTCATTTGGTGGCGTCGACGTCAACCTGGCACCTTGGGTGCACCAGCGGCTACTGGTGATCGCCGTGTGTCAGTTGCTCTGCTGGCCCTTGTCGTGTTCTTAGGAATCGCATTACCCCTCTTCGGGATCTCTTTGATCCTTGTCCTATTGTTTGAAAGGCTGTTCTTGTCACGGATCGCTGGACTGAAGCGGTGGTTCGGATTACCGGAGCCGGGGTGACAACAGGCCTCGATACTGGCCTGCAGATGACTACAGCGTCTCTTGCTATGTGTAGCGCACATGACGAGCACACCTGTGACACTTGGACATACAAAGTGTGACTGATTGGGACGCCGGCTTCATTCCCGAGGGCGCGTTTTCGTTACGGCAACCTTGGTGCAGAAAGACGACGCGCATGGGACTGTGACGTTGGAATTGAGGAGGTTGTCCACATGCTCAGGCATCGACGCGGTGAAGATGATCCGAGGGATCCAAGTAACACGAAACGATATAGGTCAGAAAGACTCTTCAGCCGTTTCTGCCTTTTCTTGCTCGGTCGGTTGAACGTATCGCCAGATGTGTTGCCAGCCGATGTTGCCCGACTGTTGATGGGCGAAGTGAACACCTTTTTCGTGAGCCAGTTTGCGGAGACGTGTGTGGCGGAGTGCGTGCGCGTGCAAGTTGATGTGTTCATCGGCTGGAAGTTTGGCGTTCGCAAAGGCGGCAAGTTCCTTGAGGAAGCGGTCGACATGTTGTCTCGCAATTCGCTGCCCTGACTTGGTGACGAATAGCGGTCCGCCAATCGTTCCTCTTTCGAGGGTGATGTACTCCTCCAATGTCTCGCGACATTCCTTCGGGACGTAGAGCTTGCGCGTCCGCTTCTTGCCTTTACGTTTGATGTCCCAGAAGAAATCGTCGCGGTAGTGATCGGGGTAATCGAGCTTCAGCAATTCTGAGATGCGAAGTCCTGTCCCGTAGAGGCAGAGCAGGATGGCGTAGTTGCGGAGCGGGCGTTGTTGTCGGCGAGTCTTGAGTTTGCAGAGCTGTTCAGCAGCTGATCGAATCCGCATCCACTGTATCGAATCGAGTCCTTGCGGTTCGGGATCATCAACCTCCAGATCGGGAACTCCGTCAAACGGATTACCGGCCAGAAATGGGCGGATCCGATGGATGAAGCGGGCACAATGACGGAGTGTCGCCAGAAAGCGATTGATGGACGTCGGTGCGAACGGTCGCCCATCGTTTCCAGAAGTATCAAGCCAATAGACGTAGGCCCTGGTCACGCTCTTCGTCCAATCGTCAATATGATCGGTCCTCACGTTGCGACCAATGAAGTCGAGAAATCGTTGCAAGTCGCGACGCTTGGCAGCAGCCGTCGTCTCTGGGCCACCAGCGACTTCCATATTCCAGTATGCGTGAAACCAAGCCCCGAGACTGTGACGATCTTCGTCAGCGACAAGTGAGGGGAGTTGCGTCGGAGCCGCGTCGACCGTAAGCAAGTCCGTCATCGGCAAGACCAACTGAGGCTCACCGACGGGCACGTCCGCTCGAATGCTTGACTGCTGATGCGAATCGTCGGCCCATGAAGAGTCTCACTCGACAGGCCGCAATTGTTCGACTGATCGCTTATCTCATCGGTCACTGTTTGATCGTCATGGCGCATGGTCCTCCTGGTGAAATCGATCGTCCGTCCACGCCGATCGGGAATTCCCACCTTATGACACAGAAAGATCGGACCTGACAAGCCCTCAAATCACGGTGAAAACGGTCGAACGAGGGTGGTCTGCGTGTCATAAGGTCCGTTACGACACACGATGACTCAGCGGACCGATGGTCGGTCTCTGCCTGTCGAAACACACGACTGATCATGTACTCGGGCGGTATCCGTTGTCTTGACCGGGAGCGCAGGACAAGATCGAAGGTCGCTTCTTCTGGTTTGCTGACAGTCGTAATGTCTCAACTGCCGAAACAGGCGAGGACAAAATGTCCTGTGCGCTCAAGCGTCGAATGAATATGCTCCCGGTCGGTTCTTCCTCGGCCTGTACGAGCTAGTCCCGATCACTAAACGACGATCTGTCCTGAGTGACCAAGTCGACGTGTGATCGGTCCAGAGATTGATCCACACCTGAGTTCGATAGCAGCTAGAACTCACCAACTACTTTACATCCTGATCGGGTTCCCAGGGCATTGTATACTTCTCGGTCGATGCTTTCGCTGATGGCGTGGACGGAACCGTCGCAGAGGGTGAATTGGCCGATGCCTGAGTGGGGTAGAGGAGATTTGTTTGTTGTCACCTCAGATCTTGGCGAGAATCAATGGAAGGCTCGATCAAAATGTGACTCGCGAAGCTTCCGCGTCGCTTGCTGTTCGTATTCTGAGAGTCGATCAATCGGTAATTTCGTGCCTGGAAGACTTATCGTTCGTAGAGATATGCATGGGCTAATCTCCGATGGGTTCGACTGATCTTTGCGGTGACGTGTCTGATCTCTTCAGTCTGCTCGTTCTCCAGATCATGTTCCAGGAACTCCAGTTGCTCGCGAAGGATGCGTGCTTTCGTTCTGTGGTACTCGCTGAGTTTCCAGTCCCTTAAAAACGTTCCGACCTCCAGTTTTCGAGTCCACCCGTCGTACACGTTAATCCAGTACTCCGCTTGGACAACGTCCCCCACGTTGGCTGCACTCAATGTCTCAACCTTTGCGATTTTCATCTCCTCAACGACCTCTTCCGGCGAAGGGTAGTAGGCGTAACAGCCGGCCACGCTGATGGCGACCAGCAAAACTAACGCCACTCCACCGAGGACTGGTGCGGGTACGTTGACATCCAATCGGCCTCTGTCATAAGCCTCTGGGCGAGTCCGGAGCCATGCTTCGATACGGTTTTCACGATCGAAAAGGTTGACCCCTACTCCAACGAAGACCGTGATCATCAGGGCAGAAGCTGCATACAATTCATACACTGGCACATCGCGGCGCAGCTTCTCAATCACCTTGCTGGCCGCATCCGACGTGTTGAGCGGGAAAGGTCGACAATAGATGTCGAAGGCGTGTGTATGGTCAGCGACATCGACAGCTTTGGGAAAGAGCGGGCGGTCAACACCGTATGCCAGTCCAAGGACGACCACGAGAAGGAGTGAGAACCAGCCGAGGCTTCTCTTCCATCCGTATTGACGGAACATCCACGCGACCAAGCCGAGATTCATCCCGGCACCAAGAGCGAGAAGCACGAAAGCTGCTCCTGGTGAATTCGCATGTTGGAACATCATGCCGAGTTGGCTCATCGCCAGCATCGGGGTCGCATACACAGGAATAGCGACTCCCATCATGGTCAACGGCGCAATCGGGTTGTCTCCGTTGACGGCACGCTGGAGGGCTGTCGGCGATAACACGAACGACAGGGAGGCAACTCCGATCAGGCCAATGAGAATGTAGACTGCTGAGGCACCTCCAGCTTGACGGGCACCAGCGAGACCCACTGCCAGCATGCGTTTCAGTCCTGGGGGGACTCTTTCCGGCTCGTCTTCCGGGATCGCAGTCGCAGGAAAGAGACGATCCCAAACGAGTCCGACACCTGTGACAACGATCAGCGAGCAGAAGGCAAACGCCAGGATGGCCAGCGGCTCAGACAGCGTCAAACCGTAGAGCAGCGAGAGCGGATTGAAGAGTGGCGCCGCCATGGCGAATGCGAGAATCGTTCCACCGTTGAGACTCGAGCGGCGAAGTTCACGGATGACAGGAATCACCCCCAGCGAACAAACCGGCAATAGCATGCCGATGGCCCATGCCTGCAAGAGGGATCGCCGGGTCTTGCCGCCGAACAGTCGTGCCGTGTCCTTTCGTCCGAGCAGGACTCGAAAGACACCAGCGATCGCAAGGCCTGCCAGAATGAACGGAGAAGCCGCCAGCAGGGACTGTACGAATCGCAGGAGAAATCCTATCAGCAATGTCATCATTTCTTTCCCCACCGCACCCAGTTTCAAGATTCTTCTTGCAGACGACTACCGTTTGACTCCAACTTGGTCATTCATGATCTGTCGAGCTTCGGAGGCGGCAGCTTCCCAGTCCCCTTCCTCGGCCTGCTCAACAATCGCCTGCAGCCACTCGAACTCGCGGTTCGTGATATCACCCGATTTAGCGTGGGTCTCCATCAAGTCAGACACTTTGGCAAGATGCTCTTCGCTGCGCCGGTTACAGGCGGAGTAGAGAGCCGTTGCGAGTTCATACGACTTTGGACTGACCTCAGGGTAACCGCAGCCAATCAGACAGAAGGCAAGCACGACAGCAAGCAGACCTTGCGAGGCAAGATGCGTGTTCATCGTTGGACATTTCTCAAAACTCACCGACGATTTCTCCCTCAGACATGCTCGAGAGTTCGGCGAAGGTGATCAGGTCCATGTTCTCTGAAATGAACCGCACCGAACCGTCACCCAAAGCAATGTGCCCTCCGCCGACGTGCTCGGAGAACATCTGACCGACATGGAATGTCGGGAAATTCACAGGGTGAATAATGGGAAAGCCGGTGATGTCCAGCTCGCCTCCCGACGGGCCGGCATGCACCAGCGTGAGGGTTGCCGCCGCATCGGGTCCGTTCTCCGGCGTCGAGAATTCAGGATGCGTGTAAGCCCCCGGCACGACGCCGACCCACGTCTTTTCACTCAGGGCTGAAGAGTGTTCGCCGAGGAAGATTGTGTTTGTCGTACCGTCCGTGATGTTGCGAATTCGCGTGGCGGAGTTGCGATAGAACGGGCCATCAGCCACTTTCGAGGCGTCTCCGTTGATCGTGACGGTTGTCGTTGTCGAGGAGTAGATATCGGAGAAAACGACTCCCGCCGGAGCCGACCCACACTCACCCCAGCAAGACTCCTGTCCATGGCTGGCCACATAGTGACTGCGGGCCAGTGAAATCTCGTTGCCATCAATCACGAGTGGATCGCCGGCCAGATCTCTGACGGTGAACTCCTCATCCCCTCCAGACGCAGAGGGACAGAGAAATATGGAGAGCTTCGTGGTGACCAAAGGCTGATTCTGCGTCGAGTAGCAAGCTGCGTTGATATCCAGGTTGTTATACAGAGCAGTCTGTTCGAGGTAGGGAAGCAACATGGTCCCCCAGCCCCAGCCGGGAGCCGCATCCCACGTCAGGGGGTCAATGTCCACCCACGCCGGACCAGTGCCATCACGCGTCCCGAATGAGTAATACCCGGCCGGAAACGTCGAATGAACATCGTGATAGTTATGCAAAGCCAGCCCCAACTGCTTGAGGTTGTTCTTGCACTGAGTACGCCGGGCCGCTTCCCGCGCTTGCTGGACAGCCGGGAGAAGCAGAGCGATCAGGACGGCAATGATGGCGATCACAACCAGGAGTTCGATCAACGTGAAAGCACGGTTTTTGGTGCGAAGGTATGTCATCACTTCTTGTCCTCAAGTCACTGTTCGATATTGTCTTCGATGAGCTGGCACTCATTCATCAACGGACGGACGTGAAGCGGAGTTCGTGTAGAGCGCGTCCTCGCTCGCTGCGGGAACCAACTTTTCAAGACCACCCATGATTTCCTGCCAGTCAGTCACATCCTGCTCCGAGTCAACGTTCGAGATGAGCTGACGATGAAGCTCTTCGAGTCGTATGGAGTGTCGCTGAACCTGCTCCCAGTCCGGTCGGAGGAGTTCGCTATCCGCAGCAATGTCCGGCAGCCATCGAATGATGTCGCCTAACTCGGCAAGCTCCTGCGGATCACGGTCGCTCGTGGCCTTCAACTGGACCTGATCCCTTCGTTCCCGTAGCTGTGTGACAGCTTCCTCGAAGGTTGCGGGTTTGTGCGCAGGGACAACATGTTCGAGATGCTGATCCTCGCTCTGATCTTCGGTCGAGCAACTGGCACAGCAGAAGCAGCAGATACTCAATAGGACTCGTAGACATCCGTTGCTCCTATTGCCTGCAAAGATGTTGAGAAGATTCACAGTGCGTCCTCCTGATCTGAAGATGATGGGGCGGAGGAGGTGAATGCATGAACCGATTCCCCGAGTTTGCTCGCAAGGAGGTCCATTGAGGTCGGATAGCGGTAACAAGCGACTGGTTCACCGTTTGAGAAGACGACGTAACTGGGGCAGATCGTTGCCCCATACTGGGAAGCGATGTTTGCTGACGCATTAAAGTCGACGCGAAAGAAATTGATCTCTTCCGAGAATGTGTCGGCAAGCTGGTCGTATTGGGGCCGCATGTCGTTGCAGCGAAAGCAGCCCATCGGCACGCCGACTTCGACGACCACAGGACGACAGCTTTGCTCGACTTTCGATGCCAGTTCGTCGCCGGAGATAATCGGAACCGTCACGGCTGACGAACGAGCCTTGGATTTCGACGGCGATGAATCACCGCATCCCATCAACAGGGCGATTGAAAGACCGGCGACAGGAACCAGACCGGATTGATACGAGCCAACCATATTGGGACTTGTCATTCTGGCACTGTGTATTCCGGGACCGATATGGTTTCGAGAATCTCTCGAATCGTGGGTAGCGGGTCTTCGTGGTCGATGCCCAGCCGTACGCTCAAGACGGGCTCAGCAACATCCTGGATGTCGTCAGGTGTCACGAAGGAGCGATGGTTCAGGAATGCCCGAGATTGGGCTGCCCGTTGCCATGTGAGCATGCCGCGCGGACTCAGCCCCAGAACGATGTGCGGATGCGATCGCGTCTCGGCAGCGAGGCGGACGAGATAGTCCTGCAACTTCTCATCCACATACAGGGAGGCAACTTCATTCTGAATCTGTCGGAGTTGTCCTTCGTCAAAGATCGGGCCATCTGACTCGGAAGCCTCACCTTCAGACTCCCTGGCAGCCTTGAGCAACTCCATTTCTGCGGACGGATCGGGATAGCCGATGCTCAGCTTCATCGCGAAGCGATCCAGTTGCGCCTCAGGGAGCGGATAGGTTCCGTGTTGCTCGGTCGGATTCTGGGTTGCGATCACAAAGAACTCATCTGCCAGCCGATGTTGAATGGCATCAACCGTGACCTGACGCTCGGCCATGGCCTCCAGCAAGGCGCTTTGTGTTCGTGGCGTCGCACGATTGATTTCGTCTGCCAGCATCACCTCGGAAAAGACCGGGCCGGGCCGAAAGTCGAAGTCCTGAGTCTTCTGGTTGAAGAGGTTGAACCCGGTGATGTCACTTGGAAGCAGGTCGGGAGTACATTGAACTCGCGCAAACCGTCCACCAATGCCTTTTGCGATCGCTTTGGCGAGAGTCGTTTTTCCGAGTCCCGGTTTATCTTCAAGCAGGAGATGTCCGTGGGAAAAGAGACAGATCAGGACCTGATCGACCACGGTCGACTTGCCGCACAGGCTCGTGTTCAGCAACCGACGGAGTCGATCGATCGCATCAGCATGACGGTCCGTTGGTGCCGACGGGGTTGCAACTGCAGTATTCATGAATGTGCACCGGTGTAGTCTTGAGATTGGATGCTCATGGATTGAATCAAGTGAAGAATGCGGTTGTAGCTGGATTTCAGCCAATGGACTCGTGACGATCGGACTGGTTGCCATTCAGCCAGTTGTCGCCGTGTCATCGTGCGGACGATCGAGTCACATTGTTCGCGCACGTCAGCCTCATGAGCAGGACAGGGGAGCGAAGGCGCAAACGCGGCCCATTCCCCGAGTGCGATGAATGACCCCCAAGGGTCCTGCAGAGACGAATCTCCAAAATGTGGCGATGTCCCCCATTGCTTGAGAGTCATGCCCGATGCGCGAGGGTTGCCGACTATGCGGCTGCGCCACTCAATCAATTTGACCGTCGACAACACGCAAGTTCTGACATCCCCGCGAGCATTCCAGCGCCAGTGGAGAGTGCGGGTCAGATCGAGAAGGAAGACCCGCGAGAAGAACAGCAGCAACGCGAACGCAAGTCCCGTGAGAATCATCCCCACGTGTCGGGACATCCAACCAAACACCGTAAAGAGAGCCGATCGGAGCCGAGCGATGAGTCCCGGAGGCGGTTGGCGCAGCTGGTAGCCCGGCGTTGGTTCCAGTGTGGCCCACGTTTGGGCATGCACGAGGACCTCCGGCCAGAAATGGACGTCGTCGGCATGGACGGGTGTATGCTGCGCGCGTTGGTCGTACTGATCGGGATCGACATAGAATCCGCTCACCACCCGGGTGCCAAATCCCAGCGACCGCAGCATCACTGCACAAGCGGTCGCGAACTGATAGTCTGGCCCGGCCTGTTCCTCGAAGAGGAATTGCTGCAAAGGAAAGGCCGTCTCGTCTGAGAATGTCTTGCCCCGGTCATGCTTGAAGTGCTCACGCAGCCGGCTTTCGATCGCGACGACTTGGGGCCATCCGCTGGGGACTCCCTGGACCCATGACTCTGCCAATTCAGCGATCTGTTCCATGGCCGGATGAGTCGGCAGACATCGGTAGTTCTTCTCGCCGATGCCCAGGGTTGAGTAACCTTCTTCCACCAACATCTGGCGATCCAGAACCGCTGAGGTGAGGTGAATCGGGACGAGGGCAGGCAGCGTGTCACGATTGAGACAAATCAGACCGTCCTGCACCCAGTCGTACATGTCCGCCCGTTCGACGAGATCGATATGCACCCCGGTCACATGCAACGGCGCCGGGATGCGATTGCTATCCAGGTTCACGACTTTAATGGCGTGAGATTCTGGTCCCCAGAAGGATTCGATCACGCTGGGAGTCGAGTTAACATCCACCCAATGTCGACCGTCACGCTCGATCATCCGGGTTTCCGTCACACGCTCATCGTCTGGAACAGGATGCCAGTTCACCCCATCGAACAGGTCGTAGGTCTCCATTCGCAAATGCAGCGGAGTCCTGCCGGCGACATGGAACAATGCAGTGCTTTTGATGTCTGAAACCTTGGATTTCGATGCTTCCTTCGACTTCCGCAGTGTGGAGAACTCGCGCGAAGCTTTTTCGGTCCGTGAGTGAGCATGCTCCTTGATGCGGCTGGCAAACTCCGGCGGCAAGGCGACCGAGCGTTGAATCTCCTTGGAGATGACAGGTTCTTCGTAGGAATCGTCCATGACGTCGTACAGACTCGGTTTGTCGTCCTGGAGAAACGGCGCATCATCGATGGGAGCGAAGCTCTGTATGTTGTCCGTGCCGGCGACCAGCGCTTCGCCGTCGCCGACGCCGTTGCGAGCAAACGGGTCGCTGCCTCCCGTCCCCCCAGAACTCGGCACCCAGCCTCTCACAGCCGAGGCGACCGAATTCTCGGTGACGCTCACCAGCGACAATCCGGTCACCAGAAGCAATGTGAAGGCGATCAGCCAGTTACGCGGCAGCCTTGCGTTGTCAGCCGTGGGGAGGAGTCGGCTGCGGAGTGACTCCCAATTGGCCACTGACAGATAGAGGACAATGCCCACCACATAGAGAACCACCATCAGGCGAATGGCAGGACTCGACGCCATCGACGCACTGAAGATGATGACAAACAAGCTGGTCAGAAGAGTCCAGGCTCCGTACCGGTGCCAGCAGGCGACCGCTGACATGGCCAGCATCACGTTCTTCAAACTGAAGATCGTGATAGCCTCGAAGGGACGCCCCGTGCCCCACAACGATCGTTGAAGTGGCTCCCAGGCCAGACTGATTGCGAAAACAATCAACAGCACTGGCGAGACCCAAGGCGCCTTGTCCAATGATCGATCGAGCTTGCGCACATGCCGGGCAGCAACCAGCGCGACTCCCGATTGCCCCAGCAGGGAGACTGCGAGCCAGAGAGCCGAACTTTCTCCGTCTGCATCCGCCAATGTGAACGTCGCCGCTGCCAGCAATGCGAGCGCGATCAGACCTGCATGCAACGCGGGGCTGGAGGAGCGTGTGATTTCAGGCAGCATGGCAGGCACTCTTCCACAACCGGGGGAGTCGCTGAGACCAGTTGCCATCTCCGGGAACCGTCAGCCAGGGGCACACATGTGCAGCCCCGTCCTGTTGCTCAGGAGAGACAAGGATGACACGCTGTCGCTGATTCGATTGCAACACGTCTCCGGCTGTCGTGACGAAGATTTCCAGCATGTCGCCACCCCGGGCCTGCTTTCGACACTTCGCTTCACCAGTGGGATCAACGGCTCCAAATTGAACCTTTGCCAATTCGTCCATCAGCGAACGATAGGCCGAGACATCCTGTCCACAGGGCACTCTGGTTGATCCGAGAACGCACTCCACGTACGCATGATGCTTGTAGAGCGACTCACAGATACTGGCAGCCACACGCAGCACCGTTTCTTGAGCGTCACGTGCATCACCATCCGATGCGCCATTGGATGTCGTGTCGACAATCACCCGGACTGCGGTTGTTGCGGGAGCCTGCCGCTCGGTGACGATCAGCGAATGTTGACGGGCCGTCTGCACCCAGTGGACACGCCGAAGCGAGTCACCTGCCCGAAACGGACGTGTGCCCAGCGTGTCACCAAAGTCGCCCGCCCGGCGATCCGTGAAGCGATCCTCGGACAGCCGCAGGTCCTCACTATCGGGCAGTTGACGAAGAGTGACTGTCTTCGGCCAGACGATCAATGTCCCGCGTGACAAGACCGGCGATTCTGATTTGTAAAGCCCGAAGGGGAACGTCGTTTCGATCTGCGGCGCCTTCGTCGGATAGACTCCCCGACAACTTGGTCGAAACTCCCAGACATACTCCGCCTTGGACCACCCGGGAACGTACGCTAGAGCGGTTCCAGCAGTCGACGCGTCGCTTTCCAATCCGGCGAAGCCTTTGTGAAGTGTCAAACCCCAGACAGGCCACGGCCAGCGGTTGGTGACCTGGAGGATGACGCGCGCCACCTCATTCTCACGAACGCGTTTTTGGTCGAATGAGATCGAACAATCGATCCCACGCACGGCGACCCAGGGCCAGACAATCCCAAGTACAATGACGATCGCAAGTGCGAGAGTGATCAGGTAGCACTGTGGATTCACAATGTATCCACAGATCGCCGAGATCCCTGTCGCGAGAACGAGTCCCCAGATCGGGTTCTTCATCCAATAGACCCAACGATTGGCCTTTGGGCAGAAGTCGTGGTTGAGAAGCCGGGTGAGTCGTTCCGTGACAGGCGGTGGGCCTTGAGATTCAGTCAATAAACCGACAGACATGACAGCCTCCGAGTGATGAGTTGAGAATCAAAGATTCGACGAGAGGTGTATCACCCCGGCTCACGATGCGCAGCACGCGCTTCGTGAGTCGCCGACGAGTTTCCACTGACAAACTCTCACTCAGAAGTTAGTGGCGACTTCACCTCCGCTGATGGTTCCCAAGGCCTTATACATGTCTCCGTCAATGCTGTCTGAGATAAAGCTGACGCTGCCGTCGCCCCATACAAAGAACGCACCGCCCGTGTGCGGGCTGCTGAAATCGTCGAAGTGGGCCGCAGGATCGTTCGGTGGATGATCAGCGGAGCCAAGGACACGCTGAAATGCCTCTTCGCCTTCCGGGACCATGCCGACCCACGTTGAGTACCAACCCTGGTCCTCATCAGTGCGACGTTCGCCGACAAGAAACGTGTTGCTCGTTCCGTCGATATAGCTGCGGATGCGGGTGCTGCTGTTGTGGTACAGCGACCCATCACCGATGCATTGACCGCTGGCGTTGACCGGATCAGTACCTGGCGCATTTTCGCACCCGTCGAGTTCTTCGGTTCCGAAAGCTCCGATGTAGTTCGCGATCGGCAGTTCGGCGAGGACATTGCCGGGCATGCCTTCCTCTTCGATCTCCCAAGTCTCCGGCTGAGCGTCAGACGGACAGCGGAACACCGACAGGCGATTGTCGCGAAACTCGTCGTTGGCCGGGTCGGCGATACTGACGTTTGCGTCAAACTGTTGATAGACGTTCGACTGCTCCAGTTGTGGCAGAATCATCGCCGCCCAGCCGATTCCGCTGGTTCCCTCGTGAGCGGATGAGACACCGGCATCGACGGCAATCCATCCGGGAGGGAACATCTGAAAGATGTCGTGATAGTTGTGGAGTGCCAAGCCGATTTGCTTGAGATTGTTGCGACACTGGGTGCGACGGGCTGCCTCTCGCGCCTGCTGAACGGCTGGCAACAACAAGGCAATCAGGATGGCGATGATGGCAATCACCACGAGTAGCTCAATGAGCGTAAATGCTCTTCGACGATTTTGCATAGCGTTACTCCCTGCCCAACCGGGCAATGACGAAAAAGAAAAGGAAACAATCAATCAAGAATGATGAACGACACAACTGTGCCGTCAGATCATCGTCCGTGTGAACGCAATCGCGTCACAATGAACGTTGAAATATGAATGATCCCACACTCAACGAACTGCCATGCGCAGCTCAAGATGAAGGGGTTGCTCGAAGAACCCAGCGGAATCTCACAAAGTGTGCGCAGAGTCAGCCGGTGACGAGCTGAAGAGAATTACCCGCAGTGCGGGGGGCCGCGTGAGCGGACGGCGTGAGTTGTCAGGCAGGTGCCGAGAGTCTCCTCGACTGCTGCTGAATCGAGATTCGGAGCATCAAGGACGACCACAACCGGTGCCGCCACTGAAACTTTCGCCTGAATGTGCCATTGGCAAATGACACAGTTTTCGTGGTCGTGCTCACTTGGAGCATGCCGTGAAGGTTGTTCCTTGGACGAATCAGTAGTGCGTTCGTCCGCAGGAGCAGGTCCGTGGTAATGACCACAGTGATGGTGCGAACAACCGTGATTGTGGTCGGAAGTCGCAGTATGGCAGGAGTGATGACAGCCCGCAGTGCCTTCCAACGCATGAAGACCAGCGTGCCCCAGAAAAGAGGCCGCCGCATGCAGCGTAAGCAGAATGCTGATCGTGAAATAGCGCATCGACAAGTCAATCAAACAATTGTCGGTCCGACCAGAACCTCATGAAGTGTTATTTGGCCTGCAACGAATGTCAAGTCCCAACCAATCTTTTTGACGCGAGTAGCTAACCGCAAAACCTGTAAGACATCAAATAATTCGCACTCCTTTCAGCAAACCGAGTTCTACGCGGAGGATGGCATGAGCGATCTTGAGTTCATGTCTGGACGCTGCTGCCGTCAATCCAATGCTTCTCGCTCGTCCCCTCGTGGCAAGCGAGAGTTTTGGACTGGCAACAGGTGTCGATGAATGAGAGACTTATTGACGAGGATTGGTCGGTTCTCGTAGTCCATTGCATCTGGCTGAGGCCTAAATGGCACCGTTGGTGTATCGATCAAACTCGGGTCGATCGGCGTTTACGTCGATTGAGTTGCTTGTGGTGATTGCCATCATCGCCATCCTGATGGCCTTGTTGCTACCGGCTGTTCAGCAGGCTCGGGCAGCTGCCCGGCGGACACAGTGCAAGAACAATCTCAAGCAGATTGCACTCGCGACTCATCACTTTCACGACACTTACGATGCGTTTCCACCAGGGCGAATCATGTGGCGACCGGCCGATCCGGTTGAATTCTCCTGTGGTCGCGAGTACCCCAGTTGGTTCGTGCGAATCCTGCCATTTATCGAGCAGGCCAATCTGGCCCACGAGTGGGACGTGCGCATCCCGTTCCAACAGCATGATGAAGACACGCGGCATCAGCCGGTGTCGGTCTTCCTCTGTCCGGAGCGCCGTGGTATCGATTCGGCTTCATGCGAGACGTCGTCGGTCGTGATCACGGCGTCCTGCGGATGCCAAGGGCTGCAGCAGTTCTATGGTGGAGCGACGGGCGACTATGCTGGAAACCACGGTGACCTCTCTCCAGGAGCGTTTGGATTCACGACCGACTTCTACTGGGGAGGGCTGGGAACCGGAGTCCTCATCGGCAGCCGCGCATTTTGCGCGGACAACACTCCACGCGACTGGATTGACAAGATTCGCATCCGTGACATCACTGATGGCACGAGCAACACCATGCTTGTGGGGGAAGCCCACGTCCAACGTGATAAGCTGAACGTCGTCCCCGACAACGGCTGCATCTATGACGGCTGGCACTTCTCGTTCAGCACGCGAATCGGCGGACCGGGCGTGCCACTGGCAACAGGACCAGATTACGTCGATACGCGGCTTTACTCGTTCGGAAGCTGGCACCCGGGTGTGTGCAATTTCGCGCTGAGCGATGGCAGCGTGCGGGCCGTGAGTAACGCGATCGACGTCGAGCTATTTGGTCGCCTGTGCAACCGCAAGGACGGCGAAGTGATTGGCCACTTCTAATACGACCGACTGAACGAGGGTTCGTGGAGGAATCATCGAGAGATTTGACCACGGTTTCTCGGATTTGATGCGATCATGGATCTCCGCCAAAACCTCCATGGCTTGGAGGCTCCTGTGCACTGTGACCAGCAGGAACAACAATCAGCCGATCTTCGCTGGTTGAGATTTCCATTCCTGCGTGTGGATATTTCTTGACTCATGACTTGACAGCGAACAGAAAACGGCGATTATCGTACGTCAGCGACTGGTCGGCCGCTTCAAGCGATTTTTACGACTTCGAAATGCGCGCAGCCGTCCGACAATTTGGCTCTTGGTCGCTGATTGCCGCCTACACCCTGCTTTGGATGGGTGGGAGTGCTTGGCATGGTGTGTCCTGCTGCGATCACCAATCATGTCATCAGTCTGCTGAAGAGACGTGCCATTCTCACTCACAGCAGCAGTCCTGCTGCCGTCATCACCACGCTCACTGTCAACATTCGAGTTCCTCACAGAATTCGGACTCCCCAGCAGCTCCAGATCACGATAATGACGATTGCCAAATCTGTCGCTGGGTTGGGCAAGCCCAGGCCCCCGTCACTTTGGTGATCTTGCTATCAAGCGGCGAGTTGTCTGATGAGACTCAGCCGCTTCCTAATCGCTTGGTGGCGCCCAGGTTCGTCGCCTGCTACGAGTCGCGTGGACCGCCCCTCTGCTTTGCCGGTTAGTTCCTCTGCGTGAGCGGATCGATACCGACCAGCCAACGGCTGTCGTGCTTCTGCGATGATTTGATACGCCCGTCGTATTCACGGGGATGTGTTAATTACTCGTCAGTCGCGACGCGGGTTGGGGGATTGGTCGAGGTTCCGCTGATCTGATCGGGAACTCCGTTGCGGTTGGCGCACTGCGTTACAAAAGGTCCGACCAGTCCTGCGCTGTTGCGCTGCCGTAGCGGAGCCCCGCTCACCTCTCCACCGTTGTCGAAAACCTCGACACGTTGAGCACGCATATCCCTCTGTCATTAGTGCGATTTCACGCGCACACCACCGTTGTGCGCGCACCGTTCGTCATCAGAGCCTCCAATTGACTCAAGGAAAAGCAGAAAACCATGAAGACTTCATATCGACACCGCAAAGGGTTCACGCTCATCGAACTGCTTGTGGTGATTGCCATCATTGCCATTCTGATTGCACTCTTGCTTCCGGCCGTTCAGCAGGCCCGTGCTGCGGCCCGGCGGACACAGTGTAAGAACAATCTTAAACAGCTCGCGCTGGCTGCACATAACTATCACGACACGCACCAGTCGTTCCCCTTGCAGGCGGGCGAATCGCTTTATGGCTATTCCGCTCAGGCCCAACTCCTTCCGTACCTCGATCAGGCCAACCTGCATGGTCTGATCGACTTCTCACAACCTCTCTTGACCGGCTTCCCTTGGGCACCAGTGCAAAATCCCGATCTCACACCGGTTGCTGTCCAAACACTCTCGGTGATGATGTGCCCCAGTGACTCCGGCAACCCGTTTTATGTCGACGACAACGATGATCGTTGGGCCGGTGGCAACTACCTCGTCAACGGGGGGTCTGGAAACGATACGCAGTATTGCTCCAGTGAAAATGATGGTCTTTTCTGGCGTGGTTCGCACACGAAGTTCCGTGATGTCACCGACGGCACCAGTAACACGGTGTTCATGGCGGAGACGCTCTTCGGTGACCGGGAGCCCGATTCGTTGACGCTGGGGGATGCAGATCCGCAACGTCGCATGAGACGCGTCAGTGGGGGAGGTCCATGCAGTGCGACATCCGATGATCTGTTCTCTCGCCCAGCGACCAGATACGAGGGACGCCGGGCTGGCGCATGGATTAGCAGCACGGGCTACAACTCGCTCGTCAACGGTTATCTGCCGCCGAATTCTGACGAACCGGATGTGACCCACCACGGAGAAGTGATCACCGGCCCCCGCAGCATGCATGCGGGTGGTGCCCAGATTTCTCTGTGCGATGGCAGTGTGCATTTTATCGGCGAGAGTGTTGACCTCGAAGTGCTCCGCAACCTCTTTGCGCGAAATGACGGGGTCGTTCTGGGTGAATTTTGATGCATGCGGCATCTCAGACAAACCTTCATTGAAACAGGAATCTAACCATGCAAACTAGGATCATTCACTCGTTCCTTTCCGTGGGACTTGTCATTTGCTTTGCCAGACAGACGTTCGCGGAAGGGACAGAGCCATCGAAGTGGCTGTCGTTTCGCAACGGCGGCGCGTCGCGTGTCACTGGAGATTTTCCGACATCCTGGGCTCCCGATGATGCAATTCTCTGGCAGCAGGAACTGAACGGATACGGCCAGTCAACCCCGGTGATTTACGGGCACAAGGTCTTTGTGTCCACGGTCATCGGGCCAATGAAGGAAACCTGCTGTGTCAGTTGTTGGGACTTGCAAAGCGGAACATCGCTTTGGGCGCATGAATTTGAGGCTGCCACCGAGTCCGCCTCAAACTATATGCACTCCCGCGCCGCACCCACACCCGTTGTGGATGCGGACGGGGTTTATGTGTTCTTCGAGGGGGGCGATCTCGTTGCTCTGAACCATGAGGGCGAAGTGCAGTGGCATCGTGATCTGGCCGCTGATCTGGGGCCATTCACGAACAATCATGGATTGGGGAGTTCGCCCTCGCAAACTGACGAACTCGTCATCATCTCGCTGGAGCATCAGGGGCCGTCCTACCTGCTGGCGATCGAGAAGTCGTCCGGCCGGACTCGCTGGAAAGTCGATCGGCCATCGGGGAGTTCATGGTCGTCCCCGATTGTCGTCACCTCACAGAACGGTCCGCGCGTGATTGTCAGCTCGGCAGGTTCGGTGACGGCCTACGAAGCCAGTTCCGGCCAAGTTCTTTGGACGTTGGAAGGTTTGGAGGGGAACACCGTTCCCTCCCCGACGTCTCAGGGAGACCATCTTCTCATTGGTGCCCGGTTGCCGGAGTTTGGTGAATCGAGTGCGGCAGCGAAGTCCAATCTTTGTCTGCGACTCACTGACGATAGCTACGACGTCGAGTGGCGAGCAGAGACGGTGCTGTCCGACTATGCCAGTCCGGTCGTCGCGGACGGGTGTGCCTACTTCCTCAACAAGGCAGGCGTGTTGACCTGTCTGGATCTGAATTCAGGGGAACGTCACTACACCAAGCGTCTCGGTTGCTCATGCTGGGCAACACCGATGGTCGCAGGTGACCACATCTACTTCTTCGGCAAGAACGGTGAAACGCACGTGATCCGGTCCGGCCCGGAGTTCGAGCGCGTCGCGGTCAGCCAACTGTGGAGTGCTGACAACCCACCAAAACCGGAAACGTATGTTGAGTCGACAGGCAGTGGGCATGGTCATCAGCAATCTTCTGAGAACGAAGCGGAAAATCCTTCCGATGTCGCTCAAACCAGTGAGGCCGGTCAGCAACCGAGAGGCTTGTTGGCCATGTTGCTTGCGGGAGACAAGAACGGCGACGGTGTGCTGACGAAAGACGAAGTCCCGCCGAGATTCCAACGCATGGCAAAGGGTGGTGATCTCAACGACGACGACCAGTTGGACGAAGCCGAAATGAAAGCGATGGATGAGAGCTTTCGAGAACGCCGAGCCGGGTCCCGTGAAGGTGCCCGCGATCCAATCGTCTACGGGGTCGCTGCCGCTGACGGTGTAATTGTTATCCGGACCGGAACTCGACTCTTTGCCGTCTCTCGCGATGCAACGTCCAATCACGCAGATACAGCAGGAGGAGGTTAGTCATGGAACGAATGAATCATTGTTTGCTGATGTTCACTGCGGTTGTTCTGGGCATCACTCAAAGCTGTTCATCCGATGGTGAGGTTTTGCTGGAAGCATCCGCGCAGATCAAGGTACCGGAGAATTTTGTTGAAGAAGACGCCACCTGGGAAAAGCTCGATGGTCTGTCAGAACCGGACATGACCCTCCTGCAGAGATTCTTTCAGGAGAATCAGTCCATGACCGAGAACTCGATCATCGATGGTGACCCGGTCGTGTTTGAGGCTGATCGCAAGGGACGCCGCTACTACTGGGTTCGTCCCGGAGGAGATGGTGCCGAATGGCTGTGTCTGGAGTTTAGTCGCCAAGGCGTGACCCTCCTTGAAGGGAACGGGGCTCCGTTTCTTGGAGGCTGATGCGCAATCCCTGGCACCGATCCATTCCTACTCAACCCCATCAAATCAATCGAAGACTGAAGATGACTCACAACGTATCTCACACTCCCTGCAAGACCTTCAATGTCCTCATGAAAAACATCTACATACCACTGCTGTTGTTGCTGATCGCAATATCGCCAAGTCAATTCCTTCAAGCGTCTGACCCTGCCACTCAAGTTGCACCACATGGACGCGTCACCAGAATCTTTTGGCAAGATCGGAGCGACGATTCGCTCAAGTGGGCCGATCTGTTCGAGGGCCCGCAATGGCGAGTCCAGCCCGAGGGTGTTAGTGGATTCCCCAAGCTCGATGTCGAAAAACAGGACCTCGTCCAGATGGAGGCTCTCGATGGCATCCTGTTGGTCGGAGTTCGCGATCAGGAAAAGGGGGAATACCAGAGCGGCTGGGTGGCAGTTGATACGGGCGTCCGTGAGGTCCCCCATGGGAATCATTCGGACTGGCAATACGTCTCATCGCCTCTGGTCCAAAAGAGTCAGCTGGACAAGGATCAGGGCAACCCGGCTCATCTGTACGTTTACGACGAGAAGTTCTTCCTGGCCAACGATCAGAAGAACGGCTTCACGCGACTCACTCCGGAGGGGTTGAAGTCCTCAAATCAGAGCAGCCAGTTCTTCACGGGGGGAGGCAACCACATCACGATGGCAGCCGTTGATAACGCGGTCTGTTACTCCACATGGATCGACGGAGGTGGCCCCAATCAGGGACGAGTGGATGTCGTCAATCTGCAGAAGCCCACCGCGGACAGCATTGCCTACACGTTCAATCTCCCCACGGGCGTCATCCACGGAGCCACTGAGAACTCAGGACGCGTGTTCTTTGCCCCCGCTGACGGCGTCTGCTGGGTTGATGCAGATTTGCAGACTCAACAAACAGCCGATTCCGTCAAGGTCCATCACATCTCCCTGGGGAAGGACAAGGAATCCGAAAAACCAATGCGCACCGGCGCTTTCGTCAACCACCGCAATTGGGTGATGTTCACCACGGGCAACGCTGACTCGTCCGCCTTCTGCCTGATTGATGCTCAGGCAGCTGAGCCGAAAGTATTCAAGGTGCCAATCGACGTCACCGATGGCCTTTCGCTGGTCACGCCATCCATCATCAAGACGCGCTCAGCGAAGCGATACGCATTTGTTTTTCAGGACTGCAAAGAGGGTGACATTGAGGAGAAGCTGACAATCATCGATCTGGACCCCAACCGTGATCGTCACTTTGCTGATGCACGTGTGGTGACCACGATGACAGTCGGTGCGAGCAAGATCGAAGGCCATCATGGCCACCATTCGATCTGTTTCGACCCGGACGGACGATTTGCCTGCTTCACAAACCCTGGTGATGGAACACTCACAGTCGTGTCGCTCTCGGACCTCAGGGCCAAAATGGTACTCCAAGTCGGCGGCACCCCGGCTGCGATCGTCTGTACAGGTGGTGGAGCTCATCACTAATGCCTCAACCACAAAGAGAGAAGGAAAGAAAAGTGTCTCGAACGACAAGAGTTTTTCTGACGGTCCTGGTCTTTGGAAATCTTGGACTCATCATCGGCTGTATTGGGCCTGCGACACCACAGTCACCAACCCCTGATGCGAACGCCCATGATCATGATCACGAAGATCACGAATCGCGTCCGGAAACGTATCAGCAAGCGGTCGAGCAGCTGGTCAGTCTGGACCAGACGATTCGCACAGCATTCGCCGCAAAGGACGACGAGACGGCACACGACCCGCTCCACGAAATCGGCCATCTCCTGGAGGACGTTGCGGCCCTGGCCCCCAAAACGGAGATGACCGAAGAGCAGCAGACGTCCGTGCAACAGGCTGTCGACAAGCTGTTTGAACTCTACGGCGCTATCGATGACACGATGCACAGTCGTGAGGGCAAGTCGTACGACGAAGTCTCATCTGAAATCGAGACGGCTCTCAAAACCTTGAAGAGCATCTCCACTCCTGCTGTCGAGGAAGCCCATGCTGATGAAACGACCGAGTAACTGGAGTCCGGTGATTCCCTTCATTGCTCTCCTGGTCACCGGGTGCACACCGGCTGAGGACCCACAGGTGACGAAGTACCGGAACAACCTTCTCCTGCGAGAAGAACCCGCAGGGTCTGTCACGATCGAGAGTGCGCGCAGCGAGATTAACTCCAAGACGAATGTCGTGCTGACTGGGCGAATTGGAACACGCGAATTATCGCAATGGTGGATCGACGGCTCCGCGTCCTTCTACGTTTCTGAAGGGATGCCAGACTCACACTACAACGTCGGACCCGACCACGACCCAAGCACGTGTCCCTTTTGCCGACACAAATGGAAGCTCCACGATTCGATGGCAATCGTGCATCTCGTGGACAAGAGTGGAGAACGCATCTCAATTCCTGCGACAGACCTCCTCGATGTCGAGAAGGACGACATCGTCGTCGCGACCGGAACCGCTTCGCTCGACGAGTCTGGCTTTCTGGTGATTGAATCCACCGGGTTGTTTGTTCGATGAGAAAGTGTGTGTTGCCATCAATTGATGACGAGTGACATCGATCCATTCGTGTTCATCAACGTACACCGTCGAAGTGACATCGAGACATGACCGTTCATCCAGTGTGGAATACTGACGTCAGACATCAGAACTTGCTGAGTTCGGAATGCGAACCTCAGCAGACCCCGCTTTGCTCATCGGGACTGCTCTATCGATCGTTACCCGGTGAATACCTGGCAATGCTCTTGGCTGTCCACACAGGTTTTCTTGCCATTGGGTGGTTGTGCTACTCACCTGATGTGGCAACGCGAATCGCAATTGCTGCTGCGGCCGTCTGGGCAATGGTGAGAGTTGTCGGAATCGGTTCCGAGCTGTTGACCACGCCCGTCATCACGCTGGCATTTCTTGGAGCTTCGCTGGCAGTCGACAAGACCGAAATCGAAGGGCTTCCCGGATGGCTTGTGTCCGGACCATTCTCAGCGTTCATGCTTGGCTGCATCCTGGGTTTCGTCTTCGCGCTGGACCTCTGGGAACTCTTTGAGTTACGTGGTCAGCGGCTCGCTGAGATCGTGAGGCAGCAAGGACTGAGAATCCTGGGCTACGGAACGGTGGGATTCATTGCAACCTACTCGATCGTCGTGCCTCTCTTGCAAGAACTGGTCATTACCCTGAGTCCACTGGACGAGCCCATTCTCGCGATGGATCGATTGACGCTCTCACAGAACGTGGTGTTCAAGTTCGTCGAGTCGGTCTCTGGATTGTGGTTTTTGATCGTTGGAACAGCCGTGGGAAGTTTTTTGAATGTCGTCATCTACCGTGTTCCGCGCAGAATCTCGGTGATTACCCAACGCTCTCACTGCCCAAGTTGCGGTGTTCCCATCCTTGCGAGTGACAATCTTCCGCTCGTCGGATGGTTACGGCTCAACGGCCGATGCCGCAATTGCCAGGAGGAGATTTCGGAGCGGTATCCCATCGTGGAAGGCATCGTCGGGCTCATATTTCTGTTGCTGTTCTTCGTGGAACTCATTTCCGGCGGAGCCAATCTGCCCATGAGAAGTATCAATTCCTATGTCGGTGTGCAGTGGATTCTGTTTTACACCAAGTGGGACTTGGTCGGTTTGTACGCATACCACTGCATGCTTCTGTGTACGGTGTTTTCCTGGGCGATGATTCGTCGTGACGGCAAGAGAGTCCCAGTTCCGACATCCGGATTCATGCTTGCCATCACAATCGGTGCACCATTGCTGTTCCGACACTTGTTGCCCTGGCCGTACGACACGGTCGGGAATCAAGCGGTGACCTATACAGTCCCAAAAGCCGCAATGACTTCCGCCTGGGGACTGTTGGCAGCGGGACTTGTGTCATTCCTTCCTCAGATCATGAACAGGGCCTGCCGCGCAACACTACAACCGCCTCCTCAATTTGATTGCCCCTCATGGTTATTGATTGGTGCCGGACTGGGATGGCAAGCGGTTGTAGCAATCGTTGTTCTTCTGGCCATTTGGATGATTGGATGCACATTCCTCGTTCCTGCTCAGGACTCCACTCACGGTGATCCTTCAAAAGAAGCTGCCATGACTGGCCAATTTCCGATCGGCACCGAACTTCGGAGGTTAGCACTGCCGTGCGTCGTGCTGATCCACCAATGTTTGTGGCGCCACATTGGTGAATTGTTCGTTTGATTTCAACATCAAGTCACACGAAAGTGGATGGGTATGTTTGAGCTTCCGAGTTGGTCTCTGACCGTTCTGCGAAGAGGAGCAATCGCCACGGTCACGTGTGTCGCACGTATGGCGACTCAGCTGCCAGCCTCCGAGGTAATCTCTTGCTGGGGACTCTTGCTCCAGCGCCTAGGAAGAGCACACCCGTGTCAGTTCGTTGTTCCGAAACGAGACCAGTGCTGGGGACGCCGATGCGTGCAGCTGATCCCTGATCCGCTGACAGATTCCTACTTATTCCGTCGGGAGCGTGACATTTCAGTGGACGTGTGGCATTCGAGTCGGATGAACTTCTGGATGCTTCTGCCTCTGCCATTGTTGGCAGTCTATTCAC
Organism: Planctomycetaceae bacterium; assembly: GCA_020426505.1. Classification (GTDB taxonomy): domain Bacteria; phylum Planctomycetota; class Planctomycetia; order Planctomycetales; family Planctomycetaceae; genus JAHBXU01. The sequence goes on along the minus strand of JAGQPX010000035.1, from coordinate 4,566 downwards.
CACATGCGATGGGGGTCTGGGTGGTCCTGAGTGCAGCGATCGTGATTCGGCGTCGGTACTGGTGATCGCTTCACAAGCAGTCATACCTCGGGACATGATCCCTCGGACAGCAGAACCGATGGGCTGTCTACGTGTGAGGTGAGTGCTTCACCCGGCTCAGGTCGAGTTCTGGGATGGGTTCTCCGCGTCACGAGGTGTGCGGAAGCGGCTGTCGTAATCCTCGTAGAGGTCGCGGAGCCGATCGTCGAAGTCGCGGACGTATTCTTCGCGACGGCGTTCCATCTCTTCAGGTCCTTCGTCCCCAACGACACCGGCTCCTCCCTGCAACTGATACGGCTCGAACTCCGGCCAACCGATCGCGTCAAAGCGTTCCCGATACAGCTTGGCACTGATCGGGTAGTTGGTGCGGACACGGATCGGCAGTCCGCCGAACTGCGTATACCCACTGCCGCGTGAGACCTGAAAGAAGTAATCAAGCGGATGATCACTGACGCTCAGGATATCGTTCACGGTCAGTCGCGGTTTGAGCGAGTTCTGTCCCTGGATCGTCAGTCCCGATTGTTCGCCCTCGCTCCAGGACTGAATCTCGACCAGTTCCTCGCCCGACGTCGATTGCAGGTTTCGCATCTCGAACGGGTCGGAGATGGAGAAGTACATCTTGGCCCGCGTGTTGGTGAGGACGGTGGGGCGGAGGTCACCACTGGGAACACGCAGGTCTGCCAGCGATTGATTGGCCAGAATGAGTCCGATGCCGAAGCTGCGAGCCTGTTCCAGAATGATCTTGAAGTTCTCACCGGCGATCCGCTGAAACTCATCGATCACCAGATACGATTGCCTGACCGGTTTTCCCTCCCGCTGCCGGGCGATGGCCGCCGACAGGAGCGAGTACAAGGCGAGCTTGCCGATCTCGCGAACGCTCACACTCTCCAGTGCGGCCGGAAGCCAGAAGTAGACCACCTGCCGTTGCTCTAACACGGACGGCATGTGGATCGCCTGTGACGGATCTTCCAACGGCTGGAACATCGATAGCTGCGGATACTCGCCCAATACGCGAAGCGTCGAGAGGAGTTCACCGATGTTGGCGTAATCGTTCGGACGCAGCCGCATCATCTCGGCCACGATTTGGTTCAGTTCCTCGAACGAACGGGGCGGTGGGTCCGACTTGAGTGCATCCAGCAAAGCCAGACGGCTTTGCCGCGTGAAGTACGAGCGTCCGTAACCTTCGCCATGCGAGAGGCCCAGCGATTCCAGAAACAGTTCACAGACCTGAACGATGCTCCTTTGGTCGCTGGTGAAATCATCGAACGGATTGAAGTAGTGGGACGACTTGCCCGGTTCCGGAGTGAACCAGCGAAACGATCCCGGTTGGCGGACTTCGGCCTCTGCCCGCATGGTCTGAAACAGTGCCGGGTCTCCTTTGAGGTCGAGAATCACGATCGGCGGAGGCGGCTCCTGTTGGGGGACCGTGCGGGATTTGAGTTGGACCAGCACTTCCGACTGACACTTGGGACAGGTAAACGTCATCGGTCCTTCCGGTCCCCAGGCGTTGAGAGCCGAGCCGCACTTCTTGCACTTGAGTTTGACACGGACTTTGCCAATCTGGGCGGGCGGAGGCGGAGGTTCGGTACCCGGACCGGGTGAGTCGCTCCGCAAGAGTTGGATCAACAGGGGCATCAGTCCGAGACTTGTCTTGCCGCTGCCCGACTCGCCCACGATGTAGGCATGCTCGGAAAGAATGCGTTTGTCGAGCAGGACCGGGTAGTCGGCCTGCGGCTCAACACCGAGAAAGAGATGTCCTCGTTCGTCGATCGGTTGTTGGCTGAGTGGATCGGCAGTGACATGGGCGGAGGACCGCAGCCGATCGACGTACCATTGCCATTCGGGACGGTCATCCCGGTCCCACTCACGCGTCGCAGCCAGTCGACGTTCGTGGGCTTGGCCCAGCGGACGGAGAAACAGCACGAACAGAAACAGCGTGGGGATGACCATCGCCAACGTCAGAGCGATCGGCAGGCACCACAGAAACCGAAGATCGCCTCGCAACACGGCCGGAGCGGCGACGCGCAACCACCCGTGCGTCTCGGCCAGTCGCTCGGTCGCGGCCAGTTCCTTGAACGGGGCACGGAACAGAAAGGGAATGTCCCAGGGGAAGAAGGCCTGCAAGGCCACAGTAAACGTCACGGTCAAGACGGACACGATCAGCAGCAGGCGAAACATGCGACGATTGACCGTCGTCGACGGGAGCCAGATACCGGGGGCACCGCTCGTCATCCGCCCATAAGTCAGATACTGAGCCAACAGGCGACGAAACTCATCAAACAGCGACGGGAGACCGATGCCGACAAGCGTCCATTGCATGATAAACGACAGTCCCAACACACCGAGGACACCGGCAAACGCCAGTAGCGGGGAGAAGTAGGGGAACAGCACGGCAATCGCAAGCACAAGGGCCGCCGTGACCAAGTCCGGTCCGATGACGTCGTCGAGTCGGTTCTGGTGCCGTGTCCTGGTCGTCAGGTGTGGAGCCGTCAGTTGCCATTCGTCGTAGAAGCGAAACATGTCTTTGCCATGCCTCGCCAGCACCACGAAAGTGATCACGGAGAGCAGAGCTGCCGTCGGAAGCCGCCAGGGAAGGATCAGCGTCACAACAATCAGCAGCAGCACCGACAGTGGGGGAATCGTCAGGGCACCGACGATTCGCAACAGCGTGAACTTGCGGGAGATGATCAAGCCGAAGGCGATAAAGAATCCAAACGCACCGGAGCCCGGAAGTAACAAGGGGATCAACAGCGGTTCGATCATCGGCAAGCCGATGCCAAGCAGTATCTCAATCAGCACGACGACGGCCATCAGCCCCAGCAGCCAACGGTCGGCAAACTCCATCAGCAGCCGCTGGGGGAGTGGCTGTTCCCGGTAGGCCAACTCCATCCCAGCTCGTTTGTCCAACGGCGGTAACCGCTCCTGATTGATCTCGGTCCCGCTCTTACGGGCGGTGTGGACGGAATAGCGAGTCACCTGTCGAGACTGGACCTGAACGAATCCTTCCTGATCCGGATCGTAGTCGAAGACCGGCTCGGGAGAACGTACGGCTCGACCGGCTGACGAGAAGGCGGAACCACGGGACGAATCATTCATAGCTGCTTGACGGCCTCGGCCAGAGTGAGATGACTGGGGGCGAACTCCACCTGAATCAGTGCATCCTCCGTGAGACCTGCTTCCAGAATCGACTGTTCCAATGCGGGCACGCGGGTTTTGGTATCCACCAACAGCATGAAGGCGTATTGGCGGGTCCGCAGCGGCGTGGCCAATTGTGAGTGCCGACTGAGGGCCGCCATCTCTTTCCTGAGCCAGCGAATCAGCGAGTTGTCCTCCGCTTCTGCAGCCGCGACGCGGAGTCGCCAGAGGCGGTGCATCGCATAGTCCTGTTCGACGGCGTGCGGTCCGCTGGGGAGTCCTTCGCCGAATTGCCGCTGCAAATCGTCCGGCTCCACCAGATGTCGCCGGGTCTCACCGGCACAGCAGAACCAGAGTACCCCCAGGTGAGTGTTCAGGGCCTGAGATCCGAACGGTTCGGTTCGTCCCACCGGAAAGCCACGTGTCTTGGCTTCAGCGGCTGAGAGTTGGTAGTACCGCATTCGCCGGGGAAGTCCGCTCCGGGACTGGATCCGCTTCTGATTCAACAGCCGCTGGATCACGTTCCCCGAGTTCTTGCCGTCGAAGAACAGGCGTTCAATAATGGGCCGCAGACTGATGCGGTAGAGACCCAGATGGTCCATGAGCCGGTCATCGCGAGAGGGACCTTCACTCATTACCACACCTCGTAGGACAAGTGCTCGGACGCACACCAGCGATGGAAGCCGGTCAGTTTCCGTTTGTCATAGGCTCCGCCGAATTCGACGATGTGCGGACCGTCGGGCGTATTCAGTTGGGCATCGGGGAGCTTCTGCCCCTGACGCGGGGTGCGACGTTTGTCGATTTCCGCCTCGGAGATCCACTCCGACACCCGCTGTGGAAATCGCTGACGGAACTGGAGGAAGACGGCGGCCAGATGCAGGTCGTGTGTCCCTTCAACCCGCTTGGGTCGGCGACCCCCGTGTCCCCCGAATCGGTTCCCCGCCAGTGACGTCGCACTGACGACAGTGGTCGTCTACTGCGGATCCGTCCAGCGGGACTGGAGCCGGTAGGCGACGGCTCCCAAATCGGGAGCCGGAGAGCCGGGTGTCCAGAATAATTCGGGGACACTCAGCGACAACTCCGGATGAGCGAGCAGGGAGTAGGACTCCACGAATCCGGAGGCCACCAGCTCCCGCATCCGGCGGGCCGCGTTGCGGACCGGGTCATGGGTGGCTCCCCACCAGGTCCGTCCCAGCTGACTCAGACTGAACACCCGCACCCGCAGCGTCAGACATTCGAGGATGTCGAGATCGCGAGGGGTAAGCGACTGCTGCGAGGCCCGCATGTCGTGGTAATCCGGTCTGAAACTCCTGATGTGAGGGCATGTCATGCCCCATTACCCAGAGTGGAAGGAAGGGAAACACGCAGCTAGCACTACTCCGTTAAGTTGAT